>CAZJYB010000099.1:0-15260 GCA_964549865.1 uncultured Anaerolineaceae bacterium
GTCGAGCCGGCCGGCTTCGATCTTGGAGTAATCCAAAATATCGTTCAAGAGCGTCAGCAAAGCTTCAGCACTTTTCAGTGAGGTTTGCAGGTAATCCTGTTGTTCGGGGTTTAGCGGGGTATCGAGCGCCAGTTCAAGCATTCCAATGACGCCGTTCATCGGGGTGCGGATCTCATGACTCATGTTCGCCAGGAATTCGCTCTTGGCATAATTCGCGCGTTCGGCTTCATGCTGGGCGCGAACGAGTTCCGAAATATCATGATAGATGGCAAGCGATCCCACTCTTTCGCCTGAAACAACCACTGGTACACCCATGATCTCAACATTCACCAGCTCGCCATTCTTACGGCGGCGTTTTCCAAGAATGTGAACTGTTTCTTTCATTGCCAGCTGGCTGTATTTAATGGCCTCACCCAGGGTTTCTTCAGTATTGACCAGGGTATCCAGCTTTAGGCCTGATACATCTTCATTTTCGTATCCATATAATTCCTCAAAAGCCGGGTTGACTGAAACAATCCTGTCGTCATTATCCAGCACAACAATGGCCACCGGGCTTTTCAGATTCAAAGCCTCCAGGAATTTTTTCTCACGCAGAAGCTCGGCCTCAGCCCGTTTTCGTTCGGTGACATCACGAAGTATCCCCTGCGTGCCTATGAGACGTTCAGCTTCATAAACAGGCATGGAACGGTCTTCCAGACAGACCAATGTTCCATCCTTGCAACGCCACCATTCCTCCCAATTGGGCACAACTGCCTTTTCTGTGAAAAGATTTTCAAAAGTATTCTCCTGTTTGGTGAACATGTCCCCGGTGATCACCTGTGCCAAAAAGGCCTGCCTGCCGCCCATCTCTCGAATATCTTCCATGGAATACCCGAGCAATCTTTCAAATGCAGGGCTTAAATAACTGAATTCGCGCGTCTCTGCATCCACGCTGTAAACAATATCCTGCATTGTGGAGATGATCCGCTCAAAGACCTCCCTTGATTTTCGGATCTCATTTTCGACCAGCCTTTGTTCGGTGATATCCCGTCCGATTCCCACCAGACCGATAATCTGTCCCTTCTCATCGCGCAGAGGCACCTTTGTTGCCATGACCCAATTTGGATTGCCCTGAGCATCCAGCCCGGGTTCTTCACGATTTAGGATTGGCGCACCTGAATCAAGAACAGTTTTATCATCCGCCCAAAACTTGGAGGCCAATTCGGCTGGATATGTATCAAAGTCTGATTTCCCAATGACATCCTCCATCCGCTTTCCTCCCGACGCCTGCCAGTCTGCAATGTTGGAAATGGTTTTACGACCTTTTGTATCCTTGATGTAGATACGATCCGGTATATTCTCGATCAGTGTCCGAAGGAGATTGCGTTCCTCTGCCAGTTTTTCCTCGGCCTGCTTGCGATTGGTAATGTCGCGGTCGATGCCGACCACCAGTTCACGTCCATGGATCCGGGTAAGTGTCGTTGAGACTTCAACCGGGAAGATAACGCCATCCTTGCGGCGATGACGGGTTTCAAGTTTAAGATTGCCTGCTTTTCGTAATCGCTCCATGTAGGCGATACGTTCCGCCGACGTGCCGGAGGTCACATTCAAAATATCAACAGACTGTCCGATCAATTCCTCACGAGTGTAACCATTCATTAGGCAGGCCGCCGGGTTGCAATCAATGATCGGCCAGGAAACGGAAGGGTGATTAGGATCGATCACGATGATGGCGTCCGGCGAGAGATTGAACAGCGTACGTAACAAGCCGCCACCATCTGCCGGTGTTTTCTGCACCCTGGAGGTGCGGGCACTCCTGGGTTTTGAGGGAGCGTCTTTCTTCTTCGTGCGGACAGTCTTTTTAGGGGCTTTGATTGACTTCATTTTGGCCTTCCATAACAAAAAATCCACAAGCTTTCAGGTTCATTCTGGTGCACGAACCACCAAAAACCGAAGAGCTCATGGACGTTGGTGGTCATTTTTCGAAAGACGTAAAGCTTCGAGAACCAGCCAAATCGACGAATTAAGTTTAGCATACTATCCCTTCTGCAAAACTTGCAACTTAATAATCGCCCGAGGGGAGCGTGCCCCACAAGTCTATTGACAAACCCCTCCGCTGCGCCTAAAATAGTCCACATGAAAACCGTGCCTGCTTTCCCAGTGGTGGCAATGACCATGGCCAAAGCACCCTTCATGGGTGTGCGAATGGAGATGTCTTGCCGCGCCGAGTGGAAAGCACGTTAGGTTTATCTACCTGAACGAAAACGGGCTGTCCATAAGCATGGGCGGCCTTTTTGTTTATAAATTCAAAAAAATTAAACACAAAGGTCACGAAGTACACAAAGGTTTTTTCTTTACCCTTGGTGTCCTTCGTGGTAAAAGAATCACGGAGGCACGAATGCCTGAAAACATATTGATCGCCATCGCATGGCCCTATGCCAATGCTGAAATCCATGTAGGGAACATTACCGGCTCCCATTTGCCAGGCGATATCGTCGCGCGCTATCACAGGCTCAAGGGGAACAAAGTTCTGGTGGTCTCCGGTACAGATTCGCACGGGACGCCTGTGACTCTCGCGGCAGATAAGGAAGGCAAACCGGTTGAGGAAGTGTACAAGAAGTATCACGACGGCTTCCTTGAATTATTCCAGGGCTACGGCATCACCTACGACCTGTTCACCACCACGCATACGGAAAATCATTTCAAGGTATCTCAAGCCATCTTTCTCGCATTGAAAGAGAACGGCTTCATGTTCACACAAAAATCCCTGCAATGGTATTCACCCTCCTCGAACAGGTTCCTTCCCGATCGGTACGTCGAAGGGACATGTTACATCTGCGGGTTCGAAGGCGCGCGTTCTGACCAGTGCGATAACTGCGGGAATGTGCTCGAACCCGAAAAGTTGAAGGATCCGCGCTCAAAGGAAGGTGGCGCGCTCGAATTACGCGAGACTGAACATTTCTATCTGGATCTTTCCAAGCTCGAATCCGATGTGAAGAAATTTTTACAGGAACGCTCCCCGCATTTACGGGATACCGTCATCGGGGAATCGCTTCGCAAGATCGAAGCCGAGGGACTCAAACCGCGCCCGATCACGCGTGACCTCGACTGGGGCGTGCCCATCCCGATCGAAGGCTGGACGGAAGCCGGCAAACGCATTTACGTGTGGTTCGAGGCCGTGATCGGCTACCTCTCCGCGCCCATTGAGTGGAGTCAGCTGGCAGGGCAGAAAGACGCGTGGCGCGAGTGGTGGGTGAATCCGAATGCAAAGCAATTCCACTTCATCGGCAAGGATAATATCTTTTTCCATACATCGTTGTGGCCGGCGCAATTAATGGGCGCAGGCAGTACGTTCATGAAAATATTTGCCGAGGATGAAACGCCGCTCACCCTTCCGTATGATGTACCCGCAAATCAATTTATGAATCTCGAGGGCGAGAAGATCAGCGGCTCGCGCAATTGGGCGGTCTGGGGACGTGACGCTCTTACGCGCTACGACCCCGACGCGCTGCGTTATTACCTGACAGTCAACATGCCTGAGTTGAAGGACAGCGATTGGGACTGGGCAGAGTTTGTGGCGCGCAACAATAATGAATTGGTGGCGACGTGGGGTAACCTTGCGAACCGCGTGCTTTCATTCTGTTACAAACATTGGGAGGGACATGTTCCCAACCTGGATGGTAAGGGCGGGGTGACCCCGCCCCTACGTCCCGCGGACCTTGACCTGCTGACCGTTATCGAGAACGGATTCGCGTCTGTCGGCGCGTTGCTCGAAGTCGTGAAATTGCGCGCCGCGTTGGGTGAAGCCATGAAACTCGCCACAGCGGTCAATCAATATCTCGACCAGACCGCGCCATGGACCGCCATCAAGACCGATAGAGACGGCGCGGCGAAGACGATCTACACCGCGCTGAAAGCCATCGACTCGCTCAAGGTGATCTTCGCGCCGTTCCTGCCTTTCACCTGCGCGCGCTTGCATGAATTCTTCGGATATGAAAATCCGTTGTTTGGCGAACAGTACACCGAGAAGGTCAAAGACTCGCTCGGCGAGCATACGGTATTGCGATATCGCGATGTAGGTCGGGCTGCCAGTCCGACCTACTGGAAACCCAGCGAGCTGAAGCCCGGGAAGAAATTAAATCAGCCGGGTCCGCTTTTCAAGAAACTCGAAGAAAGTTTGATCGAAGAGGAACGGGCGAGGTTGGGAAAATAACAAAAATTAAACAATTGCTTAAAGAGTCTTTAATCGGTTGGTAATCATGGCACTGTAGACTATAGTTATCGAACCCACACGAAACAATTGAATGGAGTATCCCATGATCAACAAGAAATATTCAAAAGATGGAAAAAAGTGCGAGGTCACATTTGAATTGCCGGCCGAGGTCAACAGCTCCGAGGCTTATCTATGCGGGGATTTTACCGATTGGGCCGGTGAAAAGATGAACCAGCAGGAAGACGGCGGTTTTTCCGTGCAACTGACCCTGCTCGCGAAACAGAATTATCAGTTCCGCTACCGCTTGGATGGCGAACGCTGGGAAAACGACACCCAGGCGGATGCGCTGGCACCAAATCCGTTTGGAACAGAAGACTCCATCCTTCAACTCTGATCCAACATAAAATTGGAATCAACAAGGCTCCCGCGAATTCGCGGGAGCCTTGTATTTTTGGTTGTTTACCAAACTCGATTAACGGGACGATGTGGACTGGCGCATTGGGGTTTTCGTTTTCGCCTTGCGAGTCGATTTGACCGGCACATCCATCGTTCTGAGGCGGAAGCCGAGCGCGATCAACAGCACACCGAAGATCAAGGCATAGGCTCCGATCATCCAGACGAGCGCCAGGCCGCCAGCTACGGGTCGCAGGAAGAGCAGTACGCCCAGCACAACTGAGAGCAAGCCACCCAATCCCAACATCCATTCGTTGGTGATCTCATGTCGTAAACGAATGGCAGCCGCAATTTCCAGAATACCAGTGATGACAGCCCAGGCGGCAATCACGATCACCAATACGTATGCGGTTACTCCCGGCCATAAGAAAGCTGCCACGCCAGCGCCGATGCTCACCAAACCTTCAAGCAGGAAGACCCACCAGCGAGGTGAATCTTTCGCCTGCCTGAGGCCGGTAACCACGGCAATGACGCCATCAAATATGGCATATGCACCAAACAAAATGACCAGCGAGAACCATGTGATGCCCGGCCACACGAATGCCGCCACACCGAACAGGATCGCCAGCACGCCGCGCAGGACAACCATCCACCAGTTTTGGGTTAAATTCATCATCTCAGACGCTCCTTTCGGTCTGTCATTATGAGTGACTCATGGCGGCCTGCACGTTGACCTGGTTTTCGGCCAACTGCGTCAGCAGGCCATTGGCATGCTTTTCTTCTTCGAGAGTCTGGCTCAAAAGATCAGCCACCTTCGTCAGGCCAAGCTGCCGGGCGAAAGCGCGAGCCGTGCCATAGGCAGCGATCTCATAATGTTCCACGCGCTGGGCAGCCCCGATCAGGCCGGCTTCAAGGGGCTCGGGTTCGATATCGGCCTGAAGAAGCTCCTTGCCCTCCTCGATCAGTCCTTCCATGCCAACGCACTTCTTGCCGCCGGGCTTGATATCCATTTCAACCGCGATCTTTTCGATGCGTTCTGCATGCGTGCGGGTTTCCTCCAAATGGTTTTCGAAGGCCGTACGTAACTCCTCCGATTCGGCCGCCTTGGCCATCTTGGGAAGAGCTTTGATCAACTGATTTTCTGCGCTGTACAGGTCTTTTAACTCCTCTGTCAGCAGATCTGTAAGGGTTGCAATTTTCATGATCGTCTCCAGTCTGATTAAATGAAATAGTTGAATGAGTGTGAAGCAACTCGTTTCTCAGAAATATTATTAACTGATTTACAGGTTGCTTCACACTCAATTGGATTAACGCAGCATCGAATTTTTTGTTACTTGGCAGGTCAAACTGGAATTACGGTCGGGAATTATTTTGAAGCCTGCGGTCAGGCATTAAAAACAATAAAAATCCGACAAACCTCAAGCCAGCGCTCACCCATAACGCGCCGCCCAGGCCGATCGAGTCCGCCAGCCAGGTGCCGATCAACGGCGCCACGATGGCAGAGAGATATTGCATGGACTGGGCCAGCGAGACGAAGGTGGCGCTGTATTCGGAGGGGACGGTTTTCATCAACTCGTCGAAGAAAACCAGGTCCAGGCCGGATTGAAAGAGCCCGGCGACAGCCGCATACAGGATGATCAACGCAACTTGATGGGTCGCGGCGGTAAGCGCAGGATAGAACACCATCCCCAGGCTTGTTGCGAGCAGGACGAATCGTCCCCCATATTTGCGCGAAGCCCGCGGCCAGATGAAATAACCAAACAGCATCACAAGTGTCATGGCCATGGTGATGATGCCGATCTCAGAGTCCGTGGCTTTGACCTCACGCACAAAGTATAGAGGCAGGATGGGCTGACTCAAAGCGAGTGCCGAGAGGTACACGAATCTCTTCGAAGCAAAGGAAGTGAAAGCAGGCACACTGCGAATTAAGGAGAGGTAGTTGCGGGCTGAGTCCCATGCAGATCGGGATGGAGCAAGCGCGGGCGGAGTCTGAAGCGGAAGTTGGATCCGCCTCGAAAAATAAAAACTGATCAATCCGCCAATCGATAATCCCAGGAACATAAGTTCATAGTTGCGAGGGAATTCGACCAGGTCGATCAGGCGCGTCACAAAGAAGGTCACCACCACGGCCGTGAGTCCATAGATCGCCCAGCGGCGGCTGAGCAAGTCATAACGTCCCTGTGGACCGGCCACCGCGTTCATCACCACGGAAAAGGCGACGGCAAGTGTGGTTTGTGGAAGCGTTGCAAATGCCCAGATCGCCAGCGTTGCGATCACTGCATATTCTTTTGAAAGTGCGAACGTGAGCAGGCCCGTGAGTGCATAACAGGAGATCACAAGCAGGCGCGAAAGGCTGTACCAGGGCACCACGTTCGAGCGCGTTTGCAAAAACCTGCCAACGAGGATGGCGAGCACCAACCCGGTGATGCCGGGCATGGAGGAAAGCAATCCCACCTGAAAATTTGACGCGCCCAGGCGCGTGAGAAAGACGGGCAGGAACGGCGCGGCGACATTTGAAATGCTTACACCGACCGCGTCGATCTGCACATAACGAAAATTACGTTTTTGGACCTCGCGTTGTTCGAGTTCGTTGGTCATGGGAACGCAAGGATTATAACGCCCAAACAAAATAGTAAAATCAACCCATGATAAAGATCAGGCCGATCCGCGCGCACGAAATTCAACCTGCAAAACACGTCATCCTCAAAGTGGCTTATGGGATCTTTGGCTGGGATGGCACACTTGAGGAAAGCATCCAGTACTTTGAATCCTCCGGCCAACTCAGCGACATGGACAATTTCCAGGAGGAATATTCTGAACGGGATGGACTCTTCCTCGCGGTATTGGAGGATGAAACTGTCATCGGCTCGGGCGCGATTCGCAAATTGGACGAAGATACAGCCGAGCTCAAGCGCGTGTGGTTATTGGAAAAATATCACGGACAAGGAGTAGGGTTTCGGATCGTCCAACAACTTTTGGAATTCGCCCATCAAAAAGGATATCAGCGGGTGCGGCTGCAAACGCACCCACAACAAACGCGTGCCCTGGATTTCTATCGCAAAGTGGGCTTTCACGAGATCCCCTGCTACAACGATGACACAAGTGAGGTCTCCATGGAGATCTCCATTCTCGGAACAAATGCGGGAACAAAATCGTCCTCTATCCAATAAAAGGAGACACCATGAAACATTTCCCAAAGCTTATTCCATTGGTTATGTTGATCTCAACCCTGCTCGCGGCATGTGGCAGCACATCGGTGAATATCGCGGAATCAACCAAACGCCGTGAGACAAACCCATCTGTTGGACAGGAAAACCTGCAAGGTCTTGTGGATGGGAACAACACCTTCGCACTGGATATGTACCGCTCGCTTCGTTCCGAAAACGGGAACCTGATCCTGTCTCCGTACAGCATTTCCCTCGCCCTGGCGATGACCTACGCCGGCGCCCGTGGCGAAACTGAATCCCAAATGGCCGACACCCTGGATTTCAGCCTGCCGCAAGATCAACTGCACCCGGCTTTTAATTCCCTCGACCTTGAGCTTGAAAAAACTCCGATCAACATTGATGAGACTCAGGAACCCATGAAGCTTAATATCGCCAATGCAGTCTGGGCCGAACAGACCTATCCATTCCTGCAGGAATTCCTTGACACGATCGCTGTCAACTACGGCACAGGGATCCACCTTGCAGATTTCATTAATCAATTCGAACCCGTACGCAAGGAGATCAACAACTGGGTCGGCGACCAGACCGAGGACAAGATAAAAGACCTGCTTCCCGAAGGCGTTCTCAATTCCTACACACGCATGGTGCTGGTCAACGCCATTTATTTCAAAGCGGACTGGCTTTCTCAATTCGACGCGGACTCCACTTATGAAGAGCCATTCCATTTACTGGATGGCTCCGAATCCACAGCGAAAATGATGCATGATGGCATGTACATTCCGTATATTCAGGGAGACGGATTTCAGGCGATCGAGCTTGCTTATGCAGGCGAGACCGCCGCAATGGATATCATCGTTCCAGATGAGGGCAATTTCGAAACGTTCGATTCATCCTTCGACAAGGGAACATATGATGAGATCATCAACGGAATGCAGCCAGCCTCCGTGCAGTTGGGCCTGCCAAAGTTTGAATTCACAAAGGATTTTGGTTTATCCGGCACACTCAAGAGCATGGGCATGGTGGATGCATTCGAAGGCGACAAAGCCGATTTCTCCGGCATGACCGGCAGCCGGGACCTGTTCATCAGCGATGTGATCCATAAAGCGTTCGTGGCGGTGGATGAAGAGGGTACTGAAGCAGCCGCTGCAACCGCCGTGATCATGGAAACGACCAGTGCGCCCATGTTCGACATCAACCTTCAAATCGATCGTCCATTCATCTTTATTATCCGCAATACGGTCAACGGGCAGATCCTGTTCATCGGACGCGTGCTGGATCCGGCGCAATAAAATGGGCGAGAAGACCTCGCCCCTACTTATGGCATTCCATTCTGCGATGGCAGAGATCAGGACGACAATTTTCATTCGAGTTTTCCTTCGAGATAATCAATGATGAATTGAAGCGCGGCATCGGAAGAATCAAGTTTGTTCTGTTCGCGGTCACCCGGCCAAATAAAATGACGGGCCCATTCTCCGTTCCTGGCGGATAACCCGATCCATGTGGTGCCAACGGGTTTTTCAGGTGTCCCGCCAGACGGCCCCGCGACCCCGCTTACCGAAACCGCGATGTCGGCATCGAATAATTTACGCGCGCCGCGCGACATCTCACGCACGGTCTCTTCGCTGACTGCGCCGAAAGCATTCAACGTGTCCCATGAAACCCCGAGCAGACCTGCCTTTGCCTCATAAGAATAGGCCACCACACCCCCCAGAAAATATTCGGAAGAACCCGAAACATTTGTAATACGATGTGAAACCAGACCGCCCGTACAAGACTCAGCACAAACAAGTTTCAGTTTGTGTGCATGCATGAGATCGAGCAGGTTTTCCTCCAAAGCAACCGCCATTAATAGCTCCTTGTAATTCTTCGAATTATACTATCGGGTATAATTTCTTCATGCCTCTCATGAGTGGAAAAACACTTGGCAAGGTTCAAATCGGGGAATTGATCGCACGCGGTGGAATGGCCGAAGTCTACCTGGGCCAGCACACCACGTTGAATCGCAGGGTCGCGGTAAAGATCATGCGTGAGCACGTGGATTCGGATCTCGATATGGAGGTGCGTTTTGAGCGTGAAGCGCGCGCCGTGGCAGGTCTGCGTCATCCAAATATTATCCAGGTCTTCGATTTCGATCTCTCAGACGGGCAGCCCTGCCTCATCATGGAATATGTGCCGGGCGCATCGCTTGGAACGTATCTAAAGACCCTTCATAAACACGGGGGAAAACTTCCATTCAACATCGTCTCGCGTCTGCTCCTTTCGCTCGCATCTGCGATCGATTATGCTCATGATCACCACTTGATCCATCGGGATGTAAAACCCGCGAACGTTCTTCTGCGTTCGGCGACCGGGCCCGTCGACCTCAATAAACCTTTACCAGAAGATGTGGAACCAATCCTCACGGACTTTGGGCTGGTTCGCCTTACCGATTCATCCATCAAGACCTCAACAGGCACCGTCTCCGGAACACCTGCATACATGAGTCCTGAACAGGCCCGCGGCGAAAACGTGGACCTGAAAACGGATATTTACTCCCTGGGGGTCATGTTATACGAAATGCTGGCTGGCTCTGTGCCCTTCGATGCAGAATCGACATTCGGTATTCTGATGAAACATATCAACGAGCCGCCTGCTCCCATCCTGGGGATATCCACGGACCTGCAGGCGATCATAGACCGCGCGCTCGCAAAAGATCCCAAATTCCGTTTTGAATCCGCCACCCAGTTTGCGAATGAATTCATCGCTGTCTTCAACGGGCAGACCATTTCGGCCAACACATTGAAATTGGCCACCATGGCGCGGAAGAGCGTCCTGAATGCGAATAAACCGCCTCAATTATTCGGGCTGGATCGAAACCTGGCCTTCCTCGGTATCCTGATCGTAGCTGGGTTTGTCCTGGTTGGCACTCAATGGCTTTCCCCGGCAACAGCACAAGCCATACAGATCGGGCACATCACGTATGCAGATGTGAACGGGCATATGGATCAGGCAACAATTACAGTTTCCGAGCTGGCTGTACCGGAGGCCGGCACACATTACGAAGCATGGTTTCTCGCTGAAGGCGGGGAGATACGTCACAATATCGGGACGATCGATATGGAAGCATCCAATCAGGGCAAGTTGGTGTTTACCGATGCGGATGCCGGAAATATCCTCGGAGAGTACGACCAGGTCGAGATCACGATCGAACCGGATAATGACCCAAACCCGGACGAATCTTCGGGCGAGGTCGTGGCGTCTTCGGTATTTCCCCCACTTGCCTTGATCCATGTCCGTCACCTGGACAACGCTTTCGGGGCTGCGCCAAATGAAACTGCTCTCATTCATGGATTATTATCCACCAGCGAGGGAGTGGATGATTCCATCCAGGAGTTGCAGGGGGCTTTTGAAAACGATGATGAAGGCCTGGTCCGAAAGAAGACCGAGGAAGTGATCAACCAGATCGTCGGAAATGCAAATGCAACACAATACAGGGACTGGGATTCGGATGGAAAGATAGATGACCCAGGCGATGGATATGGACTGGCGGGCTATATCCCCAATTCCATTTCGCACGCGAAATTCGCGGCAGAAGCGATCGATGCAACCGAAAATATCCTGGCCAATAGCGCGAATGTGGTCGTCGCGGTGCAGAACATGGATGGCTGGGCCATCCAGTTGCTCGAGAGGGCCCTGCAACTGCAGGAAATGCCTTTTGGACCGGAAATGGAGCCTCTCATTGCAGAAATAGCCGCGCTTTCCGGGCAGATGGTCGATGGCACAGACTCTAACGATAACGGAAAGATCGAACCCATCATCGGGGAAGGCGGCGCTGAAACTGCATACCAGTATGCCTACAACATGGCGGTCATGCCGCTCCTACCCGGGGCACACCAGGTCCCCGGGCCGGCACGGCCGATCGATAACTAAAGATAATGCCTCCTGTTTCAGGAGGCATTATCTTTAGTTATGTTGAAGAACGCAGACTATGAACTCGGCAAATACTGATCGAGCACACCTGTGTTTATTAGAACTCCCAGAATGCCATTGCCACAGGCAAGCAATAAACCGATACCACAAAGAGCCATGCCAATCACAGCAAGTGTCTTTTGAGATTCATCTTTCATTCCAAAATAACCGAGAGCAAGGCCAATTATCGAGAGTGGCACTCCACAAATAGGCAGAAACCATGCACAAAGGTTGATCACACCTAGTACAAGGGATGCAATTGCCATCATACGTTCATTGCCGGTGCCACCCGGCGAAGTATATTGCTGGACGGGGTCATTCGAAGGCATTTGTTCCATGATACATTCTCCTTATCAACAAATTCTTTCCTTCGGCCTTACGGGGCAAGGCTTTGATTGATCTCACTGAATACATCGCCAATGATCGGACCCATCAGCATCAGCGCACCGAACACAACACAGATGCAGACGGTGACGAGCGCAACAACAGGAAGTAACACAGAGCCTATCGCGGGTCCCCATCCAAAACGATTGACTGCTTTAACGGCCATGACCTGCAGGACGAGTGCGTAAATACCCAAGCCAATTGATATTGGGATTACGCAGAGACCTACAAATGGAATCGCAGTAACAACTCCCAAGATTGCCGACACCAATGTGATTGGCACGGAAATTGCCGCAATTCCATAAGCGAGTTTCTCAAACGTGCCGACTCCGCCAAATAATTTTGCGACCCATTGAATGATGGCTGTAACAATGGCAAAACCTATGATGGACAACAAACCATAGACAGGTATGAGGCATAAGCCGGTTACAAGTACAACGCCAATCGTGCCGGCGTCGCCTGAAGAAAATTGTTCCATCCCGGGAATGGAACTTTGAGGTGAAATACCAAGCGCAAAATAAGCAACTTGTAAAACCGCCTGCACAAGTCCGGAAATCACGCCTGCGATAAAAACCCAGATGAAGGCGGTCTTTGAGGTGGCATCCGGACTTTCCGTAATTTCCACGAAAGTTTGCTCGCTGGGCTTTGTTACAGCTTTGATCCAGACAGGCAGCCAACCGCCGGGACCGGGTCTTGATTCCATGATCGGGTCGTTTGAAGGCATTTGCGACATGATACATTCTCCTTGTATTTGATTTGGTTTCATTGTACGAGGTACAAGGGAAAAGTCAAGTAAGTTTCTTAAATTGCACAACAAGCGGTAGAATAGCCGCGATGGAACTTTCAGAAAAACTACAGGGTATTCTCAATACGCTGCCCGCCAAGCCCGGCTGCTATCTGATGAAAAGCGTGGAGGGAAAGATCATCTACGTGGGCAAGGCGATCAGTTTAAAGAATCGCGTGCGGTCCTATTTCCACGCCGAGACCGGCCACGACGCGAAAACCCGCCGCCTGGTGCGCGATATCACAGACCTCGAATGGATCGTTGTCGGGTCCGAACTTGAAGCGCTCATCCTCGAGATGAACCTGATCAAGAAGCATCGCCCCAAATACAATGTGCGTCTCAAGGATGACAAACGCTACCCGTACATCAAAGTCCATTGGAACGAGCCCTTCCCAAAAGTGACGGTCACACGCCAGATGACGGAGGACGGCGCGCGCTACTTTGGTCCGTACACATCCGCATGGGCGGTTTACCAGACCCTGGACGTGCTGCGTCGCATCTTCCCATACCTGACGTGTGACCGCGACATCACCGGGCTGGATAAACGGGCGTGTCTTTATTACGACATCAAACTGTGCAATGCCCCCTGCATTGGCGCAGTCGACCAGGCCGGATACCGTCAGATGATCTCGGACCTGATGTCCTTCCTCAGTGGGCACAGCGAAGGCATTGTCACCCGGCTCGAAATTGAAATGCAAAAAGCGTCCGAAGAGATGCGCTTCGAGAAGGCCGCTGCATTGCGCGACCAATTACAAGCGGTGCAGTCCATCGTTGAAAGACAGAAGATCGTCTTCGCAACCGACTACAAGGATTCGGATGTGCTGGCCATGGCGCGCGCAGACGGCGAGGCCTGTGTACAGATCTTTTTCATTCGCGGCGGAAAATTGATCGGCCGCGAATATTTCATCCTTGAAGGCACGGAGGATACGGCCGACACGGAAGTGATGTCTGAATTCGTCAAACAGTTCTATACCGAGGCCGCAACCATTCCCCAACAGTTGATGCTGCCGCAGGAAATTGAAGAGGCAAAGATCATCGGACAATGGCTGCGTTCGAAGCGCGGTGGTGAAAAAGTGGAACTGCTCGTGCCCAAGGAAGGACAGCCACATGAGCTTGTTCAAATGGCGGCAGAGAACGCCACAGAAACTCTGCAGGCCCTGCGAACGCAATGGCAGGCGGATACGCACAAGCAGGAGCAGGCGCTGACCGAGTTGCAAAACGCGCTGAACCTCCCCTTTCCTCCCAACCGCATTGAATGTTACGACGTAAGCCATACACAGGGTGTCGCGACCGTGGGCGCGATGGTGGTATTCGAACAGGGTGTACCTGCCAAGAGTTTGTACCGCAAATTCAACATCGACAGCACAAGCATCGGCGCACCCGATGACTTTGCCTCGATGGAGGAAATGCTCATACGCCGGTTTCGAAGGTGGCAGGGCTCTCAGGAAACAGAGGCAGCGCCCGGGTCCAAACCGGAAGCGTCATTCTCCTTCCTGCCGGATCTCATGATCATCGACGGAGGCAAGGGCCAGCTTGGACGCGTCGTCAAAGTCCTGGAACAATTCGAGCTGTTCGGAAAAGTCCCCGTGGTGGGCCTCGCAAAACAGGAGGAGGAGATCTTTTTCCCGCACCGCAGCAACGCATTGATGCTGCCGCGCCATTCGCAGGCACTTTATCTCGTTCAACGGATCCGCGATGAAGCACATCGCTACGGGATCACTGCACATCGCGCCAGGCGCTCGAAGCTGGGGCTGGCCTCGCAGTTGGACTCCCTCCCGGGCATTGGACCCACACGTAGAAAGGCGCTCTTGAAACATTTCGGTTCTATGGATAAGATTAGAGAAGCGACGATCGAGGAACTGGCCGCGGTCAAGGGAATGAACAAGAACGCGGCGGAAAGCGTAAAGGCGCATCTCGAATGAAACAGTTAATCACCAAGCGGGTCTGGATCGTGGACGATGACAAGGACATGGGCGAAGCGGTCGCCCTGATGTTAAGACTGCTGGACTGTGAAACAAAATACTTCAACAACCCGCGCCCGGCGGCACAGGCATTGCTGGCCGGTGGACGCCCCGACCTGATGATCCTCGATATCAACATGCCCGAAGTGAGCGGCCTGGACATGCTTGAGTTCCTACGCCGCCGCACCGAGTGGAAAGACCTGCCCGTGATCATGCTTTCCTCCGAAGCTGCCGATGTCACCGTGGACCAGGCCATGCAGCTCGGCGCAGATGGCTATGTGATGAAACCCGTCACGCTGGAAGAGTTGGAAAAGGTCATGTCGCAGGCCTTTTACAAACACATCTTGAAGTGAGTTAATAAATGATGTTTCGCACCGTCCCGCAGGTTGCCGTAACTCAAACCTGTTTTTAGATCAAACCTGCGGGACGTT
>CAZJYB010000100.1:0-15255 GCA_964549865.1 uncultured Anaerolineaceae bacterium
CCAACAACACGGAACAGGATGGTTCAGGATATACCCAAAATGATCCGCTTAACAATGTAAGCTATTTCGTTGAAACAGGCGACCCGGCCTTCGATGCGGATACGGATTGTGATGGCCGCAACCTGGCAGATGCATTGGGAATCGAATATGGTCCGCTGCAATACATCCTGAACAGCGACGCGATCGATCACAGGCAGGCCGTGCTCATGAACACAGCCCTGTATCCGGCCACGCTGGGTTATTTTTTCGAAACGCTGCTGCAGCCGGTATTCAGTGAGGCCAGCCGCGATGCCATCCGTGAATTCTTCGTCAACAATGTTACAGGCAGGGGCCCCCTGACGGTCGTGCGCGTGGGCGATCAGCCATACGGTGTGCTGCTCACCAGCGATTTTAGCAAGTGGAAATGGAGCCGCAAAGAATCCCCGGCCCGAATTTCCTTCCTCAATGGATTGCAAGCCGTGCTTTCGAAATACCAGCAAATGTGGGACGACTTGTTGAAGGACTTGATGTATGTCGGAAAGCCGGGGCAGGATCCGGATGCAGTGCTGATGAATATTCTGGGCCTGCAGGCCGGCTCGGTCTCCTTCCACCAGCGGACGGGATACAGCACCGACTATTTGAAAAACCTCGACGATTTTCAGTACGGTGGAAAATACGCGGCCGATATGCAGACCAATTTCACGCAGAAGAATGTGCTGCTCGATTTCTTGAACGGGTTTGGTTACAACGTACGCGATGAAGCGGGACTCCTGAAGGTGCCTCAGGCTTTGCGCCTGATCTATCAGCATTACAGCACGCTGCTGGACGCCGCCAATCTGGTGGATAACGTTCCGCTCTCCGAGAAGAGCGCGGTGCATTATTACGACGAGACGAACAAAAAGAATTATTTGAATTGGTTGGCAGAGACGTCGACCATCAAAGACCTCGAGCAGCAGGACTTCGGCCCCGGAAAGACAGCCCCGAACGCGCTGCTCTATCTCGAGCTTCGCCGGGCGTTGCTGTTGCAGCTGCATAAGGCTTCAGTTGGCTGGTTCAAGAAGCACGATATCGCCCTCGAACAAACGCTGCAGCCGGCCAACTTCCACAACATCCGGCCTCAGGGAGATCTCACGAAGTACGAAGTCATGAGGGCTAAAGTCGGCACGGCCCTGCCGGGAAATCCCAGTGCGGCCATGCCAATCTCCGAATATCTGCTGACTGTCGGCCGGAACGAAGATGACGCGCGCTATCTCATTGAAATGCGCGACGCATTGACTGCTCTCGCCGGCGCCGGCACTGCAAAACTGGAGCGCTGTCTCACCGAACACCTCGACGCCTGTACCTATCGCCTGGATGCATGGCAAACAGCCATCTTCCGGCTGCGACTGTTGGAACAGCGTAATGTGGCCGGCACCGATGGCAGAACCGAAAGAAAAAAGGGCATCTTCCTCGGCGCATATGGCTGGCTTGAGAACGTTCGTCCGGCTCCCAGGCAGCAGGTGGCGCTCGATACGATTCCCGAAAAGCTCAGGCCGGCCGGTAATGAACCCCTGTTCGAATACGGCGATAACGAGGGATTTGTCCACGCCCCGTCGATCAATCACGCCTCCGCCGCGGCGATCCTTCGCAGCGGTTACGTGAGTCACGCCGATGAGGACCATCCGGATATGATGTCTGTAAATCTATCTTCTGAAAGGGTGCGCAGGGCGCTGTTCGTCCTGAGCGGAATGCGCAACGGACAGACGTTGGAAGCGCTGTTGGGTTACCAGTTCGAACGAGGATTGCACGACCGAGCCTCAGCCGCGGATGCGCTTAAAAAACTCAACCTGTATATTTACGATTTCAGGGACAAATTTCCATACGAACAACATCACGTAAAGCAGCAGGGCTCTGCCGATACTGCCGCTGAAAGCATCCCGGCCATCAATGTGGTGAACGGCATTGCGCTTGCAGAAGTCACAACGGCCTTCCCCTACGGCGCGAGCGGCGCGGTGACCAGCGCGACAGCGGACGAACGCCATGCCATCGAGCAGGAGAAAGACAGGCTGGCCGATACGTTGGATGCGGTCAAGGATCTGCTGTTGGCGGAGAGCACTTACCAGATGGTGCAGGGAAACATCGACCGTTCGGGTGCAGTCTTGAACGCGTTGAAGGATGCTTACATTCCACCGGAACTGGATGTGATCAACACCCCGCGCAGCAGCCAACTGACATTTACCAACCGCATTACGCTGCATTTCGAGAACGCCGATGCAGGATTGCCGGCGAACAATCCATGGAATCCCATCGCGATGACACCGCGTGCCCGCATGGAAGCTGGCTTGAATAAATGGCTGGGAATGGTACTTGGCGCCCCGGGCGACACGGTCTTCAGGGCCGCGCATTTGGATGCCGATGGAAATGAGATCGATCACCTCGACATGAGCGTCGCGGACCTTGCCATGCAGCCCATCGACCTGACGTACATCACCGGCAACGAGTTGAACACCGGCCTCGCGGATGGGAACGAGGAGGCCCGCACAGCCGCCTCAGAATTGGAAAGCAGGATCGCCCATCATTACAGGCAGGTCAACGTGCTGGACGATGAAGTCGTTGTGCGAATCGAGTTCATGAAACCCGAGACGGCCGGCAAGACATTGGGCCAGGTCTTGCCGCTGCTGCGCATGCTCAAATCCATGATCACCGATTCGCGGCCTTTGCATGCCGGAGATTTCGAACCCGCCTCCAAATCCGGCCCAGCGGATGCGAATAATCCCCTGGGATATGACATTCTTAACTTGCAAGGCAGGGTTGAAGCCAGTGTGGTCTTGTTCAAATCGTATCTGGATGAATTGGGGAATATCCCGATCAGCGCCACTGTGAACGACACCCATGGAGATCCACAATCCTATACCGATCTGAAGACCACCTTTGCAGCGATGGACGCGAGCAAGGTTGGTTTCGATGAGATCACTTTCAGCTTCGATGGCGCTCATGTCCCGGACTTGCAGGATGTGTTGATCCGCATTTCCGGCTTTGGCTTGTCGGACGCGTTCCCGCGCCTAGTCTCTGTGCTGACAGATGACGCCAAAGGGATTTTGCTCGAGCAAGCTAGAAGCGTCTCCCGAAGAGGCGAAGCTGCAGATGCACGCGCCTCGGGTTTGCTTGCCGAGGCCGGGGCGGCAACCGATGTGCGCACGAAGGTGGACAAGTACACTGCAGCCGGCAAAACGCTGCTGGGAGAGGTGTTCAATATTCTGCCTCTCTTCGCCTATAACAATGAGGCGGATATCCAACAGTCCAATTCCGATCGCACCCAGCTGTTGAAATACGCGAAGGACACGTTGAAAATGATCTTCCCAGCCGACGAATGGCTGCAGAGCGCGTCACACGTGCGGCCCAAATCGGCGCGTTGGGATGGCATCAGGGCGTTGATGGAATCGTTCAATGCCGATTCGCTGGAGCTCAGCCCGGTGCAGTTGCCTTATCGTGCAGGGGATAGCTGGCTGGCCGTGGAGTTTCCTGAAACGGATGAGCTCACTCATGAGCCGTTCAACATTCTGCATGACACGCTCTCGGTGATGATTCATGGAGATGCCGCTTTTGTACCTGCCGCCGGGCAGTGCGGCTTGTTGATCGACGATTGGACAGAGGTGATCCCGACGAAGGAGGAAGTAACCGGGCTCACTTTCAACTACGACCGGCCCAACGCCTGCCCACCTCAATCTTTGTTGTTGGCCGTCACGCCGCAGGAAACGGGCCATTGGGTTTGGGACGATCTGGTGGGTATTCTTAACGACACCTTGCAAAGGGCCAAACGCCGCGCAGTGGAACCTCTTATGCTCGATAAGGTCGATCGACCCGAGCTCGGCGTTCTGCTGCCCGCTATCGTCGCCGATTTCAGTCAGTACGATCTTAATGTTTCACTTGACTACCGGTTGAACCTGAAATTCCTGCTCGAGACCATACCGATCCTATCGGTAGCGGATGACGATTGAACTCGATTCAATAAAAGGAACACTTATGCCCGACACACCGCTCGAAATACTTAACACAATCATGGTGCAGGCTTACCGCAAGGCCTCCATCACGGCGTACAACCGCGTGGAGTCGAATCCGCGCACGCCGGATTTCGATCGCAGCCTGAAGGCTGAGGTGCGAGACCCACTGTGGATGTTGACGAGGCAATGGCAGTTCGGGGAATTCCAGGGCGAAGATGCAGCCTCCCCGATCACGGCGCAGATCCTCGGCGGGCATACCGATATGGACAGGGTCGGGCTGCAACCGGGCAGGGTCTTTCCTTACGATGGAAGCCTGCCATTGGAGACGATGGTCGAAAGAGAGAAGCTTCCGTCGAATCTTTTCCTGGCGGTGCAGATGGGCCGGTATTTTATAAAGCTCATGCGCTCGAGATCGCTGGGAGATTATCTTGGAAAATTCATCTTGAAATATCTGCTGGACTTTACGATCGACAGGAATGATCATGAAGGGCAGCAACTCCGGCGTGCCGCCAATGGCAGGGTGTTCGACGGATACAAACTATATCAGGATATCATCACTACAGACGCCGGTGAGACGCAGACAAGATTTGTGAACTGGCTGGATTCTGCAGAGAACAACGACATTGCTCCCGTTGACCGCGCACAGTTGAAAGACCTGGCCGTCCCCTTTGCCGAATGGTTCCTGCGTAATTACAGCCAGCCGGCAAGCACCGAAGATTCGGCCTGGCTGCCGGCGCGTCTCGAATATCAATTCGCGCTGGCATCGGCGGCGGGAGTGGACCAAAAAACCCTGGTTGCCGATCAGTATTTTGAAGGCCATCTGGACTGGTACTCTGTAGACCTCGATTCGAGCAGGCAGCTTTCACTCACGCCCGAGCCGGGGTCGAACGGTCTGACGACGGAGAATCTTGTATCCTTCATTCCGGCGCCGGTCAGTTTCAAGGGCATGCCCAACGCGCGTTTCTGGGCCATGGAGGAAAATCAAACCAACTTCGGCCGCATCGATGGCTCTGCCACGGGTCTGCTGCACCTGTTGTTTGCCGAGTTCGGATTGATCTATTCGAACGACTGGTTCATGCTGCCTTATCCGCTCTTGATCAACACACTGTGCGAGATCAAGGGCATCGTAATCACCGATGTATTCGGCCAGCATGTTCTGATCAGGCCGGCGGGTCGTGGACCCGAAAGCAATTGGCAACGCTGGGCGCTGTTCCACCATACGGATAAGAATGACGCTGGTTTTGATACGAACCTGTTCTACCTGCCGCCGGCGCTGATGAAATCGTTGGAGGGGGAACCACTCGAAGAGGTGAATTTCCTCAGGGATGAAATGGCCAATATGGTCTGGGCCGTCGAAGGCATCGTGCCATCACAAGCCGGCAGGGGAGCAGATGGAAAGGAAATGGCGTTGGGAGAGGAAGCGAGCGCTCCATTCACTCCGGCGGGCGAGGCCGGGATCAGGTACGTGCTAGGGACCACCGTGCCGGAGAATTGGATCCCATTCATTCCTGTGCACATGCAGGGCAGCGATACCGAGATCCGCCTGCAGCGCGCGCGCATGCCGGGCGCCAAAGGCGCGCTGGGCGCAGTGCTCACCGAAAAGCCGGCCCCATATTTCATCTATGAGGAGGAAGTGCCGAGAAGCGGCGTCATCGTGCGGCGCGCCTTCCAGCGGGCGAGATGGCTGAATGGAAAGACCTGCTTGTGGATGGGCCGGCATAAGGAGGCCGGGAAAGGCGAGGGCTGGAGCAATCTCAAGTTCGACCAGATCGAACCCATTGCCGGGCCGTAAGGGCAGATGATAAGCAGCCGCGGCATGACGCCAATGATGAAATGCTATAATCTGTTTATGAGTGTCCTGTCCCGCGATACGCATCCGAAAATGGAAGCCCTGCAGATCGAGATCCTTCGGCGAATGCCGTTGTGGAAAAAATTTGCAATTCTGGATGGGTTGAACGAGACGGTCAAGACATTGGCGACAAGCGGGATTAAGGGCCGGCATCCCAACGCAACTCCGCAAGAGGTCCATCGCATGCTGGTCGAACTGATGCTTGGTGAAGAACTCGCTCGAAAAGTCTACGACCATGCAGGGTGATTCCACGCGGGTGACCCTGCTCGTAACGCAAACGCTTGAGCGACTTGGTATCCCTTATGCGGTGGGTGGTTCGCTTGCCAGTTCGCTGCATGGTGTGATGCGTTCCACACTGGATGTAGATATTGTGGCAGATATGCATCCCAAACATATCCAGCCATTGGTCGCGGCGCTTTCGAATGAATTCTATGCAGACGACGAGATGATGCGCGACGCCATTGAACATCGGAGCAGTTTCAACCTAATCCATTACGAGACTGCCTTTAAAGCAGATATTTTCATCTGCAAACCACGTACATTTGATCAAATGCAGTTGGGGCGGCGAAGGACATCGGTAATCAGTACCGATCCTGAACAAAGCGTTTATGTCACAAGCCCGGAAGATACGATCCTCGCCAAACTCGAATGGTATCGCATGGGCGGTGAAGTCTCAGATCGTCAATGGCGCGATGTCCTTGGCGTGCTGAAAACAAGATCAGGCGAGCTCGATCTGGACTATCTGCACAAGTGGGCAAAAGAACTTAAAGTAAGCGACCTGCTCGAACGCGTTTTGAAAGAATCAACCTAGTCAATTCCCCAATTCTCCCTTCCATTGACTTCCGAACACATGTTCTATTACAATCCACCCCAGTATGTTCATTCATCTTCGGGCTCATTCCGCGTATTCATTGCAGGAGGGACTGTTATCGCCTGAGGAACTTGCGGACGCCGCGCGCGATCACGGCATGCCTGCGCTGGGTCTCACAGACCACAACCTGCTGACAGGCGCGGCCGAGTTTGTCACGGCATGCAAAGCCTCCAACATACAGCCGATCCTCGGGTTGGAGATCGACCTCGAAAGTGGTTCATTATCATTGCTGGCGATGAACCTCGATGGTTGGTCCAGCTTGTGCAGGTTGAGCAGCGCCCTCGCCCTGCGCGACGACATCAAGGCAGCCTGCCCCTTCGAATTATTGAACGAATACTCTCCTCACCTGATCGCGCTGAGCAACGGCCACGCGCTAGAAGAATTAAAAAATATTTTTGGGGACCGATTGTATGTGGAGTTGCAAAGTCCCACACACGCGGCTCAACTTTCTGGGCTTGCGCGCAAACTCAGTCTGCAGACCGTTGTCACACATCCCATCTATTACCTCACCCCTGAACAAGCCGGTTTACAAAAGACCCTGTCCGCCATACGGCTGAATCAATCCATCCATCGTCTGCCGGCGGATGCAGCTGCGCCCATTGGATCGTACTTCACGAGCGCACAGGAAATGGAAAGCCGCTTCATTGACTACCCGGAAGCTGTCGCGGCCACCGAGGAAATCGCCTCGCGCTGCAAGTTCGATCTGCCACTCGGCGTCCCGCGCATGCCGGCGGTTCCGCTCCCTGCGGGAATGACCGCGCCTGAAGTCTTAAGAAGCAAAGCCGAAGCGGGCGCGCAAAAAATATATGGCGTGATCACGCCGGCCATTCAAGCGCGCCTCGAGCATGAACTGGACGTGATCACGCGCATGGGCTTCGAGCCGGTCTTTTTGATCGTCGAGGAGGTCATGGACTTTGCGCGTCGCACGGGTGTACCGTTCTCCTCGCGCGGGTCCGCGGCCTCGTCCCTTGTGGCGCACTGTCTGAACATTACGAGCCCAGACCCGATGCGGCTTAATTTGTATTTCGAACGCTTCCTCAACCCGGCGCGTATTACCCCGCCGGATATCGATACGGATTTATGCTCGCGGCGGCGCGACAGCGTTATCCAGCACGTCTTCGACGTGTACGGCGCGGATCGCGTGGCGATGGTCGCGACGATCAACCGTTTTCGTCCGCGCTCCGCGTTGGGAGAGGTGGCCAAGGCACACGGGCTCCGGCCGGCGGAAGTGCGTGAGCTGGTCAATCAACTGCCTCATTGGTATTGGCACAATAAAGTTGAAGAAGGCGAAACACCTCCTTCTGAGTTCGCAGAATTGCGCGCGATGTATCCGTCACATGAAAATATTTTCGACGATGCCGAGGCCTTGCTTAAATTGCCGCGCCATCTCTCAGTCCACGCGGGAGGCTTGATCGTTGCGCCTGGCCCGCTCACAGACCTTGTCCCTGTGATGCGTTCGGGCAGCAAGGGAGTGGTCATCACGCAGTTCGATCTGGAATCTGTGGAGATTTTGGGATTGGTGAAGATCGACCTGCTTGGCATTCGCGGTCTGACCGTTGTGGGCGACGTAGCGGAGTTCATCGCGCAGGGGGACCCGCAGAAATATGTCAATCTGCATTCCGTATTGGATGCAACTCCCGCAGACGATATCGAGACCTCCAACCGCGTGGAGACCGGCGGTACGATCGGCTGTTTTCAGATCGAAAGCCCGGGCATGCGCGCCACCCTGCGCGAGATCCACGCGCGCAGCGAGGACGATATCATGGCGGCGCTGGCGCTCTATCGTCCGGGACCATTGACCGGCGGATTAAAAGACGCGTTCGTGCGTCGTTTCAAGGGGCAGGAAAAAGTCAGCCACCTGCATCCCGCGCTGGCTCCGTTATTGGATGAAACCTTCGGGGTCATTCTTTATCAGGAACAGGTGCTGCGCATCGCGCATGAACTGGCAGGCTTCAGCCTCGCAGAGGCGGACCTGCTGCGACGGGCGATGAGTCATTTCGACCCCGGCAAACGCATGCAGGAACTCGAACGAAAATTCATCGGCGAGGCTGAGTCGAAAAATGGTATCTCACCCGGGGTGGGCAAGCGCGTGTGGGAGATGATGGCTGCCTTCGCCGGTTACGGGTTCCCCAAGGCGCATGCAGCCTCGTATGCAAAAGTGGCGTGGCGTTCCGCGTGGTACAAGACACACTTTCCCGCCGAGTTCATGGCAGCCGTATTAGCCAATGGGGGAGGCTATTACAGCCAGCGCGTGTATCTGAGCGAAGCGCGCCGCATGGGATTAAGCGTGCGCCCGCCGCATGTCAATTTCCCGGCGCATCAATTTTCTGTTCAGGTGAACGGTCATGAACAGAAGGTTTTGTATATGGGATTGGGTCAAGTCCGTGACCTGACGCGGCGCACGATCGAGAATATGATCCGTTATGCACCGTTCCATTCGTTGGAGGATTTCCTTGCACGAGTCGACCCACGCGCGAGCGAGGCCGAGAGTTTGGCAAGTGTGGGCGCACTGGATGGCTTTGGGACGATCCCCGCGATCATGCGGCGATTGCAGGGCGGAGGCTGGCAAAAAAGCCAGATGAGTTTGTTCGAATGGAGTGACGACAGCGGCGATGATTGGACGGTCGAACAAAAAGTCGCTGCCCAGCAGGAGTGGCTGGGTGCAGGCCTCGACGCGCACCCGCTCGAACTGGTCGCAGAGTTGATTACTGCATCGGGCGCCATCTCCACTGTGGACGCGGTGTCCCGCCTCGGTCAGCGCGTCACGGTGGCCGGCGTACGCCAGGCCTCGCGCAGCACGCATACCGCGAAAGGCATGATGCTGTTCCTCTCGCTCGAGGACCTCACCGGCATGCTTGATGTGATCCTTTTCCCGGATGTTTATCGCGTCGCGAAGGGCATGCTTGATTCATCCATTCCCATATTGGTGACGGGCATGATCGAATATGATCCTATACGCGGTGAGCCGTTCCTGCGGGCAGAGAAGGTGGAAAGGGTTCGATAAATTTATTGTTTGATTGAAACAAAAAGAACGACGTAGGGGCGACGTACACGTCGCCCAGGGCGAGACATTGTCTCGCCCCTACTCGCCGAACGGGCGGGGGCCATGGTCATAATTGCCCATATCACTCTCGATTTTCTTATATTGTGTGCTCCGACAACTGATGGGAGAATTAAAGATGAATTCGATCCGTTGAAGAGGAGTTCACATGACCGAAAATATTAAGATCATCGATGTTTACTCCGGGAACCGATTTTCGTTTGAAAAGCTGGTCTCAGACGGTTTCACGGGTGTGATCTTCAAAGCCGGGCAGGGCACCTGGCCGGATGTGCCGCGCGTACAGAAGGCCTGGTGGCGAGAGGCTGCATCTGCCGGGTTGATGCGCGGTTGGTACTGGTTGAAGGACGCGCGCTATAAATCCAGCCTGGAATTTGAAGCACTTAAGAATGCCACGGGTTTGGACTTCGGAGAACTTGGCATGTGGATCGACGTCGAGAAGCCAGTGATCTCCATGAAGGATCGCGATTACAATCGCCTGCCTTATCGCGGGTATAAGCATGTCTATGACCTGATGTATCGCATCCAGCAGACACGTGCGAGCGGCTTCAATCAAAATTTGCCCGGTATTTACACCAGCCCCGGCGCGTTCAAATTGATCCTTGGGGGTGCGTCCAATGAGGCACAGCACTGGTTTGCCCAGGCGCCGTTGTGGACCGCGCAATATTACTGGTTCTATTTGGAGGGGGTCAGCCAACCAAAGATGTACGGGAAGTGGACAAAGGAAGTCTGGTGGCAGTACCGTGAGAATCCGGACCTGAATATTTTCAATGGATCGCGCGAAGAGTTTCACGCCTTCCATTCTTTTGAATACACCCCGCCTGAGCCAGTTGCACGTGCTGAATTCCCGCGTCTGATCGTCATCACAAAGGCAGCGCGTGGCGGCCTGAAGGTGCGCAGCGGCGCGGGCAAGTCGTTTGACGTGGTGGACTCTTTGCGCCCGGGCAACAAGGAAGCCGTGAGCGAGGTTGCAGAGATCGAAGGAGATGAATGGGCGAAGATCGGCACGGCGCGATGGGTCGCAAAAAAATTCAACGGCACAGCTTATGCCGAGTGGGTTGAATCATAACCGGGTTTTTATTTCATCATGCATTGGCCCGCCTCTTTTCAATTCAAACAGGTAAGGCAGGTTGATCTTTGACATAAATTTCAGGAGTATGATGGGAGATATCAGGGCGAAAACGAGCCCGATCACCATATGCAAGACCCAGTTGTGCAGGCCGAAAAAATTTACAAGTATTGTCCTGATGCCCACACCGGCCAGCATATGGGCCAGATAGATCGGAAGCGAATATCTGCCGAGCGTTTTTAAAAAAGCAAAAGCGCCCGTGCTGGCAAGATATAACGACAGGCCTGCCATGGAAATGATGCCGAGGACCGCCAGATAAAAGAAATAAAAGGAATGTGATCCGCTCGATATACGCGCCGGCTCGATCAGGATATCGAAAATAAAATACCCCGACCCGACCAAAACGCCGAAGAGAGAAAGGACCGCCCAGAGAGGCAGGTTGAAATTCTCCACATCGGGGGAATATTTGCCAAGCAGGATGCCGCTTGCAAAGAATATAAAATGCATGGAAAACGGCAAAAGGGCAAACATGGCCGTCCGCATCGGGAAAATAAACAGGATCAATGCAATTGTAAATAATACGGCGGCCGTCTGCCTTCCAGATTTTCGAAGGATCAGATAGACGATGTGCATCAGGAAAAGCGCATAAAGAAACCAGAACTGCGCCCACGGTCGATATGCGATTGCCAGAACGTTTGATATTTCCGTCCTTTTTTGCGTTTGGCCCGGAAAGATCATTTCAATGCTCATTTGGAGTATGGACCAGACGAAATATGGGTAGGCAATGCGCCTGATCCTGTCCCAAAGATGGCCTTTTTCGCCGCGTTTCTTGAGACTGCCTTCGACAAAAAGCCCTGAAAGAAAAAAGAAAAACGGCATATGGAAGCCGTACACAATACTGTCCGAAAGGCCAAAAAAATGCCGGGGGATTTCCAGCCCGGCATGATAGGCACTGCTTAACAAGTGGGCGTATACGACGAATATGATGCCCAATCCTTTTCCGTAGTCGACCCAGTCTTTTCTATCGCCCATTTCGTTTTCCGCTTTTCCTGAAAGAGTTAGATTCCCGACGTTGAGAGCAATTACCGTGGAAGAAAGAATTGCAAGCACCGCCTGTTTTGAGCGGATGGATCTACTTGTTGGTTACGATCACTTTATGGTCGAAGACTGCGGGACTGGGGTACGTTCCCTTTTGCAGCAGGGTGCGTGCGCGGGCGACATCTTCCATCACCTTCTGAACATCCCTGTATTCCGCATCGCAGATCAGCACGCCGGAATTCGCCTGCAGGTCAAGTCCCTCCACCTGACCTTCAAGATGTTTGTTCAGCGCACTTTGTACCCGTTCTGCGATGTGCACTGTCGCTTCCGGAGTGGGTATCTCCTCGAGCAGTGCCAGGAATGTACCTTCTTGTGGTGACCAGGCCATCGTGTCCATTGGCCGCAGCGTGGACCTGAAGTGATCGGCCAGCCTGCGCAGGAATGCGTTCATCTGGCGCGAGTCCAGTCGTTTCCGCACGTGCTCCATTTTCATCAGATCGGCGAACAGAACGCCGAATCGCAGCAGGCTGGACTGTTGAACGCGCTCAAGGGAGATCGTCAATCTTTCGCCAAAAACCGCGGGGGTATACAAACCGGTGATCGGGTCATGAGTCAGGTCATGGCGCGCGCCGCGCGTGGCCTGCAGGCGTTGTATCATGTTGCTTAACTGGTGGATATTGACGGGTTTCAGCAACAATAGATCCGGTTGAAAGGGCAGCCGCGTCGAATAATTTGAATACGCCGTGATGACCACGACCGGGATCATCGCAAGTTTTTCATTTGTCCGCATCTGCCTTAATATTTCCACCCCGGTCATCCCCGGCAGCTGAAGGTCCAGCAGGACGATATCCGGATGAGCCGTGGCAATGCGTTCCATCGCCACTTTCCCATCCATCACGATCTCCGTATGATAGCCGGCCATATCGAGGACGTGTTGGAACAATGTCACGATCTCGAGGTTGTCTTCAACGATCAGGGCAAAAGGTTTATCCATTAGAGTCGCCCCCACCCGGCCTTCGCGACACTTGCGCCACACTCCCACTACGCTGCGCTACGCCCACTCGCTTCGCTCGGGATGCTACGCGAGGGACTTCGTGCGTGCTTTGCACTCGCCGTGTAAGGCTCGCAGGTGAGCACACTGTAAGTGCCCCCAAATACGACAGGAAAATTTTGATTAGCCAATAAGAAGTTGGTTGTCGGATTTGCCGTCTCGCATAAGCGAAGCAATCCTGTGGACCGCTGTGGCGCTGCTCGCGGCACGGACGGTGGGGGAGGTGCCGAAGGCGGAGGGGGTCGGGCATTGGCCTATCCACCAAAGAACCGCTTGAACAGATCGTCGAAGAATTTCTGCATCAATTCCCAAATGGTTGGGGGTGCTTTCGGGCTCGGTGTTGGCGTGGGAGTTGGAACGGGCACTGTAGGCGTTGCCGTTATCGTCGAAGTGGTTGTAGGAATGATCGTGGCTGTCAGGGTTGGCGTCGCTGTTGGCAACGGCAGGCGGTAGATGCCAGGCGCTACCCAGAATGCATTGTTGTTTGGATCAGCGTTAAGCGCGGTGACGTTCAGCATGAACTTCACAGTTTGACCGGCCAGCGCGCTCAAGTCAACGTTGATCTCTGTATATTTCCGGTCCTGGAATTCTCCAACCGCCCACAGGTCCGTGATCGCGCCTGAAGCATCCTGATAACTCAGGCGGAACAGCGCGGAACATGTGGAGGTATTCACTTCACAACTTGCGATCGCGCGGAAGTGGTCACCGGGTTGTACAACGTATTCCGGGTAGATGCCGGAGATGGTTCCATTCACAGTACCCGGGTTGATGCGGATCGCTTGATAGCCGGGCGTGGAACCGTCTTCAAGCGTGGGCGCACTGACGGAGGTTTGCGCGTCGTTGCTGGACCCCGGGCAGGGTAGTGCTACATCGTTATTGGTCCATCCCGCCGAACATGCCTCTGCAATGAAGTCATACGCGAGGATCTCCAGGCCGGAGAGGAACGGAGGCGCGGGTGTGGGTGTGCTGGTTTGTGTAGGCTGCGGTACAAGTGTAAATGTGCTGGTGGGAGCCGCGATTACCTCCACCTGGACCCAGATCTCACCATCCGAGTTTGTGCCAAGGCCAAAGCGATTGCCGGTGTGGTCTTCAAATGACCAGATCCCTTTATAGGTTCCGGGAGAATCCGGGGCAGTAAGGTTAATGGATATATCCACTGTTTCACCGGGGGTCACGATCCTCGGAAGTGCGACAGAATTTGGCGCACCCATTTGGTCCCCGTCGATGAGCACGAACTTATACGAGGTGGTCCAGGTGCATGTGCCGGCGTTCTGGAATCGCCAGGTCTTTGTGAATTTTTCCGTTGCGCTGATGGTGGTACCGTCTGGCACAGTGACATCTGCAACAAATGCCACAAGGTTGCAGTTCGGGTCCACTGTTGGTGTGAACGTGGGGGTGGCTGTAACGGTTAATGTGATGGTAGGTGTGCGTGACGGCGTTTGTGTTCGCGAAGGCGTGGATGTAGCAGTTCGTGTGGGTGTATTTGTAGGAGTGCGTGTTGGCGTGCGTGACATCGTCCCCGTAGGGGAAGTCGTAGACGTGGCAGTTGGCGTGCGCGAAGGTGTGATCGTGGGCGTGAAGGAAGGTGTGCGCGATGGTGTCATCGACGGTGTATTGCTGGGCGTGCGTGTCGGTGTAAAGGTGGGCGTGATCGTCGCAGTGCGCGAAGGAGTTATGCTCGCTGTATTGCTTGGTGTAAAGGTGAGCGTTCGCGACGGCGTTCGCGAAGGCGTAGCCGTAGCAGTTGGTGTGAACGAGGGTGTACGCGTTGGGGTGAACGTCGGGGTCCTGGTAGGCGTATTCGACGGCGTGAATGTCGCTGTATTGCTGGGTGTGAACGTTCGCGAAGGCGTAGCCGTGGCAGTGCGCGAAGGCGTCACGGTAAACGTATTTGTTGGTGTACGCGACGGAGTTGTTGTCGGCGTGTTGCTGGGTGTGAAAGTAGGGGTGCGCGACGGCGTTCGCGAAGGCGTAGACGTAGTAGTTGGCGTGAATGATGGTGTGCGCGAAGGTGTCATCGTAAACGTATTCGTCGGCGTGCGCGTGGGCGTAAACGTCGCTGTGTTGGTCGGAGTGAACGACGGTGTGCGCGTCGGCGTATTCGTCGAGGTCATCGTGAGAGTGCGCGACGGGGTAACCGTCGGCGTATTGCTTGGCGTTCGCGACATCGTCCCCGTAGGGGAAGGCGTAGACGTGGCAGTGAGCGTGCGCGATGGCGTGTTAGTCGGCGTGAACGATGGTGTTCGCGAAGGCGTAAACGTGGCAGTTGGCGTGAATGTGCGGGTTTTCGTGGGTGTATTCGACGGCGTGAACGTCGCTGTGTTGGTCGGCGTGAATGATGGTGTGCGCGTTGAGGTAAA
>CAZJYB010000101.1:0-15173 GCA_964549865.1 uncultured Anaerolineaceae bacterium
TGGATGTAACACCCCGCATCCCATGTAGAGAACTCTTTTGAATACGTGGCGTATCCATGAAGCCCGCCATCCATTTCCACCACCAGGCAAAAACAAGCTGGCTGTTCTCCGAAGAGATATGTTTTCAATTTCTGCTCCTTCCCATGTGCGGAATATTCCGCCTGCTCAAATTCAGCATGTTCCTGACACAGAGTAACGAGCTCGGGAAGGTCTTCGGGTCTTGCCTTGCGAATTGCATGGCCGCTCATAATGGAATATCCCAAACCTTCAGCACTTCAGTGGTCAAGGCTGAGATCAGCGGATCGTCTTTGCGATTCTTCAAATGTACCCAGGATACTTTGCATGAGATCGGGTCTGTGTGCCAAACCATGATCTTCCCCTCGGCGGCAGCTTGCTCTGCTTCGCCTTTCTCCAACAGGCACAAGCCAACCCCCATTCGCACCAGCTCATACTTGGTTGCCTCATCGTCTGTCCGCACAACCTGCTGCAAGACAAGTTTCTTTTTTTTGACGATCTTCTCAGCGATTACTTGAAACGGGCAGTATGACGTTGAAGATATCCAGGGGAGGGCGGCAATATCGCTCCAGCGGGCATTTGTAATTCGATCCTTCCAGGCCAGCGGAGCGGCGACTACAAGGTCTGCTGCGCCGAGCGGGTAGCCGGTCAGCGTATCGTCCTCAATGGGGCCAAAGATATATCCCGCGTCCAACGAATGATTCTTCAGTCCTTGAATGATCTTGTATGTCGAGGATGTCACAAATGTGAGTTCCACGTCCGGAAATGCCTTCTGCATTTGGCCGGTCAATTTTGAGGCGCGTTGAAACCCCGCTGTTGCGCTCAGGCCAATACGATTTGTCCCTGTAAGCGATGCCTGTAATTTTTGAGATAAATTGACCATCTCTCTGGCGGAATTTAATATCTTTTCAGCCTTCAAGCGCAGGACCTCGCCATGCTCGGTGATCTCCATCCCCTGTGGCTTTCGCACAAAAAGGGTGACATTCAATTCATCCTCCAGTGCTTTAATATGTGCGCTTACGGAAGGCGGCGTCATAAAAAGCCGTTCCGCCGCCCTGGTCACGTTTTTCTCCTCGGCAACGACAACAAATGTTTTCAGGTGATTGAGTTCCATTCCCGCAGTATACATGATTACCTATAGGACAGCGTTCAGGATTGCCAAATGCTGTGTTCAAAAACAGCAAATTCACAAGTGCGTGCAGATTCGTTACACTGCTGCCATTCAAAAAACAAGGAGATTTTAATCATGGTAACGATTCGACCCAAGGCTCTTGTCAGCGCAACGCCTGCCGCAAACCCTGAGACAGCCAACGCCTTCTTTTCAGCCAAGCTATCGTACGAGACAGATCCTTCCGATGTCTATGCAGACATAAAAAATGGATTGATGGATTTTGTGCTCGCAGATGTACGCAGTCCTGAAGCCTTTGAAAAAAGCCATGCTCAGGGAGCCATCAACCTGCCCCACGTTAAAATTACCGCGGAAGCCATGTCCACCTACTCCAGGCAAAAGTTGATCGTGGTCTATTGCTGGGGACCAGGCTGCAATGGTGCAACCAAGGCCGCGGCAAAACTTGGCGCCCTTGGTTTTCAAGTCAAAGAAATGATTGGTGGTATTGAATATTGGGAGGATCGTGAACGCTATCCCGTGGAAAGAGGCTGGTTGTAAAATAATATTTCGTTAATGCAAGGGCGAAGTAACGACACTTGCGCCGCACTCCCGCTCGCTTTGCTACGCCCACTCGCTCCGCTCGGGATGCTTCGCGAGGGACGATGTGCGTTTGTTGCACTCGCCATTTGAGGCTCGCCGTTTAAGGCTCGCAGGTGAGCAATCTCGTGGTGTATTTAGACTGTGGAAACTCCACCATGTACACCGAATGGAAAGTGGTAAACTCACAAAATGTTAAGCAAATTTTTCAGAAAACAGGAGTAAATTGAAAACCAAGCACTGGATCGTCTTTATCCTCCTCGGCCTGATCTGGAGCTCGTCTTTCCTGTGGATCAAGATCGGCGTACAGGAAATCGGCCCCATGGCGCTCGTGGCCTTTCGCATGCTGTTCGGCGCGCTGACCGCCGGCGCTGTGGCTCTCTATCAAGGCGTGAAATGGCCCACCGATCGAAAAACACTGATCAACTTTGCCATTATCGGCCCCACCAGCCTTGCCATCCCGATCTTCTTCATCTCGTGGGGCGAACAGACCATCGACTCGGCAGTTGCATCCATCCTTAACGCAACCACGCCTTTGTTTACCCTGATCATTGCGCACTTCTGGCTGCGCGACGACAAAATGACGGTTCCAAAAGTCATCGGTTTGTTGGTGGGCTTTGCAGGCATCATCATCCTTTTCAGTAAAGACCTGCTTGCCAGCCAGCACAGCAACGTAATCGGCCAGCTCGCAGTTGTGCTTGCATCCCTCTTTTATGCATGGAGCGCGGTCTTTGCACGCAAAGCCACTGCGTACGTGGAAGGGCTGGCGCGCGCCGCGCTTCCTCTCGTGACTGCCACGATCTTCATGTGGCTGATCGGCCCGATCGCAGAACGACCATTTTTATTTCCCCAACTTCCCATCACCTGGATCGCAGCCTTATGGCTGGGTGTGTTGGGCTCCGGCCTCGCCATGGTGATGTTCTATTACCTGCTGCATGAGATCGGCCCGACGCGCACAACGCTCGTCACGTATCTTTTTCCGGTGGGCGGCGTGATCCTCGGCGTGCTCTTCCTCGATGAAAAACTTTCATGGCAACTGCTGTTGGGAAGTGCGCTCATCATCGCCAGCCTGGCAGTGGTGAATTACAAACCGAGGATTGCAACAACTGTATGACCCACTTCGTGCATCGTTCCGGTTTCGTCGCCATTATTGGCCGCCCCAACGTGGGCAAATCAACGTTGCTCAACGCGCTGCTGGGTCAAAAGATCGCGGCGGTCTCACCGCGTCCACAGACCACACGCAAGCGCCAGCTTGGCATCCTCACGCTCGAGAACGCACAGATCGTCTTTGTGGATACGCCCGGCATTCACAACGCGCGACACAAACTCGGCGAATTTCTGAACCAGGAAGCACAGGAAGCCCTCGATGGTGTGGATTTGATCCTGTGGCTCGTGGATTCGTCGACCGAACCGACAGAAGAGGATGCCCAGATCGCGTCCCTGCTTAATACGTTTTCGCGTCGGACTCCCCGTGTGCTGGTTCTGAACAAAATAGACACACTCACGCCCGAGCAGGAATCCGCGCGCGAGAAGACATATTCCGCTTTGCTGGAGCAGGCTGCGGTTAAGAAAGTGTCCGCCACGAAGAGGCTTGGGCTTGGCGAAATGCTCGAGACCCTGATCCAATCACTTCCGGAGAGACCGCCTGAATATCCCGAAGAACAGGTTACGGATTTATATGAACGCGAGATCGCGGCGGATCTTATTCGGGAATCTTGTTTATTGAAATTACGCGATGAGGTTCCACACAGCCTGGCGGTGCGCATCGATGAGTTCAAGGAACGTGAGAACGGCATGGTCTATATTGCCGCGACGATCTTCATTGAAAGGGAGTCTCAAAAAGGGATCGTGATCGGCGAAGGCGGCAAAATGATGAAGACCATCGGCAGCGCCGCGCGCAAGGAGATCGAGGAAATGGGTGGACGAAAAGTTTTTCTGGAACTGCGGGTCAAGGTGCAAAAAGATTGGCGCGACGACCCGAATGCATTGAAACAGCTTGGATATGTAAAGAAGAAGTGACGTCATTGCGAGCCCGTTGGTCGAGTAGCTGCGAAGCAGCGTATCGAGACCCAGGGCGAAGCAATCCATAATTGTGTGAGAGATTGCTTCGGGCTTCGCCCTCGCAATGACGGGACTATCTCCCCTTCAACGGCTTGAACCCCTCCCCCAACGCTTCATGCGCGACCCCAATGACCATAAAGGCTTCGGGGTCGATCTCATGGACGATGGCCTTGAGCATTGCGACCTCTGCACGTGTGACCACACAATATAGAACAGGGCGTGAATTGCCCGTGTAACCGCCCCTGCCCTCAAGATAAGTAACACCGCGTTCAAGTTCATCGATCACGCGGTCCGACACTTCAGCCGGTTTTGCCGTCACGATCATGGCCGTGCGAACGGTGCCGCCGCCTTCCAGAACCGTCTCGGCCACAAGGCCGCTCACATACAGCGTGATCATCGCGTACAAGGCCTGCTTCCATCCAAAGATAAAACCGGCTGAGAGAATGACTACCGTATCCACGATGAGATAACTCTGTGTCATCGAAATGCCGCGCCAGTTGTTGAGGATGCGCGCCAGGATATCAGAACCGCCGCTGGTGCCGCGTGCACGATAGACCAGCCCATAGCCTATGCCGCTGATGATCGCGCCGTACAACGAATTCAGAAAGATATCGTCTTTCAAGTCGTTGATCAATATGCTTGCCGCACCTTCAGGTGCAAAGAACGGCATCTTCAACAACAAGTCGGTCAATAACGCATAGGTGAGGATCGCAACGCCGCTGCGGAGGGCAAATTTATGTCCGCCGAGGAAGCGCCAGCCAAGGAAAAATAGCGGAACGTTGCCGATCAACACCATCAAACCGATGGGCCAGCCCGTGAAATGATTGATCAGCTGCGCGATCCCGCTCACGCCGCCGGAGGCCAGGTTCGCCGGGACAAAGAACAAGCGCAGGCTGACGGCCTGCATCAATGCACCGAGCACGATCAATATATAGTCCCGAATGAGGGGCCAGTGTTTTTTCATAAAAATATTATAGTCCATCGCTTCGGTTGTCCCCGCAGTTGAACTGCGGGGACAACAAAGGTAACTGGCTTAACAATCTCTTTGGTACAATCACGCACTATGCAAATGAAAAAGTGGCAGTTGTGGCTTGGGGTGCTGATCAGCATCGTTTTTATCTGGCTTTCCCTGCGTGGGTTAAAACTCAACGAATTTTGGGGGACAGTCCAAAAGGCAAATTACATCTGGCTCCTGCCAGGCATCGGCGTATATTTCATTGCCGTGTGGGTGCGTGCCTGGCGATGGCATTATCTGCTCGGCCCCATTAAAAAAATACCTACAAAGACCATGTTCCCGATCACGACCATCGGGTATATGGGCAATAATATCTATCCGGCGCGTGCCGGCGAAGTACTGCGCGCGGTCATTTTGAAGCGTAGGGAAGGGATTCCGGTATCCGCCTCGCTTGCCACCATCATTGTGGAACGGATCTTCGACGGTGTGGTGATGCTGGCTTTTATTTTTGTGAACCTGTCTGAGCTGGCAAAGCTCACCGGCCAATCCGGCTTCGTCGGGAACATCCAACAAGTGGCAGTGATCGGTACGGGCGTATTCATGGGCGCGTTGATCATCTTCCTGCTGGCGGCCATGTTCCCGCAGGTCACTGCAAAAGCGGGCTTGTGGACGGTTGAGCGCCTTGCTTCCCAACGCTTTCATTCAAAAATTATCAACGTCATGAGCAAATTCCTCGATGGGCTGGCTTCGCTTCGTTCGCCTTTTAACGTGCTGATGGTCTTCTTTACCTCGGTCATTATCTGGCTGTTGGAGACGGGCAAATACTGGCTCGTGATGCAGGCGTTCGACTTTAACGTTTCCTTCTTCGCGTTGATGTTGATGAACGGCATCGTCAACCTCGCCACCACCATCCCCTCGGCGCCGGGCTACATCGGCACTTTCGACGCACCGGGTATCGCGGTGCTCTCCGCATACGGCGTGGACCAGGCCACCGCGGCGGGATACACGCTTACTTTGCATGTTGCACTGTGGCTTCCGATCACACTCCTTGGCGCGTATTACCTTGCTCGTGAGGGGATTAAGTGGAGCGATACGCTGAGAACCGAAACGGAATGAGAATATTTTCAAAACCGGCTTAAGTTATACTTGAAACAGGCCAACCCAGATGACACAAACCGATGGTTCCCCCCAAGCAAAGATGCGGGTGCTCATTGCGGATGACATTCAGGAAACCCGCCGCATGACCCGCTTGATGTTATCCACACTGAATGTGGAAGTGGTTGCCATCGCGGCGAACGGGGTACAGGCTGTTGAAATGGCAAGGGAACATCACCCAGATATCGTCCTTTTGGACTTCAACATGCCGGAAATGGACGGGTTGACCGCATTCAAGAACATTGCCCAGATATATCCAGACACGGGCTGCATTATGATCTCTGCACAAGACGACTCCACCACGCTGCGCAAAGCGATTTCCCTTGGAGTGCACGAATACCTGATCAAACCATTTATTATGGAAGAACTGGAGACGGCGATTGAACGTGTGAGTTTGCGCGTAAAAGAGACGCGCGAAAAATTTAAACAGTCCGACCAGTCCCAGAAAAAAACAGAAGCCTATCTCGAGAAAATGGCCGAGGAATATACAAAGGCAAGGCGCTCAGACGACCAGGCCATGCAGCTCTTCGAGCAATTGGCAGAGAATCCGCAATGCAAAGTGGAGTGGCTGAAGACACTGGCCCTGATCTACGCGATCCGGCAGGAGTGGGGCAAACTCAAGGGCCTTTCAGCAAGGCTGGAACAACAAACAAAAAAATAATCTGGAGCATGGATGAAAATCGCAATTATCGGTGCGGGCTTTGGCGGGATGGCAGCCGCATATGACCTGCGGAAAGCCGGGCACGACGTCACCATTTTTGAATCGGCAAATTATGTGGGCGGGTTGGCAAGCGGATTCAAGGAACCCCATTGGGATTGGTCTGTAGAAAAGTTCTATCACCATTGGTTTCAATCGGATCACGAAATGCTTGGGCTGATCCATGAATTGGGGTTGACCGACAAAGTGTATTTCCCGCGTCCGCTCACTGTAATGTTGTATAAGAACAAATGGTATCCCTTCGACTCGATCCTCAATGCGCTTCGTTTTCCCGGGCTCGGCTTTGGCCTGAACAAAATAAGATTCGGCTTCGTTGGGCTGTTTCTGCGCCTCACGAACAACTGGCACGCGCTGGAGAAGGTCACTGCCGATCGATGGATGATGAAATGGGCCGGTAAACAGGTCTATGAACAGATGTGGAAGCCGTTATTGATCGGAAAATTCGGGCCATACTATAAGGATGTCAATATGGCGTGGATGTGGGCGCGCATCAAAGCGCGTACCACGCGTTTGGGAACATTCAAAGGCGGGTTCCAAAAATTTGCCGATCTATTCGCGGAGAAATTAAGAGAGCAGGCAGTGGAGATCAGGCTGGGGGCAAAGGTCGAGTCGATTAAACGGGAGCAGGCCGGGTTGTCAGTCAGAAGCGAAAAAGGATCAGAGTCGTTCGATAAGGTCCTGGTCACCACGTCCCCCAACCTGATGGCAAAATTATCCCCCGATCTTCCTGAAAATTATTTGAAGGGCTTGCTGGAATTAAAATCGATGGGCGCGGTGGTGATGACACTTGCGCTCAAACATCCGTTATCGAAACAGGGATATTACTGGTTCAACGTACCGAAGGATGAAGGCTATCCGTTTTTGGCATTGGTGGAACACACAAATTTTGTTTCGAAGGAAAACTTCGGCGGCGACTACATTGTGTACGCTGGCGATTACCTGGAAGTGGATCACGAATATTTTTCGATGAGCGACGATCAATTGCTGGAAAGATTCATCCCCGCCTTCAAAAAGTTCAACCCGGAATTCACGCACGAGTGGGTAAGGAAGATCTGGGTATCGAAAACCAATTATGCACAACCCGTGCCATTGGTGAACCATTCAAAAAACATCCCCGCCATTCAAACGCCGATCGAGGGGCTGTATTTTGCTTCGATGAGCCAGGTCTATCCATGGGATCGCGGCACGAATTTTGCAGTGGAAATTGGAAGAAAAGCCGCGCGAATGATGAAGTAGGAGAATGAATAATTCCTTCATAAAACCTCGTTATGACTCAGGCGGGTTCGCAGGTATACCAAACCGAATCACGGATGCGTTTGCATCAAAAAAATATGATGCCGTTGTCTTATTCCTTGTGGATGCCTTTGGATGGCGCTTCCATGAGCGTTTTCAAGAGGCTGCGTTTATCAAGCGAATTGCAAAACATGGCAAGATCGAAAAGTTGACTTCGCAATTCCCATCCACAACCGCCGCGCATGTGACAACGATCCATACAGGCTTGCCTGTTGGGCAAAGCGGCGTGCATGAGTGGTATTACTACGAACCAGCTGTGGATCAAATCATCGCGCCGTTATTATTCTCTTCCGCAGGCACCAAGGATCGTGACAACTTAAGACCCACAGGAATTGCCCCGGCAGTTTTATATCCAAAAGGAATTTTTTATCCTGAATTAAAAAGCATGGGTGTCGACTCATTCAACTTTGGGCTGCGCGATTACACACCATCCACCTACTCCAATATCGTGATGCAAGGCTCTGAAATGCGTTCGTTCAAAACCCTCTCCGAAGCTTTTGTAAATGTCGGCCTATTATTGGAGAATCAGAAAAGACCCACTTACATCCACCTCTATTTTGACAAGATTGATGCGCTCGGTCATGAGTATGGTCCAACCGCTCCGCAAACCGAGGCAGAGATTGAAACCTTTCTACTGATGATGGAACATTACTTTGATCGTATCTTTAAAGGGAAAAATAGGATCCTGTTCCTGATGACGGCAGACCATGGCATGTGCGAAGTGAATCCACAAACCACAACCTACCTGAACACCGACCCCCGTTTTGCAGGCTTTGAACGCTTTCTAAAGACAAACCGTAAAGGCAAATTGCTCGTCCCGGCAGGTTCAACACGGGATATGTTCCTCTATATAAAGGAAGAGATGCTTGACGAAGCAAAATCTTTTCTTGAAAAACGACTTGAAGGAAAAGCGGATATAGTGAAAACCGAATCCCTGATCTCGCAGGGGTACTTTGGCACGGATATTTCGTCGCGTTTTCGGGAGCGGGTGGGAAATCTGATCATCCTGTCGTACAGATATGAGTCAGTGTGGTGGTATGAAAAAGATAAGTTTGAACAAAAATATTACGGGCATCACGGAGGCTTGACGCCACAGGAAATGGAAACCATCCTTTACACATACGAGATGGAACCAACTGTTGCATAAATGAGATAAAATTACGAGCATGATCACTTCAGACATACTCAACCCCCTGCTCCTGGCCGCCTTCAACAGGGAGACCACCTGGCTGGAGGCCTCCACACACTACCCGCTGGATGAATTTATCGAAACATTTTACAGTAGCCGCGCACGCACGGCTGCAACCCTTGAGGGTCTAACGGATGCGCAGGTGGCTTATACATCCACCGTCCATCCTTTCTGGTCGATCAGTGAATCGATTACGCACTTGATCTACACCCAGGGCTTTTATCACAATAAATTACTGGATATTTCAACAAGCCAGCTGCCTCACGCGGTGGAGGCGGCGCGCGGGTTTGGCGAAGGTGCAAAACAAACAGTGCCTGTTGAGACCCTGCGACAATTATTATCAAAGGCTACAACACAAATACGGATCGTCGTCGAAGGCACGCGCAATGCGCATAATGCCGACAAGACCGAGGTCAATTCTGCATTCGGGGTGTGTAATTACAAAACGTGGATGCTGCTGATGCTCGCTCACGAAGTCGATCACCTGCGGCAGATCGCGGCGATGCGAGGACTGGCACGCACAAGCGAATAAATATAAAAAACGAAGGCTAAGCGCCTTCGTTTTTTATTCTTCCGCGATCCATGCTTCGGCTTCTTTAAGATCCGCAAATTCGCGCATATTATATCCGCGGTTCCTGAACACTGTTTCCATGAAGTGCGTATCCTGGTTCAGTTCCTTGAAGATCATGGCCACTTTCCATGACCGTGAGATACCGATCTCTTCATTGATGTTCGGCCGCCGGTAATATTCGCTGACACTCAGGTTTAACACGGTGTCGCGATGATCGACGATCTGGTTGTTGCATCGATACTGCGCCATCATCGAAACGATCTCACGGATCATTTCATTGGCCGATTCAGCGGTGAGGACACCCCGTGTTTTTATGTACAAGGCGTTCAGGTGGCTTCTGAATTCCATCGTCCATTCCATGGTGGGCCAATCATACCAATCCAATGGAAGGAAATCCACGAATCCGACCTTTCAATAACTTAATAATTGCCCCCTGCATGACAAAAATTACGGTTTGATTGAGCTTCTTACAATCCTGTGACGAGTGGTGTAAAATGGATTTTGTCTTACTTTCCCTGCCGCTGTTCGGCGGGTACCTCAACCACAGGAGAACTTTCCCCAATGTATCACACCATCATCATCGTAGGCAATGTAGGCAAGGACCCTGAAATGCGTTATACCCCATCCGGCCAGGCGGTTACTTCATTTTCCGTTGCAACCAACCGTCAGTACACATCTGGCAATGGCGAACAGGTGAAGGAAACCATCTGGTTCCGCGTCTCCACCTGGGGCAAGACCGCGGAGGTCTGCAATCAATATGTTAAAAAAGGCTCCAAGGTCCTGGTCGAAGGACGCCTGACACCGGATAAAACCACGGGAGGGCCGCGTATCTGGACAAAGCAGGATGGCACCTCGGGTTCATCGTTTGAAGTGACCGCTTCAACAGTACGCTTCCTTTCTTCACGAGGCGAAGGCGGCGATAGCGGCCCGGTTTCAGCCGGCGGCGGCATGGAAATGGCAGAACTCCCTCCAGAAGACGAGATCCCCTTCTAGCCATGGCGTAGCTTTGACATTGCATGACCTGTACATAAAATCATATGACCACACCTTCCACACCCCCTACTAAACCCATTGGCCCTACGCTTGAGCTTCCACCGGGACTTGATGTGATCTATGCCAATCTGGCGCGCATTGCCCACTCTCCATCGGACATCGTAATTGATTTTGCCCATATCCTGCCGGGCGAGCCAACCGCCAGGATCCGTTCGCGCGTGGTAATGACACCGCTCAGCGTCAAACTACTGGTACGCGCCCTCACCGAAAATATCGCGCGCTATGAGGCGGCCTTCGGCGAGATCAATCTGCCCGTCAACAGTCACCTGGCAGATAATTTGTTCAAACCGTTCCAACCGCCTGAGCCGCCAAAAGAGGCTTAAGCGACCATGCACAAACTCGAATCCATTACCGAGCAGATCCGCAAGGCCTTCGACGCACGTACTTCTGCACGCGACCGGGCCCTTGCACAGGCACGCCAGTTGACGCGCGCCTGCTCGCTCGCCATTCGCGCTGTTCATCGTGATGAAGCGGATGTGATGAAAACCCATCTCGAAGAAGCCCGCCAACTTGCAGATACGCTTCGCTCGTCCCTTGCGAATTATCCGGACCTGTTCTACGCGGGATACACACAGGATGCGCTCAAGGAGTTCGTGGAAGCGAATGTGACCTGCGCCCTGATACGGAACGAACCGCTTCAGACTCCCGAAAGCCTGCTCGTCGAACCCTCTACATATCTCAACGGGCTGGCAGAGGTCGTCGGCGAATTGCGGCGCCGCACGCTGGATATCCTGCGCCATGGTTATTCAAAGGAAGCAGAACGTTTGCTCGGCTATATGGATGAAATTTATTCGGTGCTTGTCACCATGGATTATCCCGACGCCATCACAAATGGACTGCGCAGACAAACAGACCTGGCGCGCGGCATCATCGAAAAGACGCGCGGGGATGTCACCTTCAGCCTGCGGGGCGAGCATCTTGAACAGGCCATTGGCAAATTGATCGGTCAGCTGGATCCCGGGGAGAAAGAGTAGTAGATGGCTGCATCAAAAGGTGGTCACCGTTATCCGCTTGTCGTTTATACAACGATGATCAATCGCTGGTGGCCGGCGATCCTGACGCTGGGATTCGCCATGCTTGGCTTCGCGTGGGTTGTTCGCTGGCGGGGATTTGAACAATGGCGTTGGAGTATGCTTGTGGTGATCGGCGGTGCGATCTTATTGGTTGGCCTTTTTATGTTGACGATCCGCAAGAGCGCCTATGTACAACCCTTCGGCGACCATTTACGCCTGGTGACACCATTCCTGCGGTTGAACATTTCCTATAAGCGATTGCACAAAACCTCCTCGGCAGTCATGGGCGCGCTCTTCCCGCCAAGCAGTGTATCGAACTGGAAGAAAGGGATCATTGAACCCATCGCGAAAATGACCGCGGTCGTGGTCGAATTGTATGCCTTTCCGGTTTCGCCGGTTGCATTAAAGTTCTTTTTATCCCCATTGTTCTTTAAAGATAAGACGCCTCATTTCGTGATCCTTGTGGATGATTGGATGCGCTTTAGTTCCGAGCTTGAGAGCAGGCGCGTAGGCGGTACGGAAGCTACCGCAGGACGACAGGTCAAACGTGACTCGTCCATTCTCTCGCGCCTGCCGCGCGATGAATGAACATTACCTTTGCCTGCTCGATCCCGGGCGGCAGCGAATTCGAATCCGCATGTCGAGAGATCGTGGACGCGTCAACTTGGGTTTAGTTGCAAAATCCGATGACGAGTGAGGAATAACCGCCTCGCCGTGATTCGATCGATGGAAATTGGGGGATTAAATTAGGATAAGATTAGCTTGTACTGATTTCCCCGTCAGATACTCTATAATGTCATCGTCAGGAACACAGAATTGTCGTTTTCCTTCCGATTGTTTATGGAGGCATGACATGGACAAAAAAATTTCCCGAAGGGATGCTCTGAAAGTAGGCGCCATGGGGGTGCTTGGCGGCCTGGCAGCATGTACGCCGCTCGCGACCGCAACCGAGGCTTTACCCGCAGATCCAATATTTCCAACAGCCGTGCCTTTGGCATCGGCAACACCTGCGCCTGCCATAACACCGCTTGCAGATGTGGCCACACTGATCAATGACCTTGCCGGTTATGCTACACGTTACCTGGATTCACTTGACCAGAAACAACGTACCCAATCCACATATGCATTCAACGATCCTGAACTGACGCGCTGGCACTGGACGACGCCGGGCGGATTTCGACGCAACGGTCTGTTACTGCGCGACATGCAGACCGCCCAACGCGATGCGGCGATGGCACTCCTGCAAGTCAGTTCATCCGCGGGCGGATTGCAAAAGGCCCTCGACATCATCTCCCTGCAAAACGATCTTGGCAATGACCCGGAACTTTATTATGTGACGGTGTTTGGCACGCCCGGCGTCGAGCCGTGGGGTTGGAGATGGGAAGGGCATCATCTTTCACGGCGCTTCAATATCATCAACGGGCATGTTTCTGTCACACCCTTTTTCCTTGGCGCGTGGCCTACAGTAAATAATGCCGGCTTAAAGGCAATGGAACGCGAAGAATGGGCCGCGCGTGAATTGATTGTTTCCATGAATGACGATCAACGTGCAAGCGCCATCATTCACGAGCTTCCACTCGGGCAGCATCTCACACAAAATAAGGCATACGTGACCCCGCTTGAAACGGCCGGAGTCCCCGCCTCCGGTATGACGACCGATCAACAAGCGCTTGTGATGGAAACCATCCACAAGTACCTCGATACATTGCCAGACCCGATCGCCGCATCCCACCTGGACCGACTGCAGGCTGCCGGCTTCGAAAACATTTACTTCGCATGGGCAGGATCCATCGAAGCTCAAAACCCCTACTATTACCGCCTGCAGGGTCCCACCTTCCTGCTCGAGCAAGACAACTCGCGCAACAGAGGCACACATATACACAGTGTGTGGCGCGATTTTGCAGAGGACTTCGCGTAAAGTTTTTAAGAAAATGTTCGAAAACCTCACCACGAAGCCACCAAGACACGAAGTTATTTTTCTTTTAGTGCCTTAGAGACTTTGTGCCTTCGTGGTAAAAAACCAGACTGTTCAGACACTTGCTAAGAAAACCATGAAGCGCGCTCCATTGTGGCATTATATATTGATTCACGCGCTCGCCATTGCGCCGCTTGCATTGACTGCATATGAATATCTGACGAATACCCTGCCCATTGTCCTGGACAGGCATCTTGTCATTCGCTTTGGCGCAGTGGGACTGGCGTTCATCATTGCCTCCTTTTCGATCACACCCATCAGCATCTTATCCGGCAAAACGAATTTTGTTCCTCTCCGCCGTTCACTGGGCGTGTATGGTTTTTGCTACATTGCCTTGCATTTTCTGGCTTACGCGTGGTTCAGCAACCAGTTCGAGTGGGCACTGATACTGCGCGACATCGGCGAACGTCGTGCCATGAGCGTAGGGCTGCTGGCTTTGGCACTCCTGCTTCCACTGGCGCTCACATCCACAAATGGCTGGCAGAAAAGACTGGGCAGGCGCTGGAAAGTATTGCATCGTTTGGTGTATCTTGCTGTGCCGCTCAGCATTTTGCATTACTTCTGGCTGGAGCGCGATATCAGGGATTGGGTCTTTGTATATGGGACATTGGTGATAATTTTTTTCGCGCTAAGGCTGCCAATCGTAAAGCGGGCGATTGCACGCATGCGCCAACGTCCGGGATCAGGTGCCAGCGAGGGCAAAGATCCGGATTGATCCATGGACCGGGAGTTGCGCTAACTCCAATTTTTTCTTATACTCCTCTTACCTGCCTTCCCTTGACGAAAACTTAACTCAGGCATAAAGTTAAGCACGCTTAACTAAAAAGCGGACTTAACCATGCCCAAATCCCCTCCCATCACCCACCCCCTGCGCGCCTGGATGGACGTATTTATGCACCGTTCAATGCGCGGCTGGAGTCAGTTCGCAAAGACCACCGGTCTCTCCATGCCTCAATTCAGCATCCTGATGCAGTTGCACTACAAAGGCACCTGTGGACTCTCCCAGGTCAGTGAGCGTTTCGATATTTCAGCCGCGGCCGCCAGCCAGCTCGTGGAAAAACTCGTGCAAAGCGAACTGATCGAACGCGTGGAAGACCCCAGCGACCGCCGTGCAAAGTCATTAAGCCTTTCAAAAAAGGGCACCCATCTGGTCGAGCGAGGCATCCAGGAACGTTATCGCTGGATGGATGAACTCACCAACATGATCAACGCGGAAGAGCGCGTAAAAGTCGTTGAGGCCCTGGAGCTTCTTACCGAAGCCGCCAATCGCCTTGAAGAGAAAAAATAAGATCCGCAAAGTCTGCCGCTCGCGGACATAATTTCTCCACAATCAACTGATATTTTTAATTGGATTTCTTTTTACAGGAGTATTCACTTGCAAGCAACCATGACCCAACCAAATGCACGCGCCCGCCGCGGGAGAGGCCAACGTCCCTCTTTCAAAGGCATCGGGCGCGCCATCCGCTACCT
>CAZJYB010000102.1:0-15037 GCA_964549865.1 uncultured Anaerolineaceae bacterium
CACCAGCCGGCGGCCGACGGGGTCCAGGCCCGAGGTGGGTTCATCGAGAAAAAGTAACTTCGGCTCATGCACCAAGGCAATGCCCAGTGAGAGTCTCTGCCGCCAGCCGGTGGAAAGATTCCGCGTCAGCGTGGATTCATGTCCCTTGAGCCCGACCAGCTCGAGCGTATGTTGGATGCGAGCCTTGTCCGTGATCCCATAGACGCCGCCATAGAAAGTCAGATTCTCAAGAGTCGTCAGGTCATCGTAGATCGCAAATTTTTGCGACATGTATCCAACGCGTAAACGGACCTCTTCGCTTTGCTTGAAGATGTCATAACCAAGCACGGTCGCGCTTCCGTCACTGGGCGTGAGCAGCCCAAGCAACATACGAATGGTGGTGGTTTTACCGGAACCGTTCGGGCCGAGATAGCCAACGATCTCGCCTGCCTGTACATCAAAATTGATGTGATCCACGGCGACAAAATCGCCGAAGCGGCGCGTGAGGTTATGAACAGAGATGACAGGCTCACTCATGATCCGACTCCGATAAGGCAATAAAGACATCTTCGAGGGCGGGCGGGATGACACGCAGGTCAGTCATTTTTGCATTTTGAGAATTGATCTGTTTCGGCAAACGTGATAGCACATTTTTCGCACTGCCATCCTTGACGCGTAAATGTAACTTATCGCCGAAGGCGGCCACGTCCTCCACATCCTCATCCTTCTGGGCGATATGCCGCAGGGAATTGATGGGTGCGCCGCGCAATTCAAGCACACGATCTGCCAGGCGCGAACGCAAATTGGAGGGCGTGTCTTCGGCAATAATGCGACCTGCCTTCATAAACCCAACGCGGTGACAGCGCGAGGCCTCGTCCATATAGGGGGTGGAAATAATGACACTAACGCCCCCCTGTCCTTCACCCTTCGGGTACTTCGCGGGCATCCTCCTATTTTCCGCGCCCACTCGCTCTGCTCGGGATGCTTCGCGGAAAATAGGGGAAGAATTGGAAGGAGGAGCAGATACAAGCTTCACGACCAATTGCCAGAAATCCTGGCGCGTGACGGGGTCAACACCGGTCGTGGGTTCATCCAGCAATAGCACGCGCGGGCGCGTCACCAGCGCGGTGGCGAGGCCAAGTTTTTGCTTCATGCCACCGGAGAGCTGTCCGGCGCGGCGATCCTTGAATTTATCCAACCCAACAAACTCAAGGATCTCCATTGAACGCGGCAGCCATTCCGTGGAGGACAGCCCGCGTATTTCGGCAAAGAAGCGGATGTTCTCCAGCACAGTCAGGTCTTCGTACATCGAAAATCTTTGTGAAAGATAGCCGATCTGTGAACGCGCCTGTTCGGTTTGCTTGAATACATCGTAGCCACAAATATCCACCTCGCCCTGGTCCAACGACAACGCGCCGACCAGCAATCGCATGGTGGTGGTCTTCCCGGCGCCATCTGAACCGACGAGTCCATAGATCTCACCGGATCTAATCTGGAGAGATACACCATCCACGGCTTTAACATTGCCAAAGTGTTTATGTAAATTCGTTGCAGAGACAAAAATATCATTCATATATTAGTACCTTATGTCGAAGGTCAATAGTCAAAGGTCGTTCAGGACAGCACTTATGGACCATAATTTGTTTCTTCGTCAGATACACGGCGTTGACGAGGGTTGGATTCGAGGTATTGAATAAATTTAGCGATTTGACGTGCAGACATTTCTGCCAGTGCAAAAGCATCTTTGAATTGTTCGTCTGTGATGTATTTTTGGTCCAATGCGATATAAAGCTGGGCTCTCACTTCGCCAGCCGAGGCTCTTGCCATGCCGAGAAAATTGATGAATTGAACATCAGTGCGGCTTTCAAAACCTTCCGCGATATTGCTCATAACGGAAACTGCAGCACGACGAATTTGATCTCTCAATCCAAAATCACGGTTGAATCCAGCCTGGTTGGAGCAGGCATAGACTATATTGGTCAACTGTCTCGCAGTTTGCCATGCCTGAATTTCTTCGAAGCGCGTAATAGCGGTCATAAAAGCCTCCTATAAAATACTGACCTTTGACCTTCGACTTTTGACTTATTGGAACGTCACATCCGCCGGCATGCCCGGTTTCAATTTGCCATCCGGATCGTCCACCAGCAGCTTGATCGCAAACATGGTAGCGCTACGTCCCTCCACGGTCTGGATGTTGCGCGGCGTGTATTCGGCCTGGTCAGAGATAGAAACGACTTTTGCAGTGAAGGTGAGATCGGGGAAGGAATCCACTTTCACGTCGGCAGATTGGCCGAGAGAGATCAATCCATAACGATCCTCGGGGATATAAACAGTGATAGTCAATTCGCTGAGGTCCGCAATGGTAAGGGCGGCCGCACCAGGTTGGACAAACTCACCGGGTTCCACATTACGTGTGAGCACAACACCGTCCATTGGGGCCGGGATGGTTAATTTGGCGATCTGCGCGTCGAGGAGGGCAAGGCTTGCCTCAGCTTGAGCAAGTGCGCTCTTTGCCTGGTCCAATGCCTTTGCAGCGGATAAAACAACCGGGGATTCTGCACCTGTCTGCAAAGAAAGCAGGTTTGCATAAGCTGCGTCATGGCGTTGTTGCGCAACGATGACCTGTCCGCGCGCATATTCAACATCGTTTCTGGACTGCGAGTTGAGCAATGTGTTATATGCTCGTTGTGCGGCGTTCAGTTCATCCAGGGCAACGTTGTAATAATCGTACGCAGCATCTTGCAAGCCACCACCTTCAACCGCGTTCTCTGCTTGAACCTTGACCGAATCTGCAACGAGGAATGCAGCACGCGCCCGGGCAAGCCTCTGCTCGGCCGCGACATAATTCGCGTTGTTCAAGTCAGTTGTGATTTTATCGAGATTTGCCAATGCAGCATCAAGCGCGGCTTTTGCAGAATCCACTTCGGATTGCGTCGCAGCGATCTGCTCGGTTTGGTTGAAATACCAGGCGGATTGGTTGAATTCATCCGGCGCGGAGAAGCGCCAGTCTTTAGCATTTAAATCTTCCTGCGAAGATAACGCAGCCTGCAGCGTTTGATCATATTTGGTCTGCGCGGCTGCAAGGGCAGCGTTGGCAGAGTCTACCTGGGCGGAGACCACTGCGCGTTGAGCAGCCAGCAGGCTGGGGTCCAGGCGAAGAAGCGGATCATCCGTCTTCACAGTCTGGCCTTCATCTGCCAGTACTTCACTGACCTTGCCAGACATCTCCGGCGCGACGTTCACGATGATCGCTTCGATGGAGCCGGAAGCAGTGAGAGTCCCATTGCGATCGCCGGCGATCGAACGAAATCCGAAATAACCGAGGATGCCGAGAATAACAACGATCACCACGATACGAACAGGAAGAGGGGGAAGTTTGTGTTGCATGATTGGCTCCTTAGTCCAGACGTTTGCGGAAGCGGAGTGCGGCCGCCCCCATGATAACAATGCCAAAAACAACAAGTGCAATGATCTCATTTTGAATGGCTGAAAAACCGACACCTTTCAACATCAATGAGCGAATGACCACAAGATAATATCGAAGCGGAATTGCATACGACAGGACCTGTAAAAATTTGGGCATGGCCTGAAGCGGGAAGAGGAAGCCCGAAAGAAAGATGCTTGGCAGGTTGAACATCATCGAGGTCAACATGGCTTCCTGCTGGGTGTTCGCGATCGTGGAGATAAACAAGCCGATGCCCAGGCTGGACATGAGGAACAGGCCGGATGTAAGCACGATCAACGTGACACTACCGAGCACTGGGACCTTGAAAAACAAATGTCCCAGGACTATGATCTCGAACGTTTCAACCAGGCCGAGGATCACATAAGGCAAAAGTTTACCCAGCACCAATTCCCCCGGACGAATGGGGGTAACGATCAACTGCTCGATCGTGCCGCGCTCACGCTCGCGCACGATGGCTGTTGAGGTGAGGATCGTTGTAATGAACGAAAGGATTAACCCCACCACACCGGGGATCATGAAGTATGCCGAACGAAAATCCGGGTTGTACCAAACCTGCGTTCGTACCTCCAGTGGAGGCGATGGCACAGCCGTTGAACCGCGCAAGGCCATTTGTTGTTCAAGCACTTTGGTAGCATACGATTGACCGATCAAGCGCGAGGTGGATAGCGCCGTGGCGCCCACACTTCCATCCGAGCCATCCAGTACCATCAGGACTTTTGCTTCTCCTCGCGCCAGTTGCTTTGCATAATCGGGCGGGATAACCAATGCCACGCGGATATCACCACTTTCAATAAGCTGTTGATATCCTTCCGTTGAGCCTACGAAATAATCAATACGAAAATAATCCGCGGCGCGGAACGCATCCAGCAACTCGCGCGATTGTGGGGTCTGGCTTTGGTCCCAGACAGCCATGGAAATGTTCCTTACATCCGTGGTGGCCGCGAAACCCAGCAGGAATAACTGCATGATGGGCATCACAATGATGAGCGCCAGCGTGCGCGGGTCGCGGAAGATCTGCACGAACTCCTTGCGGACAATGGAATAAATGCGGGTATTGAACATGTCAGGCCTCTGGTTTCAAAACGCCATGCAGGAAAATATCGACATAGACGTCCATTGCATTTTTAGGCATCAGTTTGCTGATTAACGTGTTCGAAACAATGATCTCGGTGATGTGATAGGAAATGATCATGCCCATGAAGGAACGCATGAGCATGGCAGGGTTGGTCAGGCGCAGGTTCTTTCGTGATTTCACCAGGCGCTCAAAGACCGGTAGCACCTTGGGGCCGATCTTGCGGATCAATGTCGCGCCATGCTTGCCATTGAACTCGACAATCTCAATCATCATCAATTTGATGAAAAAGGGCTGATTGCCCAGCTCAGAGATGACGATTTTCACGGCATTTCGAAGGAATTCCTCGGTGGTCTCCCCCTCCGCTTCGATGATGGCTGGCAGGATCTTCTTGTAGGGATGTTTATCTATGATGATGGCTTCGAAGAGCTCCTCCTTGCCGGCGAAGTGGTTGTAGATGCCGCCCAACGCCAGTTCGGCGCGTTCCGCGATCTGCCGCATGGACGTGGCATGATAGCCCTGCTCCATGAACAGTTCGACCGCGGCATCCTCGATCTGTGCGCGCGTGCGATCTCCTTTGGTCTGTGTCTCTTCGATCATGGTCAACTCCTAAAAATGAACGAACGTTCGTTTTTATTTTACGCAGAAGCGGAAATCTGTCAAGACCCAAATGGTAGAATGAGTCCATGCTCCCGCTCACTACATTAGAAAAAGAAGTTCGCCTGCACCTCAAACACAACCTGATCGTCAACCTTTGGGATGGGAGCCTGTTCGGCATAGCGTTGGGCTTTGCCTCCTTTGGCACGATCCTGCCCCTTTTTGTCGCTTCCATGACGGACTCGGCTTTGTTGATCGGCCTGGTCCCCGCGATCCATTCCGTAGGCTGGCAACTCCCCCAACTCTTCACCGCGAGTTACGTCTCACGTTTACGGCGTTACAAACGCAATGTGCTGATGATGACCATTCATGAGCGTGTCCCCTTTTTGGGCTTCGCGGTCATCGCTCTGCTCATGCCAGCCATTGGGGCGCAAGCGGCCCTGATCCTTACCTTTTTATTCCTCACCTGGCAGGGTTTCGGCGGCGGGTTCACTGCCAACTCCTGGACCTCCATGATCTCGAAGATCATTCCACCGGAATCACGCGGAACGTTCTTTGGATTTCAGGCCGGGCTGGCCAACCTGTTCATCAGTTTTGCCGCGGTTGGCGCCGGATATTTGCTTGATTATCTCGACTCGCCCATGGACTTTGCAGCCTGCTTCTTCATCGCAAGCATTTTCTTTGGCCTTTCGTGGGGTGCTCTCGCGCGGACGCGTGAACCGGAAGACACCGAAAAGATCATCCCAGAAGTAAAGACTCACTTCTGGGATGACTCTAAAACGATTCTGCGGCGCGATAAGAATTTCAACTGGTTCCTTTCCGTGCGCTTCCTTTCGCAATTCGCCACCATGGGATTCTCGTTCTACATCGTTTATGCCCTTCGTCGATTCAACATGGACGCAGTCACGGCAGGCTATCTCACAGCAACGCTCACCATTGCACAAACGATCGCCAACGCCAGCATGGGCTGGCTTGGGGATAAGTTCGGCCATCGTGCCATGCTCATTCTGGGCGCGCTTGCCGCTCTCGCCAGCTCCATCCTCGCTTGGAACGCGTCATCGATCGTCTGGTTTTATCCCATGTTCGCACTTGCGGGGCTCACATATGTTTCCATCTGGACCAGCGGCCTGGCCATGACCGTGGACTTTGGGAATGAAACAGAACGCCCGATATATATCGGCCTCTCGCAAACGCTCACCGCGCCTGCAACCATCATTGCCCCCCTGCTTGGTGGCTGGATCGCGGACTCGGTCGGTTTTATTCCAACCTTCTCAATATCGATCGCCCTTTCGATCGTGGTGATCCTGATCCTTTTATTTTTCGTAAAAGACCCGCGCAAACAAATGAAGAGCAAATAAAAATGGACGGCCTGCAAGCCGTCCATTTTTATTTCTAAGTGGAAATATTTGCTTTTGCCTTTGGAGATTTGAGCTTCTCCAACAGTTTGGCGACAAGCATTCCGCCTGGCACGGCAAACACAAAACATATAACAGCGGAAAGTATTATCCCAACCAGCGCAAAAATACCGATCCAGATAAAGGCGTAAAGGACCGGATCTTCCTTTACCACCTCTCCACTGGCATCGACACAATGCAGCGAGTAGCCCGTGGCAGGATGGGAATTTCCATACTCATCGGTTGACGTTGTTGCATAGGTATGCCTTTGTGGAGTGGTCCCTTCCGGGCACAACCATCCGCCTGTGGTTTGAATGGCAAAGTTACTGAAAGAACTAATACTTCCCACGACAAAGAAAACTGGCATCACACAACTTCCCACAATTGAAATCAGAAGAAACCAGATCAAACACCCTGAAACAGCGGTCGTCCCGGTATTTTTCATTTTGAATCTCTCCTCGGGCCATAAGATGAATCAAGTATAGTATCTTCCTTATGAAAAAAAATGGCCTGTTTGTACCGATTGCGCTATAATTAAATTTGTCTGACAACCTCTCGGGAGATTCCATGACCACGATTGACCTGACCATCCATAAAGACCGGCGCGCGCGTGCCATCCAACGCGCAAAAGAACGCAATATTATCATCCCCACTTATGCACAAATGAAAAACCCTTCGAAGATCCCTGCAAAAGTGAAGGATGAATTGAAGAATATCGGTCTGTGGGACATTCACCCGCGCAACCTCTTTCGCATCAACTGGCACAATCAACCGGCCGCTTCCGGTGGGACTCCTTCGACTTCGCTCAGGACAGGCTTTGGCGGGGTCAATTTCCTCGAGCTTCCCTCCTCACTGACGGGCGTGCCGGCGCGCATCATCGCGATCGTTGGCAAGTGGTTCCCCACCGGCGCGCATAAAGTGGGCGCCGCGTTCAGCTGTTTGGTGCCGCGGCTGGTCACAGGTCAGTTTGACCCGACGACACAAAAGGCGGTCTGGCCTTCCACAGGGAATTACTGCCGCGGCGGCGCGTATGATTCTGCCCTGCTTGGATGTGAATCGATTGCCATTTTGCCTGAAGGCATGTCGAAGGAAAGATTTGAGTGGCTGGAAAAGGTCGCAGGCGAAACGATCAAGACGCCCGGCTCTGAATCCAATGTGAAAGAAATCTTCGATAAATGCTGGGAGTTGAAAAAATCAGGCCAGGACCTGATGATCTTCAACCAGTTCGAAGAATTCGGGAATTATCTCTGGCATTTTGAAGTGACCGGGCACGCCATGGAAGAAGTCTTCAAGCAGGCCGCCGGCAAAAATGACCGCTATCGCGGCATGGCTTCCGCAACTGGTTCAGCAGGGACGATCGCGAGCGGCGATTATATGAAGAAGTTATTTCCGGATAGCAAGATCGTCGCGAGCGAGGCGCTCCAGTGTCCCACTCTTCTTGAAAACGGATTCGGCGCGCATCGCATCGAAGGGATCGGCGACAAGCACGTGCCGTGGGTACATAATACAAAAAACACAGATGTGGTCACCGCCATCGACGACAATGCTGTGGTCAATCTGGCACGTCTCTTTAATGAAGAAAGTGGACGTGCCTACCTCGTCGAAAAGGGTGTGCCCGAGGGCATCGTCGCGCAACTCGACCTGCTTGGCTTTTCCGGCATCTCTAATGTACTTTCCTGCATCAAAACCGCCAAATATTACGAGATGACCGAGAACGACATTATGTTGACGGTGCTCACAGACTCAATGGAGCTCTACCGCTCGCGCCTGCATGAAATGCAGCAGGAATCCGGCGAATATACTGAATCCAACGCGGCTGCAGACTTCGCCCGTTACTTGCACGGCCAATCTACGGACAACATGCTCGAGTTGCGCTATACAGATAAACGCCGCATCCACAACCTGAAATACTATACCTGGGTCGAGCAGCAGGGCCGTACCTATGAAGAGATCCAGCAGCAATGGTATGAACCCAATTACTGGACCGATGTACAAAAACAGGCGGAGGAGATCGACGAATTGATCGTGGATTTCAACAAAGAAGTTGGGTTGATCTGATGAATTCTGGACGGGTTGAACCCGTCCAGAATTTTTTTGTTGACTTATAATTGGTTGGATGATCCAACCGACTTCGTTGATCCTGGTGACACTTCTGCCAACGCCACGCGACCTTGAGATCGCGCGACTACTCGGTTGGTATCGCATTCCATTTCGTACCGCACCGAAAGTGGTGGCAGTGGATTACCTTGCCTTTTACCAGCCATCCACATTCGGCGATCATGGCGGGCAGATCGAATATATTTCACAGGTGCGCGGTCACGAACTGACCACACGCGGCGAGTTATTGAAGGACGAGGCAGATCATCCGCGCGCGAAAGAGGAATATTTCAAGATCCAATTGGGTGGCCTCGAAAAATTGCAGGAACCCATCAAAACGGATAAATGGAAGCGCCTGACCTTCCTTTACACCACGGGGGAATATCTATCCAACGCGAAGATACTCAATGACCTTGTCGTGCAAAGCGAAGAGCGCCAGACCCTTTGGCGAAGCCTGCGGGAACGCGCAGAGAACGAGCAATTATATAAAACAGACTTGCCAGAGGCAGATATTCCGCCTGAAGTATTGATGGCGTTGCTGGGAATCAAAGGGCAAGGGAATGAGGTCTCTGAAGACCCTGATGTATATAAGGTTGACGGGGGATATTGATGGAAAAGGAATTAAAAGCATTCCGTAAATTGATCGTTTGGCAAAGAGCACACGAGCTAACGCTGATGATTTATAAAGCAACTGAGAAATTTCCAAAGCACGAGATGTTTGGATTGACAAGCCAAATACGACGTTCAGCGGTGTCTGTCGAAGCAAACATCGCTGAGGGATATGCGCTGGGTACTTCACCAAATTATCTTCGGCATCTAAATATTGCGGTCGGCTCATTGGCAGAAACGGAAAGCCATATAGAAATTGCTCATGACTTGGGATATATTCCAGATGCAACTTACGAAAAACTCACCGATAAAGCACGTGAAGTCGGTTACCTGCTTTCCCGTCTAAAAACGTCCATTGAACAAAACAGACATCAGAAACCTTAATCCCTCAGACACCTCAGAGACTTCGGTCCTTCAGAAACCTTAGATATATCACCCCCTCAGGAACATTCCTTATGCCGCCTAAAACGAAACCCAAACCGCCCAAAGCCAAAAAACCATCCGAAGCCGTATGGACCTACCGCGGCTACGAGCTTAAGTCCAGCGAGTTCACGACCGCCATGGTTCACTTCTTTCGTGCCGAGGTGCAGCGCGCAAACGCATGGCGATTGCGATTGGACACCACCACCAACTGGGCAGTCGTTACAACAGGCGCGGTGCTCTCGTTCGCATTCACACAGGCAGACTTCGGCCATTTCGTGATCCTGCTCGATCTCATGCTTGTGACCATGTTCCTGGCGATCGAGGCGCGGCGCTATCGCTATTATGAATTATGGAGCACGCGCGTCCGCTTGATGGAAACAGATTTCTTTGCGGCCATGCTGGTGCCTCCGTTTCATCCTTCAGCCGACTGGGCCGAAACGCTTGCAGAAAACTTGCTCATGCCGCACTTCCCCATTTCGACCTGGGAGGCGGTTGGCCGGCGCCTGCGTCGTAACTATCTGTGGATCTACGCGGTCATCGCCTCCTCGTGGATCGCACATCTCTGGCTGTTCCCAACTCCCTCCTCCACATGGAGCGAGGTTATCTTACGTGCCGGGGTTGGAATCATACGCGGCGAATGGTTTGTGTATGGAGGTTCTGCATTCTTCCTTGGCATACTCATTGTAGCTTTTGCCACCCTCGGGTTGCAACATTCAGCCGGCGAGATCCTGCCGCGCTTTGAAGGTGTCTCTGCAGATTTCCTTGCCTCCATCGCCAATCGAGAATTGAATCCAATCGCATGGTTTCGTCCGAGCTCGCGACGCAAACAATTGCTGACATTGATCATCACTGAAAAAGCAAAGGCGGTTTCAGATATCATCCTTCAGGATATGCATCGCGGCGTTACGATCCTGAGCGGCAAAGGCGCGTTCACAGGAAAAGAAAGACAGATCCTTGTTGTCGCGCTCACCATTACCGAAGTATCCCAGCTCAAATCACTCGTCTCACAGACCGATCCAGATGCATTCGTGATCGTCTCTCCCGCGCAAAGCATATTCGGCAAAGGCTTTGAGTCTTTGAAAGAGAAACCGAAGTGAGTATCCTGATCCAAAACGGGACTCTCATTACCGCGTCGGATACCTTCAAAGCGGATATTTTGATCGAGGATGAAAAAATTCTGCGTATCGGGCTTAACCTCGAAGCGGATTCTGCGCAAGTGATCGACGCGTCGGGGAAGCTGGTGCTGCCCGGCGGCGTGGACCCTCACGTCCACCTCGACCTTCCCATGTTCGATACAGTCTCCTCCGATGACCATTACACGGGCCACAAAGCCGCTGCGTTCGGGGGGACAACCACTGCGATGGATTTCGTTCCCCTCACCCCAACCCCTCTCCCAATGGGAGAGGGGCGAAGGGGTGAGGGAGATTTCCAATATTCAGTCGATTTATGGATGAAGAAAGCGGAAAAGGCCGCGATCGATTATTCCTTCCACATGAATTTGACTCAATTCAACGAGAAGATCGCAAAAGAAATCCCGTCCCTGATGAAGATGGGAATTCAAACGCTCAAAGTCTTCACGGCTTATAACGGACGTTTGCGTTTGGATGATGGCAGTATCTTCAAGGCACTTCGCATTGCAAAAGACAACGGCATGTTGATGATGGCCCACTGCGAGAACGGGGACGTCATCGAAACATTGGTTGCAGAGGCTTTGGAAGCGGGGCACACCTCGCCCAAATATCACGCGTTGACGCGGCCCGCATGGGGCGCGGTGGAGGCGACCTTGCGCATGGCTGCAATGGCAGAGCAGGCAGATTCGCCGATGTATATAGTTCACATGAATGCCGGCAGCGAAGTGGACATGCTCAAGTACGCGCGCGAACGCGGCGTTAAGGTGATGGGGGAAACCTGTCCACAGTATTTATTCTTCACGATCGACAAGCTGTTTGATGCGGACGGCGCGAAGTGGGTTTGCTCTCCTCCATTGCGAACGGAAAAGGATAACGCACGTTTATGGGAGGGTCTTTCCGGTGGCGTGTTGCAGACGATCGGCACGGACCATTGCCCATTTTATTTGGACGGAAGCAGGCCCATCGTCTACGAAGGAAGCGAGGTCGTCATCCCCGGCAAGGAATTGGGGAAAAACGATTTCACGAAGATCCCCAACGGTCTGCCCGGGATTCAGGACCGCATGCTGATCTTATGGACCCATGGTGTGCAGGCCGGGCGCATCACCGCAAATCAATTTGTGGCGTATACGAGCACGAACCCTGCGAAGATTTTCGGGTTATATCCTCGGAAGGGCGCGCTCGTGCCCGGCGCCGATGCGGATATCGTGATCTGGGATCCCGAGAAGCGCGTAAAATATGGCGTAGAGATGTCGCATCAGCGCACCGATCACAATTTATACGAAGGCTGGGAATTGGTGGGCTACCCGGAAAAAGTCTTTCTGCGCGGTAAACTGATCGTGGATGGCACGAAGTGGAAGGGCAAGGCCGGGGATGGAAGGTTTTTAAAACGTAGTGAAGGGGAGATTCTTTAGGTAAAGGAAATCATGTTCTCAAAGAAACCTGTTATTCGTTGTGACGCACTTGTTGTCCATTGCATGGACTATCGGCTGCAAAAATTCCTGCAGCCGTGGATCACTGTCCGTTTTGGGTACGACAACTTCGACATCGTTTCGCTTGCCGGTAGCGTGCACGATTACGAGATGGTCCTCAAATACGTGCAGCTTGCGGTGCAGATCCATAATATTCAAACGGTCTGCCTCATCAATCATGAGGACTGCCGCTCATATGGCCGTGATGGGACGTACAAACGTCACAAACACGATCTGTTAGATACAAAAGAAAAGATTAAGGTCCTGTTTCCACAATTGAACCTGGAGGCCTTTTATCTACATTTGAATGGGACCTTTGAACCGATCTCGTAAAAAGGAATCTATAAATGTCCCATAAATGCGAAGCCATCGTTGTCCACTGCATGGATTATCGTTTGCAATCCTACATTAACCAATGGCTGGAGAAGAGCCTGGCTTTTGGCAGTTACGACCGCGCCGTGATCGCCGGCGGCGTGTATGATGTGTACGATGTCATCCGCCAGGTGGACATTGCCGCGCGTTTGCACGGGATTTCAAAAGTCATTCTCATCAATCACGAAGATTGCGGCATGTATGGCATCGCAGGTACAGAAGAACGCCATGACGAGGATTTGAAAAATGCCGAAGAAAAGATCAGGCGTCTCTTTCCTCACCTGGAGGTGGATACGTATTATTTGAATCTCGACGGCACATTCCAGCAGAATTCATGAAGCGGGAAAAATTTGAGGCAAACAACCCCGAAGGGGTGCTACGATTCTAAAAAGTACGCGATTAGACTTGAATAAAATCCCGAAGGGATGGTACGATTCTAGATCGAAACGTATTTCGGAAATAAATCCCGCCGAAGGTCCTCGCAGGGGGATGGGATGACATGATTTAAAAGTCCCTGACACCCCTTCGGGGTTGGGAACAAAACATCCTCATTGTTCTATAATTGTTTCATCCCTTCGGGATTACAAATCGCAATTTTTCCACACAAGGATTTCATCCTTTCGCAATTATGGAGGAGATATGGCAGGCACATATTCCCAAATTTATGTTCAGGTGGTCTTCGCCGTCAAAGGGAGACAGAACCTGCTCCAAAAGGAATGGCGGGACGATGTTTTCAAATATATGTCAGGTATCATCAAGAACAAGGGCCATAAGCCCATCATCGTCAACGGCGTATCGGACCATGTCCATGTTTTCATCGGGCTGAAGCCTTCGATGGCATTATCTGACCTGGTCCGGGACGTGAAAAACAACTCCACGAATTTCATCAATGACAACAATTGGATAAAAGGCAAGTTCAGTTGGCAGGAAGGCTACGGAGCGTTCTCGTACAGTCATTCGCAAATCGAGAATGTGTATAACTACATCCTGAATCAGGAACAGCATCACAGCAAACAGACATTCCAGGATGAATACATCGACTTTCTCAAGAGATTCGAAATCGAGCATGATGTCAAATATTTGTTTGAGTGGGTTGAATAACTCGGGAATTAATTCAAATAACAAGCCTAAAATGGCTATACAATCCCAGAGAAATGGCAAGCTGCAGGTACGCTAAACTTAATTGAAGCAGCAATCCCGAAGGGATGTTACGATTGTAAACTGCGCAGCCAAATGTCAGCTAAATCCCGAAGGGATGACATGATAGAAAAGTACGCAGGTAAAACAATGGATCATCGAGAAATCGAATTTTCAAGAAGGGTCGCCGTTACCCTGCAACAATTCCTTTAATCGTGGATGATCCCTGTAAACTCCCCGATAACTCTCCGGCAGCATCACGGCGATGCGGCACATGATCTCATCCGTTGCCTGTCTCATCGCCTCCTCACGTCCCTTCCCTTTGGGAATGTCCACGATAAACGGCTCGCCAGCCACCGCCCTTATTTTTGTGCGACGGAATTTTTTCAAATTCGCGATCACGTCCTCGTCCTCGGTGCCTGTCAATGCAATGGGAACGACCGGGTAACCGCTTTTGCTTGCAAGCAAGGCAACACCCGGTTTGCCTTGCTGCAGGGAACGCGTCTTTGAGCGTGTGCCCTCGGGCGCGATGACAAACACCCCACCCCTTTGCATGCGCGCCAGGATCTCACGCAGGGCGGCAAAATCCGCCTCGAAGCGGTTCAGCCAGATCCCCTCCACTGTACGACCAATCGCACCGAATATGGGATGGTTCTTATACTTCTCGGCGATCGCCAGGATGATGTCTTCCCGTTCAAGTACATACAGCAGAACGGCCGTATCCAGCCGCCCCAGGTGATTCGACGCCAGGATGACATTTCCCTGTGGAAGTTTTTCCATCCCGACAATTTCCACATCTGCGATCACATTCATCACGAATCGCACAATGGAACGCAGGGTCTTGTATTTCATGTTTCACCGCGGCCATTCAAAAGTTCCTTCAAACGCGGGTGATCTGCATAATGACCGCGGTTCTTTTCCGGCAGCATCACCGCAATGCGGCACATGATCTCATCGGTATATTTTTGCAGAGTCTCTTCGCGATCCTCCTTTGGGAATGGAGGCAGGGAGAAAGACTCCCCGGCCTGCAATTTGATATGGATACGACGAAAACGCTTTAGATTCGAGAGAAGGATGCGGTCTTCTGAGCCGGAGATGGCTACTGGCAAAATCTTCCAGCCCATTTTCGACGCAAGGTAGGCAACACCAGGTTTACCTTGTGCCATTTTCTCATCCCTGGCACGCGTCCCTTCCGGCGCGATGATCAGCGTTTGTCCCTGGTCCATTCTCTTGATCATTTCGCGCATCGCCTTCAAGTCCGGATTGAAGCGATCAATAAAAATTAAATTAAG
>CAZJYB010000103.1:0-14768 GCA_964549865.1 uncultured Anaerolineaceae bacterium
CGCGCATGAATAATGAATAGTTATGCCAGCCTGTTTCGCGCAATGCTTCCAACATTTCCGGCCAGACGTTTTTATGATGTTGCTTGTATTCTGCGAGGCGATCCTGCCTGACTTTGAATTGAATACCGACACGATTCATCGCGTATTATCCTCATGATTAATCAAACTGTCACTTCGGCAATCAGCGATGTTACGACCAATTGCCGAAGTGACATTCATACAAACGAATTACTTCGGTCAGGCTTGCGGCTTACCAGTCAAAGTTGTCGATATTCTCGGCGTTGTAAATGAATGGAGCGCCATAAAGCACATTGGCGCCAAGGTCGGGGTCATCATTGATCGTGTACTCACCCAGTCGTCCGGCATCGAAGGTTTCACCTACAACGCCTTCGATCTGGCCCGTGGAAATTGCGTACAACGCGTAAACGGAAAGATAACCAAGGTCCAGAGGATTCCATAACGCGAATTCCGGGGCTGAGCCATTCTTGACGTACTCGCGCATCGCGTTGGGAGTGCCCAAACCAGTTACAAATACCTTGCCGATCAAATCCTTATCCGTAACTGCACGAGCCGAAGCGGCAATACCAACAGTCGTGGGGGCAATGATCACCTTGAGGTCTGGGTACTTCGTAAACAACGCCACAGCTTCGTTGTAGCTCTTGGTGTCATCATCGTCGCCGTAGACCACTTCAACCAATTCCAGGCTTGCATATTCGGGCTTGGTCAGTTCTTCCTTCATTACCTCGATCCATGCGTTCTGGTTCGGGGCAGTGGAGGTAGCGCTCAAAATGGCGATCTGGCCGCCTTCAGGAGCGATGTGGAGAGCCATCTGGATTTCGATTGCACCAATATCATGTAATACAGCCTGGTTGATGTGGAACAGGCGGCCTTCTTCGCCGATAGCGGAGTCAAAGGTAACAACCGGGATGCCGGCGTCGAGGGCAGCTTTACCAGTTGGGACCAGCGCATCAGAATCATTGGCTGAGATGGCAAGACCGCAGACACCCTGTGCGATCAGGGAGTTGAGCAGGGTGATCTGTTCGGCGGCATCTGCGGTTGCGGAACCCTGATACAATACCGATATGCCCAGTTCTCCGGCGGCTTCCTGCGCGCCTTTATTGGAAGTATCGAAATAAGGGTTGCCAAGGTTCTTCGGAACCAGCACGTAATCTCCATCACAAGCGGCGGCTGCTTCTTCCGTGGGGGCTGGTGCTTCTGTAGCAGCCGAGGCCTCGGTTGCTGCCGGGGTCTCGGTCGCAGCAGGGGCGCAGGCGCTCAACAGCAAACCAAAGACGGTCAGTGCGGTAATGATAAAAAACAGTGAACGGTTTTTCATTTTCTATCTCCTTCTAAATTGTGAATGAAATTTGACTTTCTCTACATCGATCTTAAATTGACAGAACCAGGTTATTAACGCTCACCTCCTTTCCAAATTAAGCGGCACTTCAAAAATAGTTATCAGGGTATCACCTGCAACCACCATATGAATGGCTCTAACCGCCCGCAAGTACAAGCGCTCGAGACCAGAAGAAAAAGACAAAAAATGCGATAAAGAGGACTATTACACTCAGAACGGAAATCACTGATTGAAGATTGGGCCGAATATGTTTCAGTGAGGGGATTTGACGGACAAGGCGCGGAATTAGGATCGAAAGGATAAGCAGTAAACCAATTGCGATGCCCTGAACCTGACCTTGAATATTGAGCAGGCCCATTCCAAAACGCATTAGACCGATCAATAAAAGTGAGAGTGCCGCGCCTGGCATTGTGCCCAAGCCGCCGTTAATATCCACGCCGCCTAAAACAGCGGCAGTGATGACTGAGAGTTCCATGCCGGTGGCAATATCAGGGCGGGTACTACCGAAGCGTGCCGCCATGATCAATGCGGCTAAAGCGGCCATAAAACCGGACAGCGTAAAGATAATGATCTTGATGCGCGCCACGGGCACACCGGAGAAAAGTGCCGCATTCTCATTGTTGCCAATGACGAACAGGTAACGCCCAAAAGTTGTCTTGTGCAGGACAAACCCAAAGAGGACCGCCAGCACAATGAATAATGCAACTGAAAACGGGATCAGCGTGCCTGGCAACATGCCCTGCCCAAGATAGGTAAATGCTGCGGGATATCCGCGGGCGGCCTGATCACCAAGCAGGACATAGGCCAGCCCTCGATAGAATGCATACGTTCCGAGCGTAACAACCAATGCAGGCAGCTTCAACCTGGCAATTAATATGCCATTCAATAAACCACCTAATGTACCCAGAATTAAGGCAGCCAGTGCCGCCACCCAAATATTGACACCCAAGTTAAAAAGCCAGCCCATAAATGAAGCGCTCATTCCCAGGTTGGATGCCACCGAAAGATCGATATTGCCGGTGATGATGATAAAGACCATGGCAAGCATGATCAGGCCGATTTCCATGAAATCGGAGGAGGTGCGCGAAAGATTCTGTGAATTGAGAAAATGCGGTGAAAGCCTGATGTTCAAAAAAGTCACAAAGACGATCACAATGACCAGCATCCACTCCCATCTCTGGAAATAAGCCAGCAATGAGCGGCGCGGTGGAAATTCACTAATCAGGGATGAGGATCTTGATTCGCCGGCGGAACGTTTGATCTCTTTCATTTGCCATTCCTTTCTTGTATTCCGCGTTGTATCAGGCTGTCTGTCACGATGGCGATCAAAATCAATAGACCTTGTAATGCCAGTTGCCAAAAAGGTGAAATACGTACCAACGGCAACGAATTTTGAATAATACCGAGCAAAATTGCGCCAAGCAAAACGCCGGGCACCGTGCCAACGCCTCCACTGATATTGACCCCACCAATGATCGATGCAGCCACTGTTTGAAGTTCAAAACCCAGTGCAGTATTTGTCTGTGCTGATTCAAAGCGGGACGCCCAGAGTACTCCTGCCAATCCGCAGGCAATGCCGCTCAACACATATACAAGAAAGATGATGCGCTCTTTACGGATGCCAACAAACTGTGCGGCCTCCGCATTGCTGCCGATTGCATAAATATCGCGCCCCGTGCGCGTATGGTTCAGGAAATAATAAACAAGGATAGCCGCCACGATTGCGAAGATGATAATGTTGGGAATACCCAACGGCGTTCCCTTGGAGAGCAATTTAAAACTCCTGGGCATCTCAAAAGAGTTGATCCACGTTCCCTGGCTGTATAGGAAGATCAGCCCGCGATAGATACTTAATGTCCCCAGCGTGGCAATGATTGGCGGCACTTTGCCAAAGGCAATAATCAAGCCATTGAACATTCCCAGGACCGCTCCCAACGCCATGCCGAGTAAAACTGCGGAAATTGGCGAAAATTCGGGATATTGTTTGATGATGAACGACACCATCATTGCGGTCAAGCCGATCATCGAGCCCACCGAAAGATCGATGCTTTTCGTAATGATGACCATGCTCTGTGCCAGTGCCACGATCACAAGAATCGAGATATTTAATAGAATGTCTTGAAAGTTATCAACTGTCAAAAAATTTGGGCTTCGCAAAGTGACAGCAGTGATTAATAGAAGAATAAAGATGCCAAGGCCCACCTCGCGGACGCGGGCTAGGACATGGAGCAGGTTTGTACGTGGCGGCGTGTTAAGTTGCGTGGTCAATTTACACTCCCTGTTTCAATGGATTGTGTCGCAAAATGAAGAATTTTCTCCTGTGTGGCGGCAGCCCGGCTTAAATTGGCAGTCACATGCCCTTCACGCATTACCAGCACACGATCGCTCATCGCAAGCACTTCCGCTAATTCGGAGGAAATCATCAAAATGGCCATTCCCTCCGAGGCTAATTGGGTCATCAGCGCATGGACAGCCGCCTTGGTGCCGACATCAATGCCACGCGTCGGCTCATCCAAAATAAGGATGCGCGGCTTCGTCGAAAGCCATTTAGCCAGGACCACTTTTTGCTGATTGCCACCGGAAAGTTCACGCGCCAGTTGCCAGATATGGTGGGCGCGCACCTCCATTTGAGACGCCCAGGCAAAGGCCTCAACGCGTTCTGCGCGATCATTTAACTTTCCCCACGAAGAGAATTCATTGATTAACGGTAACGAGATGTTACTCACAATATTCATTGCCGAAACCAGGCCGTGCAATTGTCGGTCTTCTGGAACATAGGCCAACCCAAGTTCAATGGCTTTCCGCGATGAATTAATCGAAACATCCCGGCCATTTACTTGTATTTTCCCGCTGGTGGGTGACCCAACCCCAAAGATGGCACGCGCCACATCGGTCCGTCCCGCGCCGATCAGTCCGGCCATTCCCAGGATCTCCCCGCGCCGCAGCTCAAAACTCACGTCTTTGAAAATACCCTCGCTACTCAGGTTTTCCACTTTTAGCGCCACATCACCCGGTTTCACTTTCAGCTTGGGAAATAAGTCGGTAATTGTGCGCCCAACCATCATGTGGATGAGTTTGTCACGCGTGATATCCTTGACATCGCAGGTATTTATATGCGATCCGTCGCGTAACACGGTTACCCTGTCTGCCAGTTCAAACAGTTCTTCCAGTCGATGAGAGATAAATATGATCGCGGTTCCCTCGTCACGCAGACGTCGCACCAAACGAAACAAGTCCTCCACTTCATTAAGAGTGAGAGACGAGGTCGGTTCATCCATGATCAAAATACGGGCATTGATCGAAATGGCCCGCGCAATTTCGACCATTTGCTGCTGTGCAATACTCAAATTTCGGGCTTTTTGTCTAAGATCCAGATTTAATCCTAATGAAGTGAGCAACTTTTGTGCATCACTATAAAGTCTGTGCCAATCCACCCTTCCGCCCACTGTGGTGGGCTGGCGTCCGACAAAAATATTCTCAGCAACATCCAGATCTGGAAACAGGCTCAGTTCCTGATATATCGCCGCAATCCCTGCCTGGAGTGATACGTGCGCATCACCAAGGACGACTGGCGCGCTGTCCAAATAAATTGTGCCGCCATCCGGCTGATGAAGACCGGTCATTATCTTCACAAGGGTCGATTTCCCCGCGCCATTCTCACCCAGCAAAGCATGGACTTCACCCGCGCGCAGTGAAAAAGAAACTCCGTGTAATACTTCAACCCCCGAGAAGCTTTTCGATATTTTTTTTAGTTCAAGAATATATTTAGTCATTTGGCATGGACCGCCTCTGCTTCGCAAAGCGTGAAATTAATTCCAGCTTGTTTTAATTTTTCGCGCCATTCCGGCGAGAGCCCGGTATCACTGATCAGCTGTGCGATCTGATCGGTATGCGCAAAGGGAGTTAGATCGTCCTTGCCAAATTTGGACGAATCGACCAATGCAATTACCTGCCGTGATGACTCAATGGCCTTACGCTTGAGTTGGGCCTCGGCAAAATGGACCTCTGTCATACCGCGCTCAAAGCTGAACCCGCTGCAGGAAAAAAATGACTTCTCGATGTGCATTTCTGCAATGATCTGCTCGCTCAACAGACCTGTTACGGAAGAAGAATCATTATTAACCACGCCCCCAATTAGAATGACGGTATTTGAAGAATTTTGGGCAAGTTCGCGCGCTACTTCAAAACCATTTGTCATAACTCGTAATTTTCGTCGATCCGATAATGCCTGTGCAAGGTAGTACGCAGTACTGCTTGCATCAAGCAAGATCGAGTCGCCGTCGTTAACCAAAACAGCCGCCTCCCGCGCAATCGCAAGTTTGGCAGCTGCATTTTTCTGAAATCGAAGCAGGAATGAATTATTCTTAAACTGGTCCTGTTCATTCAAAACTGCTCCCCCATGAACGCGGACCAATCGTTTTTCCTCCTCAAGGGCATTTAAATCGTTTCGAACAGTACCATCTGAGACGTCCAATGCTTTCGCCAGCTCCGCGACGCGCAAGCCGGGCTGTTTTCGCAACAAGTCTATTAAAGATTTGCGGCGTACATAGGTGGTCAAAAGACGCTCCTTGTTGATTTTTGTTGAAATATGTTGAATACAACAAATGCATCTTACATTTTTTGACGAATTTTGTCAAGGGTTGTTTTATTTAACAAAATATGCGACGCGCTGCTTGCTCTCGCATCGAACGAGTTTGAATTTGTCTTGCAGGGTGGAAAATATTCCTGGTAAAGATTCTGTTCCCCCTTGCTTCTTCTATGTATTAATCGTCGGCAAACCGAGATCTTTCAAATGTGGGTTTAATGCGGCGATCAGAGGTTTTTCATCCCTGGGCAGGTGAACATTGGGGATCACCCACCATTTTTCCACATGCTCAGTCGCCGCATTCGGTTCCAGTTTGACCAGGGGCCCAAGGCTCTCCACTTCGAGAAAACCCGGCATGGTGAAGAATTCACAGTTACACCCCATGTCCGGATAAGTCCCTCCTGGAATCAGTGGGATGGCCTTGATGAAGAGATCGTTCCCCAGTTCATAGGCAGCCCAGCCCTGCGCATTGCGCATCCCGATCTTCTGCTTGCTATCGACTCGCGCGTCTTCGCGCATCTGGATCAAACGATCACCCCAGGTGAAACGCGAGTCGTTCATGCTGGTAAAGTGCCAGAGTACCAGTGGGCGGGCAGGCGTAAGAACGTCTGGATGGGAAATAAATTCTTCCTGTGGAATGATGGCCCTGCCACCGGCTGCCATCACACTCAAAGACCAGGGAGCGAGTTCGATGGCCCAGGGGTTGCGGTTGATCAGACGATGTGTCACGAAAACGGTCTTGTCCCGAATGCTGATCTCGATCTCTTTCTGAATTCCCGTTTCAGTCTCGGTCTTTTGCACCAGCTTTAAGACATTATCTCTCCAGGTGTGTTCAACAGGTTCAAAATCAGGGGCATAGGTGCGTGGAAAAACCTCCGGCGCATGCCATAGACGATGACCACCAAAGCTCATCCACTCAGTACCCGATGTTTTGCTCATCTGATCGTCAAATTCTTTAAAAAGATTTTGACCACCGGGCATGCCCAGGCGAATGACGCGCGGACCCACGTCCAGGGTGACCACCAGTTCAAGACCATCAGCGGATAATTTCAAGCAATTCATCCAACCACCATACGTAATTTTTTCCAATTGGACCATGATTTTTGACCTCTTCGGCGATAACATAAGTTCCTAAAGCGCCCTGCTCAAATGATAATACAGACTCTGAGTCTGTACCTGCCTCAACACCTCACCAGGTCCCCAACGCTGTAGCCGTATACGTTATATCCCAATTGTATTTGTGCCTGTCCTTGTCTCCCTCGGCGGCTGCCACATCGCGCATGTTGTCGCCAAAGCGCGCGATCCTGGGGCCTTGCGTATCTTTCCTTCGCTCCAGCGGTACATTTTCAAACACCCATCATCCCCCATGCCAAATCAGATCTGGTCGAACGTATCGAAGCCAGTTTCGAGCACAGCCCAACAGCCTGAACTGGGCGCTGTGTTCACCTGCTCCCGGCGATGGCGTACATGATTTTATGCTCGTCCACTTCGCCGCTGAATTCAGTCACCTTCTCGCGGTCACGCAATACCACGATACGATGGCTGGTGCGCAGTACTTCTTCCAGCTCTGATGAAATAAAAATACACGCTTTACCTTCTTCAGCCAGGGAAAGCACCAGCTTTTGAATTTCAGCTTTTGCGCCCACGTCGATGCCGCGTGTGGGTTCGTCCAGGATCAGCACCTGGGGATTCGTGGCCAGCCAACGGGCCAGGATCACCTTTTGCTGATTGCCGCCGCTCAGATTTTTGACCTGCTGGTCGGCTGATGGAGTGGCGATATTCAACAATGTGATGTACCTGGTGGCGATTTCGTATTGTTGCTGCATACTCATATGCCTGAACCAGCCCGCGCTGGCCTGTATGGCAAGGATGATGTTCTCCCGGACGGTCAATTCGCCCACGATACCATCGGCTTTGCGGTCTTCGGGGCAAAGCGCCACACCACGCTTAATCAAGTTGAGTGGGGTGTAATCTTTAATCACTTTGCCATTCACCGAAATCGAACCGCTATCCGGCTGGTCGATTCCGAATAAAAGCCGTGCAATTTCGGTGCGTCCTGACCCAAGCAGGCCGGCCAGGCCAACCACTTCTCCGGCATGCAGTTCCAGGTCAAAAGGTTCAATTGCGCCGGCCAGGCCAAGCCTTTTCGCTTCAAGCAGGGCGCCACCTTTAATATGCTGGCTGGTTTCGAGTTTGGTTTTTTTCATGTCTTCATAATCGACCAGGCTCCGGCCAATCATATGCGCGATCAATTCCATGTGCGGCAGGGAGGCCGTCTCGTACGTCCCCACCAGTTTGCCGTTGCGCAGGACGGTGATGCGGTCTGAGATTTCATAGACCTGGTCAAGGAAATGGGTGATGAAAATAATGCCCATGCCATCCTTCTTTAGCTTGTTCATCACCTGGAAGAGCTGCTTGGTTTCATGCGCGTCCAGGCTGGAGGTAGGCTCGTCCAGGATCAGCACCCTGGCGGACGAAATCTCGAGTGCTCGCGCAATAGCCGTCATCTGTTGGATGGCGACCGAATACGATCCCAGCGTTTGGGTCACATCAATATCGACGTCCAGGCCCTGGATGATTTGCCTGGCTTTGGTATTGAGCGCTTTTCGATCAATGAACCCGAACTTCGTGGGTTTCCGGCCGATCATGATATTTTCCGCGACCGATAAATTTGGACAAAGATTAATTTCCTGATAGACCGGGCTGATGCCCAGCGTCTGGGCATGTTGGGGCGATTTTATTAAAACTTCTTTCCCATCGAGCGTGATGACGCCCTGATCTTGCCGTTCAACGCCTGTCAATACCTTGATCAGCGTGGACTTACCGGCGCCATTTTCCCCTACGAGCGCATGGATTTCGCCCTTTTTGAGGGTAAAGTTCACACCTTCCAGGGCTTGCACACCCGGAAAAGATTTATAGATATCTTCCATTTTTATGATATCGTTTTCAGACCCTGCCATAAGCCACCAAGCCTTATCTAAATGAAAAATCCATGGGTTCCCGGGTACAACTTAAATTGGGGGGCGAATTTCATTATCAAGTATGCCGAGAAACCCTGATTGGGATTTCTTTGCGTTTGTGCAGTAAGATTTACTGGGTCATACTTTTCGTAGTGCGCGGTTTGCTCTTGAAGGTCAGGACGCGCTGCAGCACAATGAATAAAAGCGTCAGCAGGCCCACCACAATCCTCGTCCACCAGGAGTTCAAGGTACCGTCGAAGGTAATGATGTTTTGGATGATGCCCTGGATCAGTACCCCAAACACGGTTCCGATTACGTATCCAAAGCCACCCGTAAGCAGCGTGCCGCCGATCACAACAGAAGAAATGATATCCAATTCAAAACCGTTGGCGTTCAACCCGTAACCGGACAATAGATAAAAGGAATACACCACCCCGGCCACACCCGAACAGAAACCGTTGAAGGCGTACACCAGCACCTTGGTGCGATTAACAGGCAGCCCCATCAGTAATGCGGATTGTTCGCTTCCGCCGATCGCATATACTGCACGCCCAAATTTGGTATAGTGGGCCAGGTAGATGCCCAATAAAACCATGACCAGCATGATGATCACATTAATGGAGATAAATGTATTGCCTGGCATTGGAATCTGGAAGAGTGCCACGTCTCTAAAGAAGGGATCATTGATATTGATGGCTTCGATGCTGATCACAAAACACAGGCCGCGCGCCAGGAACATTCCTGCCAGAGTGGCGATAAACGGCGGGACTTTGTAATAGGTGATAATCGCACCCATGCCGCTGCCCATTAACGTTGCAATTGCCACGACAATGGGAATAGTGATAAAGGGGTTCAAATGTAATTTCTCGGTCAGTGCGGCCGAGACCATCGAAACAAAGGCAATCATGGCTCCCATCGACAAGTCAATGTTGCCGGAGATGATGACCAAGGTGACGCCGACGGCGCTGATGATAATAAAAGAGTTATCAATCAGCATGTTGTAAAACACCTGGGCCGTGCCAAAGCCTTTGTATTTTAGAGAAGCCGCCACAAAGGCAACCACAAACATGACAATGGTAACGATAACCGGCAGGTATTTGCGGTCCAGTCTAAAAAATGGCGAACTGCGTATCATTGGGTGGCTCCTTTTCGGAATGCCAGCCTGGTGCTCACAAGTTTTCGGAAATTCTCAGATTGAAGCAGGCTGACCAGGAAAACCACCACGGCTTTCACCACCATGACGACTTGCGGTGGAATGCCGATGGAATAGATGGTAGTGGTGAGAGTCTGAATGATCAGGGCGCCCAGAAAGCTGCCAGCCAGGGAAAAACGGCCGCCGGTCAGCGAGGTGCCGCCCAGCGCCACTGCAAGGATGGCGTCCAACTCGTACCACAGCCCGGCATTATTGCCATCCGCGCTTTTGAGGTTGGAACTGATCAGAATGCCGGCAATTCCGGCGCATGTGCCGCTGATGGAGTAAGCCAGCAGCTTGACGTTTTTTTCGTTGATCCCACTGAAGTGGCTGGAGCTGGAGTTGATGCCGATCGATTCGAGGAACAGTCCGAAGGCTGTGCGCCGCAAAAACAGCCATCCCAACAAGTAAACGCCGGCCACAATAAAGAGGGAGAAAGGTATAAGGAACAGATATCCACCACCCAAAAAGAAATAAACGGGAGGGCCGTCAAAGATACGAAGGATTTTTCCATTTGTAATCAACTGCGCAATGCCGCGGCCGGCCACAAACAGGATTAATGTAGCGACGATAGGCTGAATCCCAATGCGCGTTACCAACAATCCATTCCATAAACCGCACAAGAGCGCGGCTCCCAGAGCAAGAGCGAATACCAGAGGCAGCGGAGTGTTGGTGATACCGCCTGTATTAGGACCAATAAGCGAGAACGCGACTGCGCCGGTGATTGCGATCACGGGTCCTACTGAAAGATCAACGCCACCAGTAGCAATCACCAGGGTCATTCCCAACGCCAGGATCATTAAAGGTGCGCCATTCCAAAAGATGTCGATCAGGCTGCCATAAAGATGGCCGTCTTTGATTTCCAAGCTGAAGAAACTTGGCCGGGCAATCAGGTTGAACAAGAGCAGCGCAACCAGAGCTAAAAAGGACCAGCTTAAACTATGGCTGCTGTTTCTTATACAGCCTCTCCTCGGCCCCCTGCAAGACAACGGCGGCGCAACCTGGACTCACGCCCTGCTCGCAGGCAGCCCGGCGATTGACGCCGGCAACCCGGCCGGATGCAAAGATGGCAACCACGTCGTGCTGACGGCTGACCAGCGCGGGTATCCACGTCCAGTGGATGGCGACGGCGACAATATCATTGTCTGTGATATGGGCGCCTTTGAGTAAAGAAAAGAGATAGAGCGGTTGAGGCTTGTTTCGAGAGAAGATTAGTTTATAAAACTTGCCAAAGATGAATGAAATGAATGATCGCTATCCAATCATGATCTTCGGATGATATTGCAGCGCCTCCGCCAAATGCGTTTTTGATATTTTGTCACGAGCGCGGGAAGTGCATGGCTTAAGTGAGTCCCCATAATAACCGCATGGGCAGGGATACACACAATCAGACATATTTTTCTTGTATTGTAAGGGATGGAAGGTTTATTTTGAAGGCTTATCTCTCGACAGACACTCAATTATCAAATATTTGCTTAGCATTATTTTAGAGAACAGGTCAGCTTGAATAAGCTAATCACAAAGCCTTTAGTGCTAATTCAGTCATGGCGATGGTAGTGTCAATCACCACATCCGTGTGCGTGGTTGAAATAAATCCTGCTTCAAATTGTGATGGCGCGAGATACACACCATTCACCAACATTTTTTGGAAAAATCTCCCAAAGCGAATTTTATCCGCCACTTTGACGGTATTCCAATCTTCGGGTTCGGTCTCGCTAAAGAAAGTTGTGAACATTGTGCCGACCCGCGTCTGACGGATTGGGATGTCTGCTTTATTTGCGGCAGATGCAATCCCCGCCTGCAACCGCCCCGCGGCTTGCTCCAGTTTCTGCCAGATTCCCTCCGCTTTGAGTAGATTCAGCGTGGCGATGCCCGCGCTCATTGCAAGCGGATTGCCCGCCAGGGTCCCCGCCTGATACATTGGACCAAGAGGTGCAACCATTTGCATGATTTCTTTTTTTCCACCATACGCGCCGACTGGGAGGCCGCCGCCGATGACCTTGCCGAGAGTCGTCAAATCAGGTTTGATATTGTAGAGAGTTTGCGCGCCGCCGCGATGGACGCGAAAACCTGTCATTACTTCATCAAAGATGAGCAAGCTTCCTTCGCGCAAGGTAATTGCACGCAATCCTTCAAGGAATCCTTTCACGGGAGGCACTACGCCCATGTTTCCCGCCACTGGCTCAACGATGATGCCCGCAATTTGATCTGGATATTTTTTGAATAACGCTTTGACTGATTCCGAATTGTTGAAATCCGCCACCAACGTATCTTTGATCGTGTTCGCTGGCACGCCAGGCGAATCGGGCAAGCCTAATGTCGCCACACCTGAACCTGCTTGAACTAAAAGCAAATCTGCGTGGCCGTGATAACAACCCTCGAACTTGATGACCTTGTCACGTTTGGTATAGGCCCTCGCCAAGCGTAAAGCAGACATCGTCGCTTCGGTGCCTGAGTTAACGAAGCGAAGCATCTCGATATTGGGCATAAAGTCCATTATGTTCTTCGCCAGATCAATTTCCAGCGGGCTAGGCGCTCCGTAGGATGCACCCTTAAGTGCCTGCTGTTGAATGGCTTCAACAACTTTGGGATGAGCATGTCCCGTGATAAGTGGCCCCCACGAAAGAACATAATCTATATAACGATTACCGTCTACATCATAAAGATAAGGCCCTTCACCGCGATCAATGAAAAGCGGTTGCCCGCCTACCGCGCGGAAGGCGCGCACGGGCGAGTTCACACCGCCAGGAAACATTTTTTGTGCTTCTTGAAAGAGAGTGATGGATTTATCAATCTTCATGATTAACTCCAGAAATTTAGTTTGCAGGCTGGAATGTTTCAACGTTTGAACGTGCAAACTTGAGAACGCGTTCCACCGCAAGTTCACCCGAATGAATGCAATCAGGAATGCCAATGCCTCGATAGCCATTGCCTGCTAACGCGAGACCAGAATGATTCTCCAGTGCATTGTCAATGCGTTTAAGTAATTCGGGATGACCGAGGTTGTATTGCGGCATGGCCTTCTCCCACATAAAGACTCGATGCAATAAAGGTTCAGCAGTGATACCCAGGGTTAGTTTCAACTCTTCCTTTGCCAATACAAGTAATTCAATTTCATTCCATGGGATATCCTGTCCCGCTCTGCCAACAAAGACGCGAATAAGAGCATACCCATCAGGTGCACGGTTCGGGAATTTGGTGGATGTCCATGTGCAGGCGAGGGCTTTGCGTCCTTCGCGGCGCGGGATGACATAGCCATAACCATCCAGCTCGCGGGTCAGGTCACTCTGTCGATAGGCGAGGGAGACGGCGGCGGTTGAGGCGTAGGGGATGCTTTGTAGATCAGAGGCAAGCGTCGGGTTGAGTGATGCGAGCAGAGTTCCGCTGACGTAGGCGGGTGTAGCCAGGATAACGGAATCAGAGTCGAGGGCTTCGCCTGTGTCAAGTGTCACGTTCCACGTATCAGGTGTACGACGCGCAATAGAGGCAACGCGCGTATTGAGTTGTAAATCCGTATTATGTTCTTTGAGATAAGAAACAAGTGCTTCGACGATTTCAGTGAGACCTGTGGTGGGCGTGAGGAATGCGGAGCGCGAACCTTGAACAGATTTGCCGTTTGATTGTTTACGTATTTCAAGCGCGCCGCGCGCAAGTGAACCATATTTGATTTCAAGATCGCGCAGAGATGGAAAAGTGGATGCAAGCGATAGTTGATCGCCATCGCCCGCGTAGATGCCAGACATGAGCGGCTCGATGAGATTCTCATACGCTTCACGCCCAAATCGACGGCTGATAAATGCGCCGAGCGATTCATCGCCATTGATATTTTTTGCAGGTTGGATGAAATCTAGTCCCATGCGGACTTTGCCAAACCATGAAACGAGATGGGATTTAAGAATCGCCTGCACGTTGGTGGGAATCATCATGGAGAGACCATCGGGCAAAGGTTCGAGTTTGTTTCGATGCAGAACGTATGTATTTTTCCGATTCAGATTTGTGCCGTGCAATCGTTCACTGAGGCCGAGTTCTTTGCAAAGCGCGGTGGCATAAGGTTTCGTCGCGAGGAAGGAATCGGGGCCGCCTTCGATGATGAATTGTCCGCCGTGGAAGGCGGCACGGTCAGTAGTGATCTTACCGCCCCAACGCGAATCAGATTCGATCAGGGTAATGCGCGCGTCAGGGGTTTTCTTTTTAGCATAGTACGCGGCGGAGAGTCCCGCGATGCCACCGCCGACGATGACGACATGAGTCATAACCAGTTTGCTTCTTTGGCAGTCTTGCAGATAAGTTCCGCCAGCCCGGTAATCATCTGTGGCGCAGTGTGAACCATTTCGATGCGCTCCAGGCGAACATCCAGGGATTTGGCCAGCTTTTGATAAACAATATCGATGTCATATAACACTTCAACGTGTTCGCAGACGAAACCGATCGGGCAACTGATAATGTTTTTCCGGCCTTGTTCTGCGAAGCGTTTAATCAACACAGAAACATCTGGTCCAAGCCAGATTTCATTTGAAATCGCCGCGGACTGGAAAGCGAAATTGTGTGGCTGGTCGCCCAGGTGTTGCATGACCGCGTCAACCGTGGCGTGCAGTTGATCGGGATAAGGATCGTTCCATTCCAGAATTCGTTCGGGTAGACTGTGAGCGCTGAAAATCACAGGGATTTGCGAAC
>CAZJYB010000104.1:0-14700 GCA_964549865.1 uncultured Anaerolineaceae bacterium
CGAAACTCGCGAGCGGAGACTGTGCCACGCCAGGAGCTTACCTTAGCAAATGGGACTTCGCTTATGACGGAGACGGAGTTCGCATCAGCACAATGGTCACTCCTTATGAAAGTGGACAGCCTCAAACTCCTACACTCACTTCCTATTTCTTTGGCGGTGCATACGAGGTGACCGGTAGTGATGTAAAGAAGTATTATTCCTTCGAAGGCCAATCCATTCTGCGTGACGAAAATGGATTACAATATTTCCTGACAGACCATTTAGGGTCCACAGTTGCAATCACCGATGATGCAGGCACCTTAATAAGCGAACAACGCTATCTTCCCTTTGGCGGAGTCCGTCAATTGGGAGGCTCGTTCATCACACAAACGGACTATGGGTATACCGGTCAACGCGACTTGGGTGATATGGGCTTGATGGATTACAAGGCGAGGTTCTACAGTCCCGTGCTAGGTAGGTTTGTTCAGCCGGACACGTTGTTTCCGAATCCAAGCAATCCGCAGACCCTTAACATATATAGTTATGTTTTGAATCGTCCCGTCAATTTTAATGATCCGACAGGACATGACTGTGTCCTCGCGTCGATCCTTGGATTAGTTGGTGTTTCATTTTCATGCTCCGAGTCTGGAAATTATGGGCCACTCATTAATGTTCCCGGCACAGGAAGCCAGGGGCCGCTCATTAATGTTCCCGGAATAGGAAGTCAAGGGCCGCTCATTAATGTTCCCGGAATAGGAAGCCAAGGGCCGCTTATATATGTTCCTGGAGCAGGAAGTCAAGGGCCGCTCATTAATGTTCCGGGGGATACTTATCGCGATCCAAAGAATCCGCTGGGTATTCTAAAGGCTAAAAAAGCCCCTCGCGGAAAATCTCCAAATCAGCTGAATGAAGAAATTAAGCGTGGCTTGGCACCAGAAGGAGTAAAGCGAGTGGATCGTCCGAAAATACCAAATGAAAAACTTCACGTCCATCTTGAGGGCGGATCAGCACTAAATGCCGATGGTACCTGGAAACATGGTCAATCGGCATTGACGAGTGGTATTAAAAAATGGCTTATTAAGAATGGCTGGATGCTACCTAAGTAGAGACAATTATGAAAAATATGCTACAAACTTGGATTAACAATAATCATGAAATTTTGATACGTGAAGGCTTTGTGTCAGCACATGTAGACGAAATACTTAACAGAACTCTCAGTAAAGACGAAGTTTTGAAAACATCAATTGGCACTTTTTTTACACTAATTGAATATATTGCGAATCAAAAAGAGAAGCTAATTCCTTTGCTGGTCGTGCCGCTTCAAGATTTAGGCAATCGAATCACATTTGCTGTTCCCAAGAGTATTGAAGATATTTTGAATGATATTCGTATTAGTGAGGAGCCGCCCAGTTTATATTTGATGCTAAACCATCCAAACTTTGGTCTGGAAATGTGCGAGGAATATAAAATACCGTTGTCTTTCGATCTTGTTGATGGAAACGATAATAAAAAGATTTTCGTTTACTACAGAGAGTTTAGATGTGAACAGGCAATCGAATCACAATGGGAATTCTCAAGATGCTTGTATGTTAATCTTAGACCTGAATCCTAAGAACCACTTCATGGGCATCTTTGCTATTTTGCCATAAACAAACCCACGCTCGGCGCGCATCCCTATCTTGCAGAGAATCGCATTGCCTCGATCCAAAAGCTTGCAACTGGAAACTGTGCAACGCCGGGCAACCTCACTACTAAATGGGATTTCTCGTATGATGGAGATGGCGTCAGATCAGCTACTCTGACCACGCCGTATGTAAGCGGCGTACCTCAGGCCGGCGACTATTATACTGAATCGACCTGCGGCCCGAACGGTAATTGGTGCATGGAGTATGTTGCAAGCGGCCCTGCGGGAGCCTACGGCGGCGGAATTGTGTTCATCGCTGGAAATAACATCGACTTCCCCGGGTCGATCACTTCCAATGGTGGCAATGGGACGCTCTCCTGGTATGGCCACTATGCAGGCAGTGGGGCGGGCGGCAGTATCCGCATCGAAGGCTACGATGTAACGCTGGGGGCGCTCTCTGTCAATGGAGGCACGACCGCCTACGGCGGCGGACTGGGCCGCATAGCGATCTACTATGACAATTCTACAAATATCACGTCCAATGGTTACACCTTCACACAGAATGTGGATCCGAACGCAACGCTCACGCCAACTCTGACCGCGACTCCTACAGGAGCCACACCTACCGCGACCGCGACGAAGACAGCCACTTCCACGCCTACAACTATACCTGCAGGCTGGCAGGAGCGGACCTACACCTACTCAGAGACCATCCCACATGCGGTGACTTCTGTGGCGTATGACGAAGAGGAAAACACATACACCTACGATGCCAACGGCAACATGACCTGCAGGATGGAGGATGGAGAATGGTTCATCCAAACCTACAATGCAGAGAATCGCATTGCATCGATCCAAAAACTCGCCGAGGGGACTTGTGAAGACGTTGTAAAATTATCCATGCAGTGGGACTTTGTCTATGATGGAGATGGAACCCGAACGACGACACTCACTACTCCTTATGATGAAGCTGGGCTGCCTGGAACTCCCACGCTCACCGCTTATTACTTTGGTGGGGCCTACGAAGTCACTGGCAGTGATGTTAAGAAATATTATTCCTTCGGTGGACAATCTATACTGAGAGACGAAGATGGGTTGCAATATTTACTCAGCGATCACTTAGGCTCTACGGTTGTAGTAACGAATGCCAGTGGCGTCTTAATAAGCGAACAAAGATATCTCCCATTTGGGCAAGCGAGGAGCGATGTAGGCTCGATCACGCAAACTGATTTTGGTTATACAGGCCAAAGATCGCTTGACTCGGGTATGGGCGGATTAATGGACTATAAGGCGAGATTCTATTCACCCGCGCTAGGGAGATTTGTACAGCCGGATAGTATTATCCCGAATCCGGGAAATCCTCAGGCCTTCAATCGTTTTTCGTATACTGCAAACAATCCCATCAATTATAACGATCCAACTGGGCATGATTGGGAAGATTGCGCGGAGGGAATGGGTGATTATCTGTGCAAGCAGCACAAGAAAAGGGTAGCTGGAATTCTAAATAAGAATACTCCTCCCCCTCCGCCTCCTCTTTATCCTGGATGTGTCGGCTCAGCAAGAACCGCGGCTTGTCTTACTGGCGGAACCAATTGGCACAATTCACTGATCTCTGGAGGCATCTCGAAACCAGGAAATTCGAGTTTATTTGCATCAGGCTATGGTGGAGCAAATACCAATGCTGCGTGGAACCCATTGAGTTCAGTTAATTGGGGCGGAAGCACAAACCCAATTACCTTGTTTCAAGCTTTCAGCCCTTTTATGAGCATAAGAATTAAATCGCAATATGCGGCAACCTATTCTAATGGAAGACCTGTAACCATATATATGTCTCCGTCTGGATTCACGTCAGTCGCGGACTACTTACAATTAAACAATGGATTTTCAGCCAATGTTACAACAGATGGTACAGCAGGAACTACTCAATCGATGCTAGGTGACAGCCTAAATGGTATGTTTAATACTTCTTCAGGCTTTGATTTTAATCCACACACAAATCAGTTGAGTGCCAATGTGTCCGTTGCGTATGGCCCTTGGAGTGCTACTCAAGCAATGTCATTAGAAGTCAACATTAATCCCGGAGCTGGAGTAGTTACTGGAGGAGCTATAGCTGGTGCAGCAGTTATTATTGGGATAGCATTAATACCTGGGCCGGTAGATGATGGAGTTGTGGTAGGCGGGGCATATGCTACATTCAGACTATGTCAAGCCCTTGGAGTTTGTAAATAATTGTCGTTTGGATTTCTATCGCATGTTTCAACTATGTTGCTTAAGCAAAACGCTTGCCATGTGCAGAATAGAATCAAGATTTAACACTTTTGTTGAGATTTATTAATAGAGGCGCAATGAACAATTCAATACTCTCGCAAGCAGAAGTTTTGTTGAATAAAGGTAATTTAAGAGGAGCTCTTGGGTTATATCAGGAATTGATCAAAAATGAACCTGAGAATGCTTACGCTTATCAATATGCTTCAATCATCATGGGTGATTTGGGCGACTCTAGAGAGGCTTTAGATATGAGCACTAAAGCATTAAAGCTTAATCCAAGCTTGGTATTGCCTCATGTAACAATGGCATATATATATGCGCGGTTAGGCGATAAGAAAAAAAGCAGAGAGGAAGCCAGCTTGGCTTTTAGTAAATCGCCTGATTTGCCTGAAGTGTTATGCTGTGTGGGAATATTTTCATTAGAAGATAATGAATTAGGAGATGCCAGAAAATACTTAGAAAAAGCCACCTCGATCAAGCCATCTTTTTATTTTGCTCAATACAACCTTATGGCGGTGTATCACGCAATAAAAGAGTCAAAAAAGGTATTTCAGCAGACAGTCACCCTTTTTCGGCTTAAGAAAAGCGTTGTAAATTTATTGCAACTGTTTTATGTAGGGACTAGAGTGTATCGATTTGCATATTTGCCCATATTGTTGGTGTCCGTTTTATTAACTCCTGTACTTGGATCCAAAATCATACTTATTGCTACATCTCTCATTGCATTTGTATATCTTGCTGGAGGGATATTTATTGGCTTTTTGTCGCCTGGCAAAAAAAGGAAACAATTCTTAATCAACTTAATCGCGGCAACTGGCACTGGCTTTTTAGGTCTCTTCTTCTACTTTTTAGTAAACATATTTATTGATAAATAGGAAAATACACTCTCGCTCAGCAAGTATTGATTTATCACCCCTCCTGTCGCTTCGCGACATCCTCCCCAAAATGGGGAGGAAATGGCGGCATGCAGAACAACCTAAGTGCGGGCTAAATCTCGGTTATCTCGGGGACATGTTCATCTTCGTATTTTTCGATCAATACCCCTAAAATTTCCATCAAAGAAGCAAGCGGATGGTCTTCATCCTCGCCAATTGTATCGATGAGATTATCAAGCAGGCGTACGGCCTCCTTGTATTCCTTTTCACTGTGCGGGAGATAAAGAATCTTGGAAACTTCTGCCCAGTGTGTAGTTGCTTTTTCGATTTTTGTGTCTAACATGGCCTACTCCTTCCACTTTCCGTCGTCATACTGCTGATGAGTCAATACTGCACGGATGTAAATTACCTTCCGATTGTAATGAACGGCGGCGATCAACCTTACTTTGTTGCCACCAATGTTGAAAACTGTTAATTTGCCGACCTGGTCTGCGCTTCCAAAGATTTTGCGCAATTCTGCAAATGACTTGAACTCGCCTGATTTTGCCTGCTTATACCAATGCTGTAATGCGGATTTGGTATCGGGATATTTCTCCGCGAATTCGTTGATGCGTTTGCGAGTAATGATATGCATATTTGGCTATCAAACAACAGTATACCATCCAATAATATGATGAACTCACCGAGACTTCATAAGAACTTTGCTTCCATGCCATCCACCGCTTGTTTTGCCTCGGCGCGGCCCACGTTGTAAATTTCCCGATATTTCTTGATCGCTTCGAACTTATTGCCTCCCTTGATCTTGTAACAAAATAGTCGCATCATAATTAGATCACGTCCGTTTGAGCGCAGACTCAAACGGACGTTTTGTTTGGGATAACAAGTTGTCTGACAAAAAACCCCTTATGGATTTGTATGGCAACTAATATACTGGACATCCAAAGGTGGTTGACCAAAGACCTTTAAGACCGTAAAATCGCCTAAATTTATTATATTTGCAAGTTTTTCTGGCACGGAGTCGAAAATGAATTCAACAAACCGCTTTTCTCTATTCGCAATTGTCACGATTTTTGTACTGGTCCTTTCCCTGTTAACTCCGGCGATTGCCTTTGCAGACGATGGCACGCCTCCCGCTCCGACCGAGGAGCCGGTCCAGCCTCCCACGGAGGAACCGGTCGAGGAGACTGCCCCTGCCCAGGAGGAATCAACCGCAGCGGAAGTTCTTGAGGAATTGCCCGCAGATACAGAACTTGTGGTGATTAATGAAGAAGGCGAAGTTTTGTCGTTGACAACCGAAGAAGCTGCTGAGATCATTGTCGCCGGCGACCCGATGTGGTGCCCGGGATTGTATGGCGAGCCTGGAGCCACATTACCAGGTGGTGCTGGCTGCACCAGTTCTTTCACGAGCTTTACTAATTTGATCACGGAACTTGGCGACTTTGACAGCAATGAGGTCGGTGCAGGCACGATTTACATCGCCTCGAATTATGACGCCACGGCGAACTCGGATACAGGGACTAATGTTATCTTTGACTACGGCGCGAATGAATTGACTGACCTGGTTTTCCAGGGTGGCTGGGATTTTGGCGCCAATGATGTAGTCGGCACGAGCACTCTCACTGGTATCACCAGCCTGCAGTTCTGGGACTGGGGCAGCTTTGGCTTTCCGGGTTCTCTTACAGTTAATGACATCATCATGAGCGGCGGTGACGGCCTGTACATAGGGAGCGATAGCGGTACTCCAACTGCAAATGTCGTGTTAAACAATATCACGGTGAACAATACAAACTTGGGAACCTATGTTGAGACCGACGGAACCGTCTCGATCATCGACAGCACCTTCAATGACAATGACAGTAATGGTCTGGAAATCAGTTCGGGCGGGGATATCAGCCTGAATGATGTGACGGCCAGCAGGAACAACGATGATGGTGCGTATCTGGATAACAGCGGCGGCAGCGGAGATGTCACCCTGACCGGCACCAATGAGTTCAATAACAATGATGAATACGGCCTGAATGTCCTCTCCGGCGATGATATCCATCTCAATAATGTGACCGCCAATCGAAATGGGGAAGATGGAGCGTACCTGGAAACCTGCGGCTGCACAGGCGATAGCGACATCGTCCTGACCGGCACCAATGAATTCAATGACAATGCTGTATCCGGCCTGTATGCCGGCACCGATGGGGACATCCAGATCAATAACATCACCGCCAGCGGTAATGGAGAGGATGGCGCCTATCTCGGTGGCAGCGGCGATCTCGATCTGACCGGCACGAACGTGTTCAACAACAATGATGCAGTCGGTCTGTACATCGAAATGGGCGGCGATGTCACCTTGAACAACGTCACGGCATATTACAACTATTACAACGGCGCCTGGGTGGATAACACCTACGGTACAGGTGATGTGAGCATTTACAACAGTAACTTCGATTACAACGTGGAAGACCCGACTGATGGAGATGCCGGCTTGGATGTTGACTCCTATGGCCATGTCACACTTTCAAATGTTTCAGCCAGCAACAATGGCGGTGATGGAAGTGATATTGGTGATTTTTCCAGCCTGCTCATTCAGAACAGCACATTTAACAACAATTATTCCTATGATGATGATTGGGGTTATGGCCTTTATATCTACGGAGGTAATGGAGATGTGAGTTTGGTCAATGTCGAAGCATCCGGGAATAGTACAACTGGAATTGATCCAACGGATGGCGTTTACATTGAGACCACTGGAAACGCAACCATTATCTGCAGCAAGTTCAAAGACAATGCAAGTGGATATGGGGTGTACGGCGATGATGTCGATGGCACACTGACCCTGAATGACGTGACCTTCAGCAATAATGGTCTCGGTGATTATAGTGGAACAGCTGTACTTGCTACTGGCGGGTGTCTTCCCGAAGGCGGCGGAAAAGGTAAACCTGCCGGCGCCGGACTGCCTTTGCATCTTGTCCCTGTTAATGATGTAGGCACTCCTGTTGAATTGGACTGCGAACTATTTTCTGGTACAGTCTTGATTTTAGGGAACGGTGACTCGGTTACATTCAAGTGCCCGACCACAGGCTCCGCTACACTGACCCCGTTGACCAATGACGGCCTGCCCGGCGATCTGCCCGAGGGTATGGAATATGTCTCGGGTGTGAATACAACTCAAAGTCCCGCGGGAAGCGATAAGGCCTTGGAGGGTCTCGTGATCGCCAGCTTTATCATCCCTGAAGATTTGAAGTCATCTGATTTCGCCATCCTATACTGGGATGGAAGCCAGTGGGTAGACCTGAAAGATGGCAAATTTGATGATGACCGCAAAGTGTTTAACGGCGGCAGCTTTGGCAGCGATGGGGATTTCGAAGCCATCACTAACTTCAGCGGCAACTTTGTGCTCGTGACAAAGTAAATTTCTCGCCTTGGTTCGCGAGCACTTGTACTGCATCCAAAACCAAAATAAACATGACTCACCCCGAAATTAATCTTTCGTGGGTGAGTTTCTTTATAAGACCAAAATGGGACGCTGACCGCGAAGCGCGCAGAAAACGCTGATTTTTGCTTTTTATCAGCGTAAATCAGCGTTCATCTGCGTCCAGGTTAAATCTGGGGTTAATTATATTTCCCTTTTTAAATCACGGTATACTTGCCGCATCATTTCCATTATGAAGGAGAAAATCCATGACCGTTACCGCCCCGCGTTGGGACTTGAGCAACGTTTACCCCTCGCTTGAATCAAAGGAATTCAAAGCCGCAGTTGCAGATTACAAAAAACAAGTTGCCGCGCTCGAAAAGTTTTTCGGTAAATTAAGCAAGGTGGGTGAAAAAAGCAAAGCCAAACAACTGGCTCCGCTGGTTGGCGAGGCGGTCGATCGTATTAACAAGATCCAGACATTATCCTCCACCATTGTTCCGTTCATCTATTCCTATGTCACCACGAACTCGCGCGACAAAGTGGCGATGAAGACCCTCTCCGAGTTCGAGCAGGCCAGTCTGCCAATGGACAAGCTCTATACGCAGTTCAAGGCATGGCTTGGGAAAGTCTCCCCGAAATTGGACAAGGCCATTGAATTGAACAAATCCGCCAAAGCGCACGCTTTCATGTTGAAGGAAGCTGCCGTGCAAAGCAAATATCTGATGAGCGAAGCGGAGGAGGGCCTGGCCGCGGAACTATCCCTGAGCGGAGGCAATGCCTTCGGCAAATTGCAGGGGACGGTCACCTCGCAGCTTTCCGTGGAGTTTGAACTGGACGGGGTGACCGAGAAGATGCCCATGCCCGCGCTGATCAACCTGCGTTCGCATCCCGACGAAGCCACGCGCCGCCGCGGCTATGAAGCAGAGAACAAAGCCTGGGAGGAAGTGAAAGAGACACTGGCCGCGTGCCTGAATGGGGTCAAGGGCGAGGCGAATACGTTGAACAAAAAACGCGGCCGCAAGGACGCCATCGAATCATCCATGGAAGCGGCGCGCATGGATCGCAAATCCCTGAACGCCATGCTCGAAGCGATGGAAGGCTCGTTCCCCATGTTCCGCAAGTATTTCAAAGCCAAGGCGAAGAAGATCGGCAAGGAAAAACTTGCCTGGTGGGATATCTTCGCGCCGCTCGGTAAAACGGATAAGGTCTATTCGTTCGAGGAAGCGCGCGATTTTATCCTTGAGAATTTTGGCCAGTTCTCACCGGATCTGGCAGCCTTTGCGAAGCGCGCCTTCGATGGCAACTGGATCGACGCCGAACAACGCGACGGAAAACGCGGCGGTGCATTCTGTACCGAGGTGCAGGCCGTGAAGGAGAGCCGCATCCTGTGCAACTTCGATGGTTCGTTCGATCAGGTCAGCACGCTCGCACATGAGTTGGGACATGCCTTTCATAACGAGTGCGCCTACCAGGCGGATAAGACCGTTCTACAGCAGCTCACGCCCATGACGCTTGCAGAGACCGCCTCCACCATGTGTGAAACGATCGTCACGGAAGCCGTGCTTGCATCCACAAAAGACCCGCAGGAAAAACTGGCAGTCCTTGAAGCGCAGATCCAGGGAGCAGCACAGGTGGTTGTGGATATTTACTCCCGTTATCTGTTCGAGAAGGAGGTCTTTGAACGCCGCGCACAGGCCGAGCTCTCAGCAGATGATTTCAACGACATCATGGAACGCGCCCAGAAAGCAACATACGGTGATGGACTCGATGAGCGTTATCTGCAAAAATTCATGTGGACCTGGAAGCCGCACTATTATTCGCCCGGCCTGTCGTTCTATAACTATCCGTATGCATTTGGTCTGTTGTTCGCCACGGGGCTGTACGCCATCTATCAACAGCGCGGCGCGGCGTTCGTGGAGGACTACAAGAACCTGCTGGCCTCCACAGGGGAGGCCACTGCGGCAAAACTCGCCAAACGTTTCGGCATCGATATCACCAAACGCAAGTTCTGGGATGACAGCCTCGCGATCATCGGCAAACAGATCGAGCGGTATTCCGAGCTATAGACTTGGACACGCTCAAACCGCCGAGGATTCGTAACGTGTCACCCTGAGCTGATGGTCGAGTAGACCGAAGGTCGTACCGAGACCCAGCGAAGGGTCTCCGCCGCTATGCGGCGGGATTCTCACCTGCGAGCCTCAAACGGCGAGCCTCAAACGGCGAGCCTCGAACGGCGAGTGCAACAAACGGCGAGTGCAACAAACGCACGAAGTCCCTCGCGTAGCATCCCGAGCGAAGCGAGTGGGCGTAGCGGAGCGTAGTGGGAGTGCGGCGCAAGTGTCACTCCCTTCGGTCGTTCACCGTTCGTCCGCAGGATCGCTTCGCTGATGCCGCGTAGCACGGCGGCACGTGATTTGCTTAGCAAATCATGCGAGACGGCAGGATGACACATTTCAGATTATCTCCAGTTTAAGGAGTGATGATGTTAAATAAAAAAATAAAAGACCTTCTTGTTGTGGCTGTGTTGATCTGCGGGGCGCTGGCATGTAATGCGCAATTGCCGGGCAGCGAACCGCCGCCCATATCAACATCAACGCTGCCGATCGTTCCCACACACGAACTGGGATGGCTTCCGCAAACGGATGCAGATGTCCCGCGCGCAAGCCTGCAAGACACGCTGGCTGCATTGGAAAGCGGCGAGGCGGTTATCGTCGATGTGCGCAGCGTGGAGTCCTATGAAGCAAGTCACATTGCAGGGGCGATCTCCATTCCTCTGGGCGAGATCCAAACAGATCCATCCGGCCTGTCGTTGGACAAGGACCAGTGGATCATCACCTACTGTGCCTGACAAAATGAACACACGAGCGCCCGTGCGGCGTTCATCCTTTTGCACAACGGATATACACATGTCGATGCGCTCTTCGGTGGCTTTACCTCCTGGGTGAATTCCGGGTATCCGGTTGAACCTTAAGAACCTATCCGAAAACACAAGGTAATCCACCACCAAGGCACGAAGTCTCAAAGACACCAAGGAAAAAAGCTTCGTGCTTTCGTGTCTTAGTGGCTTCGTGGTAGGGTTTTCGGATGGACCCTGAAGAATGAAATTTCTCTCCATTGACCACATCCAGCTTTGCATGCCCGCCGGCGAGGAGCATAAAGCGCGCATATTTTATGTGGACGTGCTTGGATTCACTGAAGTGCCCAAACCGGCCGAGCTTGCAAAACGCGGCGGCGTATGGTTCGAACAGGGCGTAGTGAAACTTCATTTGGGTGTTGAAGAAAACTTTCATGCGCTAAAAAAAGCGCATCCCGCGTTGATCGTGGACGACCTGGCTGCCTTTGTTGCGCACCTGCAAACCGCGGGCCGTGAAGTGGATACGTCGCAACCGCCCCTCGAAGGATTCAAACGCGCACATGTCCTGGACCCTTTTGGGAACCGGCTCGAGATCATGGAGAAACTGGTATGACGAAGGCACCCCTCATCACGCCCTGGTCTGATCCTCAACCTCCGACAGAATCCGCGCTTTGGAAGCGGATGACAGATGAGGGCCTGAGTCCATATTCATGGTCGAACGGCAGGCATGATGTTTATTCCGCGCATAGCCACGGCTACAACAAGGTCATCTACGTTGTGCAGGGCAGCATCACCTTTGGTTTACCCGAGCTCGGCCAGGAAATTATCTTGAAGACAGGCGATAGGTTGGATCTGCCCGCAGGCATTGTCCATGATGCACATGTGGGCGCGCAGGGAGTGACATGCCTGGAGGCTCAAAAAGGCTGAACCTTGGAATCGATGGGTAGGGGCGAGGTCTTCTCGCCCTCCCGAAGGACACACCTGCACTGCGTCCCACGCAGTGCGGCGCAAGTGTCGGGACGATGTGGGCGACATGACGTCGCCCCTACGTCTTGCTCACCTGCGAGCCTCGAACGGCGAGCCTCGAACGGCGAGCCTCAAACGGCGAGTGCAACAAACGCACGAAGTCCCTCGCGTAGCATCCCGAGCGAAGCGAGTGGGCGTAGCGCAGCGTAGTGGGAGTGCGGCGCAAGTGTCGCGAAGGAAAGAGCAATTCACAGAGAATCAAAATGAGGATGCACCGCATCCTCATTTTGTATGGGTTACAAACTTGCCTTACGCAGGAATCAATCCCGAAGGGATGAAAGGATTGTAAAAAACAGACCAGGTCCTTGTCGCAATCCCGAAGGGATGACATAAACCCTTTAACATCTATGACACTCCTTCGGAGTTGAAAAGACTTCCACACCACTGTGCCATAATCTTTTCACTCCTTCGGAGTTGCACCTGCATAGCATTAACTACAAATTACAAGTTACCAATCCCCGTGAAGCCAGCCGCGGATCTGCATTGCATCCACAACGCGCTGAATGGCAACCATGTAGGCGGCATCGCGCATATAGGCTTTTTCCTTTTCGGCCATTTGCAGGATTTCGAGGAACGAGGCCGTGATCTTTTCGTCCAGGCGTTTCAGCACGTCCTGTTTGGACCAGTAAAAGTTCATATCGTTCTGCACGCCCTCAAAATAGGATGTGGTCACACCCCCGGCGTTGCACAGGAAATCCGGGATCATGAAGATCTCCCTGGCTTTAAGATATTCATCGGCTTCCAGGGTGGTTGGGCCATTGGCACCTTCTGCAACAATTTTGACGCGCTTCGAGATCTGCTTCACCGTATCCAGGTTCACCTGGCCTTCCAAAGCGGCCGGCATGAGTACATCGGCTTCTTTTGAGATCCAGGCGCTGCCGTCTTCGATAACATAACCGGCATCCTGTGCTTTTTCCTTATCGATCGTCCCATATTGATCTGTGATCGAGAACAGGAAGCGGCCATCCACGCCATCTTTGTGACTGTAGGTGTAGGATTTTTTGGTATTGCGATCCCAACAGGAAACGCAAGCCACCCGTCCGCCAAGGATCTCCACAAACCCGATCGCCGCATATTGCCCAACATTTCCGAATCCCTGGATCGCCACGACAGAGTTCTTGGGTTCCATCTTCAGGTATTTCATGGCTTCACGCACGTTATAGACCGCACCATAGCCCGTTGCTTCGGTGCGTCCCTGTGAGCCGCCTCCGCCAACCGGTTTGCCCGTGAATACACTGGGCGCATAAGCGCCGGATAACTTTGAGTATTCATCCATCATCCAGCCCATCATTTGAGCGGTCGTACCTACATCCGGAGCGGGGATATCCTGGCGGGGGCCCAGATTCCTGATCATTTGCTGCACCCAGCCGCGGCACAGGTGCTCCTTTTCATTCGATGAAAGCTTCGAAGGGTCTACAATGATGCCTCCCTTGCCTCCGCCGAGGGGAATATCCACTGCCGCGCACTTCCATGTCATCCACATGGCGAGCGCGCGCACGGTATCCAATGTTTCGTCTGCGGCAAAGCGGATGCCGCCCTTATTCGGGCCGCGCGCATCGTTGTGCTGTACCCGGAAACCCGTAAAAACTTCAAGTGAACCGTTATCCATTCGTACCGGAATGCGGAAGGTAAATTCACGGGCGGGCCAGCGCAATACATCACATACACCCGAGTCAAGGTGCAGCATCTCAGCGACCCTGTCGAATTGCTTTTGAGCTGTTTGAAATGCATTAAGCTGTTCAGCCATGATCTTCTCCTGGAGGATAAAACATTGATTTTGAAAAACATAAGCGGGCACCCCAGACAGGGAGCCCGCTTTAAACCCGGTTTATGTCAATACACTGTTCGTGCATTCGATTGATCCAAGAAGTGCCAATTGCACTTAAACTTTACACGAGAATCAATTTTGCGTCAATGCGACATACATCCACCCCTGCGAAATTATCTGAACTTTGGCTTTCTTTTCGCGAAAAAAGCAGCCAGCCCCTCTTTGTGTTCAAGCGACTTGCCTGCTTGCTCCTGCAGGATTCCTTCATGGTCAAGCGTTTCCTGCAGGTTGGGCAGGATCGCCTGATTGAATGCTTTCTTCCCGAGTGCAAACGATCCCGCGGGACCCTCAGCCAGCGAGGCCGCAACGCGCTTCACCAGCTTCTCGAAGCCGAATCCCCCCACCTGGTTGACCATGCCCCACTGAAATGCTTCATGTGCCGAAATGCGTTTGTTGGAATAGAAGTATCCCAGTGCGCGCCCCAGGCCGATATATTTTGGAAGCAATAATGAGACGCCTGAATCAGGCGCGAGGCCAATGCCGCCAAAGCCCACTACGAAATAGGCACTTGATTTTGCAAGACGCAGGTCACATGCAAGCGCCAGGCCCAGCGCTGCGCCTGCACAAGCGCCGTTCACCGCCGCGATGATCGGTTTGCCGATCTCCCGCATCTGCAGGATCAGCGGGTTATAGGTTTTATTCAAATGCTCGCGGTAGGAGATCTGGGCGCTTTGTTTCATTTCGGTGATGTCCTGCCCGGCACTGAATACATTTCCGTGGCCGGTAATAACGACACAGCGAACTTGTGTATCACGTTCGGCCTCAGTGAGTGCGCGTTGCAATTCGCCGACCAACTCGAAGTTAAAGGAATTGGCGCGCTCGGGGCGGTTAAGCGTCAGA
>CAZJYB010000105.1:0-14629 GCA_964549865.1 uncultured Anaerolineaceae bacterium
ACCTAGCGGTTAACAGCCGCTCGCTCTGCCAATTGAGCTAGCCAGGAAAGCGACCGACATTATAAGGATAAGAGAGGGGAATGTCAAGGCGATTACATTCATGTCATTGCGAGGAACGACACTTGCACCATCACCCCAGCAGTTCTGGGGTCACTGCGTTCGGTGCAGTGCAGGTGAGTGACGAAGCAATCTCCTGGTTATTTGGGGATTGCTTGGCAGCGCTAGTCTCGATACGCCGCACTCGCCGTTTAAGGCTCGCGGCTACTCGACCCGCGACTAATGTATTAATATTTTATCGAACTTAAATTATCCAGCTTATCTGTGGTGTGTGTGGCGATGATCTGGCGCACGGTGCCGGTCAGGCCACGGATCACGAGACTGTCTGTCACGATATGATTTCCATAATAACGAACGCCTTTGAGCAACTCACCGTTCGTAATGCCCGTTGCAGCGAAGAACACATCTTCGGATGAAACAAGGTCGTTCATCTTGAGCACCTTGTCGAAGTCATAACCAGCTTCGCGTCCGCGGCGCAATTCATCTTCATCGCGCGCATACAACTTGCCCTGGATCTCTCCACCCATGGCCTGCAAGGCACAGGCCGCCAGCACGCCTTCGGGCGTGCCACCGATGCCAAACAGCACATCCACACCGGAATTGGGCCAGGCGGTCATTAATGCGGCACCCACGTCTCCATCAGGGATCTGCCGGATGCGCGCACCGGCCTTGCGAATCTCCTTAACCATCTCTTCATGCCGAGGACGGTCCAAGATGATGGTTGTCAGATCCTCGATATCCATGCCTTTTGCTTTTGCGATGGCCTTGAGATTATGCGTGATGGATTTTTCAATATTGATCTTGCCTTTTGCTTCCGGTCCCACTGCGATCTTGTTCATATATAGAAATGGCCCGGGGTCGAACATGGTCCCGCGTGGCGCCAGGGCCACTGTCGAGATCGAGTTGGAGCGACCGAATGCCAAAGGGCGAGTGCCGTCGATCGGGTCCACTGCAACATCCATGTTCGGCTCGGAACCGTTGCCCACCTTTTCGCCGTTATACAACATCGGTGCGCTGTCCTTCTCCCCTTCACCGATGACGATGATCCCGTTCATATCCACTGTGCTGAGCACGAGCCGCATCGCATTGACCGCGGCCTGGTCCGCCGCTTCCTTATCGCCGCGTCCCATAAAGCGGCCGGCCATCATCGCCGCGGCTTCGGTGACACGCGCCAATTCAAGCGCAAGATTTCGAGTGGGACTTGAACCAAGGACTGCCATATTGTCCTCCGTATTCTATAGAATGAACCAGACCAGGAAATAATACCCGATGACGGCTCCCCACAGCCACGAATCTATGCGGTCGAAAAAACCACCGTGGCCGGGGATGATATCACTTGAATCTTTAATGCCTGATTGCCTTTTGATCATGCTCTCACCGAGATCACCCAGGGGAGGCAGGGCACCCATCAGCAAACCCAGCACCGCGCCCTGAAAGATCGTGATCGGGCCCGTGAAATTCCCGAACGTGGAATATGCATACACGAGGAACGCACCGCCGATCATGCCGGTAAAAACACTGGCGGCATATCCCTCCCAGCTTTTCTTCGGGCTCAGGCGCGGCGCCATCTTGTGATTTCCATAGGCGCGGCCGATGGAATATGCGCCGGAATCCGCAAGCCATACGCATGGGAGCACGAGCATGAACCACCATGCGCCGTCCGTCAGGTTACGCAGGTCGAACAGATACGCACCGATCCAGCCGATATACACCAACCCGCCGACCGTCGCACCAAAATCAAGCGCGGCCTGGTCCCGGCCGCGCTCATAAGCGATAAGATGATAGGCCATTGCCGCAAGGATGGTCGCGGCAAAGACCGGCATGGCATATTCCGGAAAGAACATGCGTGCAATACTGATCAGGGCCACCCCACCCACTGTGATGACCATCTGCGGTTCGAACTTCGCGGCGCGATAAAGATGGACATATTCCCACGCCGCGCCGATAATGAACGCGCCCATCAGCAGGAAATAAAATACACCGCCAAAAAGTATGGCGGGCATTCCGATCAGTGCCAGTACAAGGGATGTTCCCAGGCGTCTAAGCATTGGATTCTTGAAGTTCCCCCGACGATACCTTTCCATAACGCCTGTCGCGCTGGCCGAACGTCTCCAGTGCGTGGCGATACTCTTCCTTATCGAAATCCGGCCAGTAGGTGGGCGTCATATACCATTCAGAATATGCGGCCTGCCAGATCAGGAAATTGCTCGCACGTAATTCACCGGAGGTGCGAATGATCAAGTCCGGGTCGGGAACCCCGGCGGTGAACAGATACTGACTCACCAGTTGATCCGTCACTTCCTCGGGAGGCACGCCATCCTTCATCATTTTCTGGATGGCATAAACGATCTCATCGCGCCCGCCGTAATTGAACGCGACATTCAGGATCAAGCGGTCGTTGTTCTTCGTCAACTCGATCGCATGCAGGACCTTCTTCTGGATCCTCGGAGCCAGTCTTTCCAGCCGCCCGATATGACGCAACTGCACACCTTCTTCATTAAGTTCATTTAATTCGCGGTTGATCACATCCTGCAGGATGAGCATCAACCCCTGCACCTCTTCGGGCGGGCGTCCCCAATTCTCCGTGGAAAAGGCATAGATGGTGAGGTACTTAACGCCAAACTCCACTGTGGAGCGGATGATGCGACGCAGGTTTTCGGTACCGGCCTTGTGGCCAGCCAAACGCGGCAAGCCGCGTTGAATTGCCCAGCGTCCGTTGCCATCCATGATCATGGCAACATGTTGGGGAATCTTTTCAAGGGATTGAGTGGATGAATTGGCCATATCGAAAGGAACGACGAAAGTCGTACCTATACTTCCATTATCTCTGATTCTTTATGCGCGCCATGCCTGTTGATGTCTTCGATGTGTTTATCGGTCAGTTTCTGCAGGTCTTCTTCACCGCGTTTAAGATCATCTTCCGTGATCAACTTTTCCTTTTCATAATCGCGTATATCATTGTGCAGGTCACGGCGAATGTTGCGCACGGCGATGCGCGCTTCCTCAAGACGGTGATTCATTTGCTTCACCAGCTCACGACGGCGTTCTTCATTGAGTGGAGGCAGGTTGAGGTGAATGACCTTTCCATCCGAGTTGGGATTCAGACCCAGCCCGGAGTTACTGATCGCTTTTTCGATATCCTTAAGAGAGCCGGCGTCAAAGGGCTTGATCAGCAACGAACGCGGCTCAGGTACACTGATCGAGGCAAGCTGCATGAGAGGTGTTGGCGCTCCGTAGTATTCCACTGAAAGTTTTTCCACCAAAGATGGGCTGGCGCGGCCCGTGCGGATCCCAGCAAGATCATCCGTTAACGATTGTATCGCTCCATGCATGCGGGTCTCGGCATCCTTCAATAAGTCTCTGATCTCTTCGGTACTCACGATCATCCTCCTGAAAATGATTACGTGGCAAGGATACCTTAAAACAAGAATTTAATCTACGGGAGGGCGCAAAAAGCGAGAGGAATTGAAAAAATTTGAGAGACTCGCACAAATGAAACGTCCTCTTTCCATGTTTATTCCACGAGGAAAGAGGAGCGATGTTTAAATTTAAGAAAAATTGACAGACTAGCCGCTCACAAACGTGCCAATGGCCTCACCGCGTAACGCGCTGGTCAATGCGTTCGGGTCCCAAAAATTCAATACAAGAATGGGCAGGTTGTTCTCCATACACAATGTCACCGCCGTGCTGTCCATGACGGTCAGGCGGCGACTCAGGAAATCGATGTGGGTCATGTGCTCGAATTTTTTGGCAGCGGGATTCTTCTTCGGGTCCGAGTCGTAGACGCCATCCACCTTCGTTGCTTTAATGACCACGTCTGCTCCGATCTCCGTGGCACGCAGGGCGGCAGCTGTGTCTGTTGAGAAGTACGGGTTTCCGGTGCCGGCGCTAAAGATGATCACGCGTCCCTTCTCAAGATGTCTAATGGCGCGGCGCCGAATATAGGGTTCTGCGATGGCGCGCATTTCAATTGCAGACATGACGCGCGTATATACCCCGGCGCGTTCAAGGGCATCCATAACTGCAAGGGCATTCATGACAGTAGCGAGCATGCCCATGTAATCTGCAGTTGCCCGGTCCATGCCGTGTTCAAGTCCCTGTTTGCCCCGCCACAAGTTGCCCCCACCCATCACGACAGCCACTTCCACGCCCATCTCGCGGACTTCTTTTATACGGCTGGCGACAGATTCCGCTTCATCCACATCAATGCCAAAGCCGGCCTTTCCACCGAGCGCCTCGCCACTCAATTTGAGCATGATCCTCTTATATTTCAGTTCAGCCATCGACATCTCCTTGTGATCCAGGTTCGATCCAACCTATTTTACTTGCAACCGACCATTCCATTTGGTATTTGGATGCCCGCATATAAAAAAGGCCAACCCGATGGTTGGCCTTTAAACTTATTCCTGAGTCGTGCTTTCACCCAGCTCCCAGCGCTGGAAGCGGCGCACGATCACACTTTCGCCGATGGCGGCGATATTCTGAAGAATGAGCTTTTCAATGGTGAGGTTCTCATCGCGGATATAGGTCTGGCGCAAAAGGCAGATCTCATCCTTGTATTTATCAACGCGGCCCTCCACGATCTTCGCCATCACATTCTCCGGCTTGCCCTCTTCCTTGGCGCGCGCACGGGCGATCTCAGCTTCGTGTTCGAGCTCTGCAGCGGGGATCTCATCCGCTTTGATGTACCTGGGGGAGGTTGCCGCGATCTGCAATGCGATCTCATGAGCCAGGGTGCGGAACTGCTCGGAGCGTGCTACAAAATCCGTTTCACAGTTGACTTCCACCATTACACCGACACGTCCGCCACCATGGGAATACATCTCTATGACACCGTTGGACGCATCGCGGTCGGCACGTTTGGCGGCAGTAGCCATACCCTTTTCACGCAACCAGTCCACCGCTTTTTGATAATCACCGTTCGCTTCCTGTAATGCTTTACGACAATCAAGCATCGGCGCATTGGTGGCCGCACGCAATTTCTTGATCATCTCAGTTGTTATTTCCATTTCACTACCCTCAGTCCAAACACTTGTTATTCCGCTTTCGGAGCGGCTTCTTCGGCAGGCGCGGCAGCCTCAGCTGGAGCTTCTTTCGGTTTGCGAGGAGCACGCGGCTTTTTCTCTTCAACTTTTTCCGTCTTTTCAACCGGGGCAGCAGGGTCACTTGCAACCTTTTCTGCCTTTTCAACCGGGGCAGGAGCAGGGTCACCATCTACTTTGCGGCTGACGTTCAATTTGGCAAGTGTGGCATCGCCCAATAGAACATCTTCGCCTATGTTGTCATCCTGCTCTGCCTCTCCAGCTGCCTTACGAGAGGGGCGGGACCTGGACTTTTCCGTCTTCGCATCCGCGGCAGGCTGGTCGGAGTCGTCTTCCTTGCGCATGGCCTTGCCTTCGAGCACCGCATCTGCAACTTTGGCGACAAGCAGCTTGATGGCGCGGATGGCGTCATCATTCGAAGGGATCACATAATCGACATGCTGCGGGTTGCAATTGGTATCCACCAGTGCAACGATCGGAATATTGAGCAAATTGGATTCATGCACCGCAGCTTCTTCACGACCAACGTCAACGATGAAGATCAGGTCGGGGCGGCGCTTCATAATGATCGAACCGGATAAACGGGTTTGCAGGCGCGTGATCTCGCGTTCGATCAACAAGCCTTCCTTTTTGGTGAGGCGGTTGATCTCTTCGCTGCCGCGTATCTTCTCGAGGCGTTCCAATTCCTGAATACGCTTGAACATGGTGGACCAGTTGGTGAGCATACCGCCCATCCAGCGTTCGGTCACATACGGCATGCCGCAGCGTGCGGCTTCTTCAGCCACGGTTTCCTGCGCCTGGCGCTTGGTACCAACAAAAAGCACGGTACCACCATTCGCGGCAACGTCGCGAATAACGGTATAAGCCTGGTTCAACAACTTCACAGTTTGTTGCAGGTCAATAATATGAATACCGTTACGCTCGGTGAAGATGTACGGTTTCATACGAGGATCCCACTTGTTCGTGCGATGTCCAAAGTGGACGCCGCTCTCAAGCAGGGCCTTCATGGAAATGACGGCCATTGTTTCTCCTAAAATTTGCCGTTCTCCAACGCGCAGTTCGATCACTGGCGCGGAACGGAATGAGTTTAGTGGGGATCAACCCATCGGGTTAGACCCACTCAGGGACGCTTATTGCCCGTCCCAGGCAGGATGCGCTCTTCTTGTTAGAGCGGCGGGATTATACCATAGGATGGTCGAAAGCCTCGAGATGGGATATATTTGCAGCGTTGAAGTCTGTGCATGACATATTGGATCAGGAGTTTCACATGGATGCCCCTCGCCATACCATAAACATCAAACCCTTAAGAATTGCCATCATCCTGGTTGTATTGAGCATCATCTTTGTAGGGTTGAGCCTCGCGGGGCAATGGTTCAGGTTATTCCCGGATTCATACAGTATCAGCGGACCCACCCAGGAATTTTTCCTCGACCTGTTCATCGACAAGTTTTCAGTCAATACCGAAAATAATGTACCCACCTACTTCAATACGGTCATTTTGGCGATCGCGGCCTTTTTGACGTTCGTGATCGCTTCCGCCAAACACACACATAAGGATAAATACAGATACGACTGGTCCTTGCTGGGGCTCGTCTTTCTATATATATCTATCGATGAAGCTGCCGTGATCCACGAAGAATTCAGCAGATTGTTCAAGGACCTGCCGGATATGAGCGGCTGGCTTCATTACAAATGGGTTATACCAGGGATGGCTGCCCTTTTGATCCTTGGTCTGGTATTCATAAGATTCTTCCTTCACCTGGACAAGCGCTTCAAAATATTCTTTTTAATTTCAGCAGCCTTGTATTTATGCGGTGCACTCGGCGGGGAATTGTTCAGCGGTCATTACGCCAATGCATTCGGGACCAAGAATTTCACATATTCCGCCATGACCACGGTGGAGGAAAGCCTGGAATGGCTGGGAGTGACGTTGATGATCTATACGCTCCTAAAATATATCGAAACTCATATTTCAGAAGTTGGTTTCCAAATAAAGACGACCAATGAAAAAAAATAAAAATTGCGACCTGCACGGGTCGCAATTGATTTAATGAATGAAAGCTCCTTCTAAATCACTGCAGCCTGACCATATAACTGCTGTTTGATGGAGAAAATATCGCGGCGCAGGCGGTCATCACGTTCGATCTGATCGGATATTTTTTCAATGGCGTACATCACGGTTGAATGGTCACGGCCACCCAGCACCGCCCCAATTTGTGGGAAGGAAAAATTCGCCTCCTCTCGCAGGATGTACATGGCGATCTGTCGTGGCAGGGCCACATCCCTGGAGCGGTCGCGGCCAAGCAGCTTTTCCACGGTAGTGTTGAATTTTCGGGCAACAAGATCGAAGATCACCGCAGGTTCCAGGTCGCCGCGTGAGGGCAGAAGGTCGGATAGAGCCACTTCCACAAGGCTCGGTGTGAGAGGCGAGCCGCTCAGGTCTGCAAAAGCAATGATACGATTTAGCGCGCCTTCCAGCTCACGAATATTCGATTGCACGCGCTTGGCAACGCTTTCAAGGATCTCATCCGAAATAAGCCGGCCTGTGCGTTCAGCTTTGGAACGCAAAATAGCGAGGCGTGTTTCAAGGTCCGGTGCCTGAATATCGGCGCTCAAGCCCCACTCGAAGCGGGAACGCAGGCGTTCTTCCAAAGTGACGAGGGATTTAGGCGGCCGATCCGATGACACGATGATCTGCTTATCCTGCCCGTGCAGGGTATTGAAGGTATGAAAGAATTCCTCCTGCGTGGATTCCTTGCCGGCAATGAATTGAATGTCATCGACCAACAGGACGTCTGCAGAGCGATATTTCTCACGGAAGGCCTGTGTGGTGTGCGTACGAATTGCGGTGATCATATCATTCGTGAATTCTTCGGAGGAAACGTATAGCACGTTCAAACCGCGTCCGTAACAGGCATTCCCAATTGCATGTAATAAGTGCGTTTTGCCGAGCCCAACCCCCCCATACAGGAAAAGCGGGTTGTAGGCACGCGCAGGCTTTTCTGCCACGGCCTGGCAGGCCGCATGAGCAAGGCGGTTGCCGGAGCCAACGACGTATGTATCGAAGGTATAACGCGGGTTGAGGCTGAGGTGGCGGGCCTTTGGCTCGGGTGGCGTGATCTCAATCGGGAACGCGGCAGGTTCAGGGTCCGTGGTGGAGGCGTTTTCGTCCACTTGAGTCACAACGAAACTGACGGCCACATTTGAGTTAAGGATCCCGATCAACAGGCGGCTGACCGTGCTCGCCAGGCGGCTTTCGAGCCAGTCGCGCGCATAGGCGTTTCCGACACCAACAGTAAGAATCCCGTTCTCATACGTAACGGGACGGGTATCGCGCACCCAGGTATCGAAAGACGCGCGCGGCATTTCCATTTGTAGTTGGGCCAACACGGATTGCCAAGCCTGTTCTGCATTCATAAGTGATCCCTCGGTCCCGGATATAGGGTATATTGAACCAACCCGCCTTTTTACCGCGGCTTAGTAAGTTCGTGCTTATTGTGTTGTGAATACTTGCAATGGACAAAAATAAAGATGGTTCCGTTAATTTCAGCGTACGTGTATTCTAGCAGAAACTATTTAAATAACAAGACGTTACACCTACGTGAAGTTAAAAAGATTAGCTTTTTTAAGGTTCATCAATGTTAAAGAATCATTGAGCATTAAATATGAAATGGATGTCAAATATGCGCTTTCATAGAACAGACGTTTCAGCCAATGACAACCATTTACCCTCACCCACCCCCCATATATGGGTATGCACGTTCATTTTTTACTGTTCGAGCACAGATATAATGGATATGTCTTAAAAAATCGCGATGCAAAACATTTTTGAATCAGGATGAATGAGACTCGAGTTTCTGTGACTCATTCTGCAATCATTCATAAAATCAATTGATTTTGTTGTTTATCATGCCATCAAAATAAAAATATACGTACTTCATCATCAGATATAATCATCAACACAATATTTTTGATAGAATTTGAAAGATGGCCGACATTAAACTTGGGACAACTCAAATGACAAACTCGCGCATCGCCGGTTTTTACAACTTATCTCTCGAAGAACGACGCATAAAGCTTGCAGAAGCTTCGAATCAGACGCCCGAGGACCTGCTGGCGTGGACTTCGGGCGGCCTTTCCGCTGAATCAGCAGACCACATGATCGAAAATGTAGTCGGAATGTACGCATTACCATTGGGAATCGCACTGAATTTCATGATAAATGGACGCGATGTGTTGATTCCGTTCGCGATTGAAGAGCCTTCCGTGGTCGCAGGCGCATCTTTTATGGCAAAACTCGCCCGCGCGGGCGGTGGATTCACTGCAACGACCACTGAACCACTCATGATCGGGCAGATGCAATTGATCAATGTGGTCAATATGAATGAAGCACGGCTCAAGATCCATGAGCATAAAACGGAATTATTGGCGATTGCAGATGAAATGCACCCGATTCTCAAGAAATTTGGCGGTGGCGCACGCGATCTTGAAGTCCGTTTGATCGAAGACTCCCCCATTGGTCCGTTCATTGTCCTTCACCTCATCTATGATGTGCGCGATGCAATGGGCGCGAACGCCGTCAATACAGCTTGCGAGACGCTCGCGCCGCATATTGAAGCGATTACAGGCGGAAAAGTCCATTTACGCATCCTTTCGAACCTTGCAGACAGGCGCCTCGCGCGTGCACGTTGTACCATTCCAGTGAGTGAATTGACCATGGGTTTCGAATCTTTCAAAGGAGAGACCGTGCGGGACGGTATCATCGCCGCTTATGCCTTCGCCGCAAGCGACCCATACCGTGCCGCCACGCATAATAAGGGTATTATGAACGGTGTGGATGCGGTTGTACTCGCCACCGGCAACGACTGGCGCGCAATCGAATCAGGCGCGCACGCCTATGCAGCCCGTTCAGGCCAATACACTTCATTATCCACCTGGGGCAAGGACAAGGACGGAAATCTCGTCGGAACCATCGAAATGCCCATGGCGGTGGGAATTGTGGGTGGCGCCACGAAGGTTCACCCTGCGGCGCAAGCAGCGGTCAAGCTGATGGGCGTGAAAACCGCCAACGAACTCGCTGAAATCATCGTTTCAGTGGGACTCGCCCAAAATATGGCCGCATTACGCGCCTTGGCCACCGAAGGCATTCAACGTGGACATATGTCCCTGCATGCCAGGCAGATCGCGCTTGCCGCTGGCGCTTCCGGCGAGATGATCGAGAAGGTGGCCGCGCAGATGGTAGCAGAGAAAGTGATCCGTGTAGCGCGTGCAGAAGAGATCTTGAAGGAAATGAAAAAGAATTAACCACGAAGGACACAAAGAGCACAAAGGAAAACTAAAACCATCGGCAGGGGATACCCTAACAGGCACACGTAAATCTCTGCCTGAGTTCATGAAAGTCGGCTCACTCATCAGCCCGCAGGGCTTCCATGCAATGAGGAAGGACTTTAGTCCGCACCGAGCAAAAGAGATCTTGAAGGAAAGGAAATAGCTAGCCGGAGAGTAAAAGATCAAACTTGATAGGCCAGGAGAGCCTTTGAAGGGAAGGCTTGGTTAGGATGATGAAAAGATTGGAGACTCATCATGCTAACCTCACTCGAATGGCGAAGATATTACGAAGAAAATGCCCGCTCGCTCTTGAAAATACCCTGGGAACTTGGTCATGAAATTACCGAGGAAGAACAAAAGGCGATCACCTCTTCGGTGCAGGATTTTCAAGCAGGAGAAAGCTCGGAAGGCCGGCACCTGTTCCAATACGCAAAAGACTACGCTGAAAAGACAGGCGACCATGAATATACTGAAGCGATCAGGCTCTTTATTGCCGAGGAGCAGCGCCACGCCAGGGACCTCGCCCATTTCATGCAGCGCAACGGCATTCCACTGGTCAAAACGACCTTTACAGACGGTGTCTTCCGCCGTTTGCGGCAGGTTTTCGGCGGATTGGAAATTTCCATCGGTGTACTGGTCACCGCCGAGATCATTGCAAAGGTTTACTACGCCGCTCTGCAGAGGGCCACAAACTCTGTCGTACTCCAGACCTTATGCAGGCAGATCCTGAGAGACGAAGTCAAACATGTTGAATTTCAGGTCGAGAGGCTCGGTATCTTACGGGCAAAACGGAACTGGCTCTTGTTGAAAGGCACCAGGGCGATTCAGCGCTTTCTTTTCCTCGGTACTTGCATCGTGGTCTGGGCATTTCACAGCAAGGTTTTCAGAAAAAGCGGCTATGGTTTTCGCGATTACTGGTGGGCGAATTGGATGGAGTTCGAAGAGGCATTTCAAATGGCCCAGGACGCGATTGACGGCCTCAAGTTGGCCGATAATTTGGTAGGATTGAAGCAGAATTTTGATAATGAATAGCAGGCAGGATTATTTGGTATATATGACCATATCTAAAGTTATTCAAGAGACAACCACGGATCAAGACAAGTTATTGAGAATGCCTCGTAAATATTTCGGGGCTATTCTTGGAATCGTTGTTTTTTTGACCTTGGCGATGGTAAGTGGTTTTATAAAACAACTTCAACTCTTGAGTATTGGTTTAACTCTTCCAGGCGCAATAATATTTATTTTCATAATCCTTCCTCTCAAATTCCCTAGTGAGATTGTAACTATTCTTCATTATCTATTCATCTTCGGCATATCAAGTATCCCAGCAGGTTTCATAGGATCTCGTTTAATTTCCACAAATAAAGCTGTTGGTATAAGGCTGTTGGTTATTTATCTTTTATACTTATTGTCTGTGATTATTATCGGCTACATAATAGTGGGAGATTTCTACTATTATGTAAAATTTTAAGGTGATGATAAAAAATCATATTCTAGCTCTTAGAATTTCAAGGAAACAAAATGACAATCCCTCACACTCACACCTCCCCCACCCTGCTCAAACCCGCCAAACCGGTTGGCATTGTCGGCTACGGCGCATATGTGCCGCGCTACCGCTTGCCCGCCAAGGAAGTCGCGCGCGTATGGACGGGTAAAAGCGGCGGGCTTCCCATCAAAGAGAAGGCCGTGCCCGGCCTCGATGAAGACGTGATCACCATGTCCATCGAAGCGGCACGCAATGCCATGAAACGCGCCCAGATCGACCCCACAGAATTACGTGCAGTGTGGGTTGGGTCCGAGTCACACCCGTATGCAGTGAAACCAACATCCACGCTAGTTGCGGAAGCGATCGGTGCAGTCCCCAACACACAGGCTGCAGACTGGGAATTCGCCTGCAAGGCTGGCACCGAGGCATTGGTCGCCGCGATGGGCCTGGTCGGCTCGGGCATGGGTCATTATGCCATGGCCATCGGCATGGACACCGCACAGGGCAAGCCGGGTGACGCTCTCGAATATACAGCAGGCGCGGGCGGCGGCGCGTACATCCTCGGCCCCGCGGAGGAGTCGCTGGCGATCATCAACGCCTCGTATTCCTACGTCACCGACACGCCCGATTTCTGGCGCCGCGAATATCAAAAGTATCCGGAGCACGGCATGCGCTTCACGGGCGAGCCGGCTTACTTCAAACACATCACTGAGGCGGCGACTCATCTCATGGAAGCATCAGGCACAACTGCGAAGGATTACAAGTGGGCCGTGTTCCATCAACCCAACACGAAGTTTCCACAACGCGTTGCGGGTCAGCTGGGCTTTTCGATGGAACAGATCGAACCGGGCCTCCTGGTCCCTGTGATCGGGAACACCTACGCCGGCGCGGCCATGATCGGCTTAACTGCTACCCTCGACATAGCCCAGCCCGGGGATCGCATCCTCGTCGTCTCTTTCGGATCCGGAGCTGGCTCAGACGCCTTCGATATTCTCGTCACCGACAAAGTGACCGGGCGCGCCAGTCTCGCCATGAAGACACAGGATTACATTGCGCGGCGAACAGAGATCGACTACGCGACGTATGTGAGATACCGCGGCAAGCTGGCGATGAAATAAAAAATGCTCTATCCGCCGTCCCCGGCGGATAGCTGCGCCGGGGACGGCGCAGGAGCATAGAGGACACATGACAGACGTTGTAATCGCAGGTATCGGACAAACGGAAGTTGGTGAACATTGGGAGATCGGGTTACGCGATCTCGCCTTCGCCGCGATCCAGAGTGCATTGAAAGATAGCGGCGGTCTTAAACCGCAGGCATTATTCGCGGGTAATATGCTCGCACCCAATCTTTCAAAGCAGGCGCACGTGGGAGTTTTGCTGGCGGATTACGCCGGCCTCAACGGCATCGAAGCAGTTGCGATAGAAGCTGCGGGTGCATCTGGTGGAGCAGCCCTGCGGCAGGGATATCTTGCAGTCGCAAGCGGCATGGTGGATGTGGCACTCGTAGTTGGCGTGGAAAAGTTCACAGATATGGTTGGGCCCGGTGTTGAGGAGGCATTGTCCACCACAAGTGACTCCGATTTCGAAGCCGTGCAGGGAATGACCATGACAGCACAAGCCGCTCTTTTAGCAAAGCGTTATATGCATGAATATGAAGTTCCTGCAGATGGGTTTGCAAGCTTTGCTTTAACTGCACATGCAAATGGGGTAGCGAATAAGAACGCAATGTTTCGCAAGGCGATCAAGCCCGAGACCTACGCCAAAGCGGAAATGGTCAGCGAACCGCTTAATATGTTCGACATTGCACCGAATGCAGACGGCGCCGCCGCGCTCGTTCTCACGCGCCGGGACCTGCTTCCGTCCGATCTCAAGAATCCACTCGTGAAGATCGCCGGCTCCGCGGCCTCCTCTGATACGCTGGCGCTGCACGACCGCAAGGATATGTTGTATTTTGATACCGCGCAGATATCAGCGGGCAAAGCCATGAAGCAGGCGGGACTCACGCTCGACCAGATCAATTTCTTCGAATATCACGATGCGTTCAGCATTTTCGCGGCGTTATCTCTGGAAGCCGTTGGGTTCGCGATAAAAGGCAAAGGTTGGAAGCTCGCCGCAGATAATGAAATTGGCCTGAAGGGACGAATCCCGTGTGCGACAATGGGTGGCATGAAAGCACGCGGTTTCCCCGGTGGTGCTGCGGGCGTGTATCAGGCCGTCGAAGCAGTGACCCAGCTACGAGGCGCGGCGGAAGCGAATCAGATCGCCGGCGTAAAGTACGGACTCATCCAGTCTCTTGGCGGGCCGGCCTCCACGGCAGTCAGTCATATCCTGCAAAAAATGGATTAACAAAATTGCCGCGTGATGAGCGCGGCGTTTTTGTTTGATGCGCTTTCTTGCAATCCACCCTTATTGCCCATATAATGAACGCAATGGAAACACAAATAAGAAGACCGGCTTTCTACAACATCTTGCGTTGGTTCGTACCTGTTGCAGCGATCTGTGCCTTTGCCGCATGGATGTATCTTTCGCCGGAAGGCGCGCTCGGCAAACTGGATGCGATCGGCTATGCTGTTTGTCACCGCATTGATGAACGCTCTTTTCACATTGGGAACCGCCAGCTTCCATTGTGCGCACGTTGCACGGGAGAGTTCGCCGCCGCCGGGATCGCGCTATTATTTCAAGTGTTCGTCAGCGGCAAGCGCAGCAAACTGCCGTC
>CAZJYB010000106.1:0-14626 GCA_964549865.1 uncultured Anaerolineaceae bacterium
TTTATAGATTGCAGGATCGCATGGTAACCAACCCCGAAGGGGTGTCAGAGATTACAAAAGAAACCTATGACATCCCTTCGGGATTGAGCTTTTTAACATCGCGTTTTTTATAATCTTTTCACCGCCTTCGGGGTTGAACTGCGTAAGGTCAGTTAATTACATAAGTTCATCCCTCTTCCTTATGAAGAGGGATGAACTTTTAAGGTAAGACTCTTTGAAGTATGTTATTCTATAAAGCATATTATTGCAAAAAGTTGCAATAAGGAGTTGCATGTCCTGTTCGGAAGAATTTACGCCCCAACTGCGCGCCCGCGGCTACCGCATGACACCTCAACGGCATGCGATCCTGCATGTGCTTTGCCATTCCGGTGAACACCTCACACCCGCACAGGTATATGAACAGGCGCGTGACCAACTGACCAGCCTGACTGAGACAACTGTCTACCGTACGCTTGAATTCCTTGCAGAAAACGGACTCGCCCGTCCTGCACTTATGGGAAATGGACATCTTGTCTATGAGATCGCGCGGCACGAACATCACCATCTCGTTTGCCGCAATTGTGGCAGCGAGATGGAAGTGGAACATTCTTTATTGAAATCCATGTACCAAAAGCTCGAAACCACAAGCGGCTTTAAATTGACGGATAGCCACGTCACATTCTTCGGTCTTTGCCCTGATTGCAAATAAACTAGGAGATTCAACATGCACTATTCACCCAGCCCCATGCATATCCCCGATGGTTTTCTCAGCCTGGTTATTTCGATCATTTGCTGGGTGATTACAGCCGGCGTGATCAGCCTGGCCATATCAAAAACAAATAAATCTCTTGGTGAAAAACAGATCCCGCTCATGGGTGTAATGGCCGCGTTCATCTTCGCGGCACAGATGATCAACTTCCCGGTCGCAGGCGGTACCTCCGGTCACCTGCTTGGTGGCGCAATGGCCGCCATCGTCCTGGGTCCCTGGGCCGGCATGCTCGTCATGACCTCGGTGATTGGCGTGCAGGCTCTGCTCTTTCAAGACGGCGGCCTTGTAGTCATGGGCGCAAATATCCTGAACATGGGACTGCTAACGGCGGCTGTCGGTTACGGGCTGTATCGTTCTGTTGCAAAGCATGGCAATACCCGGGTAAAACTCGTCACTGCAGGTGTGGCCGCCTGGCTCTCAGTAATGACTGGCGCCTTGTTGACTTCGCTTGAACTATGGTTAAGCGGAACTTCACACTTGCAGGCCATTATCCCTGCGATGCTGGGTGTACATGCGGTGATCGGGATCGGCGAAGCACTGATCACTGTATCGGCGCTTGGCTTCATCTTCCAAACCCGCCCGGACTTGCTGGATGAAAAATCTGAATCCGCCAAAGGCGGACGCGGCTGGATCACCATTGGAATGGTCATTGCGGCGGGAGTAGCCGTGCTTTCTCCGCTTGCCTCCAGCGACCCGGATGGGCTTGAACGCGTGGCCACGGACATCGGCTTTATTAATGCGGGCCAATCTGCACCCTATGCGATCATCCCGGATTACACGGTGCCTTTTCTTGGTGAGACTGCGCTTTCCACGATCGCGGCCGGTATAATTGGCGTATTCGTTGTTGGCGCGATCATCATACTGATCGGTCGCGGGATGAAAGCCAGGGCATAAGACTTGCACTTCGACGCCTTTGACCGTTATCACGAAAAGGAAAGTTTTATTCACCACCTGGATCCGCGTGTTAAGGTGGTGGTCACGCTTGCATTTATTGTTTCGAACGCGCTGCTGCCAGATGGCGCGTGGATGGCCTTTGCGCTTGCCTGGGTGTTTTTACTCACCGCGAACCTGCTTTCGCGGCTCGGAACTTTTTACAGCTTTAGAAATTCGCTGATCGCATTGCCGTTTGCGCTCATCGCGATCACAGTTCTATTTTCCATACCCGGTGAACCGCTTGTTTCCTTCAGGGTATTGATGTCAGATTTCACCATTACCGACGCGGGCTTGTGGCGCTTCGTAAGCATCCTGATCCGTTCATGGCTTTCCGTACAAATGGCCATCCTGCTGGTCGCAACCACGCGTTTTCCAGATCTGATCCACGCGCTCGAACATTTACATGTTCCGGCCATCCTTACGACGATCATCGCGTTCCTGTATCGCTACCTGTTTGTGTTGACAGACGAGGTCTTTCGCCTGATGCGGGCAAGGGAATCCCGGTCGGCGGCCGCGTCAGGCAAACGGTCCGGTGGAGGCGTGTTGTGGCGCGCGCGCATCGCCGGCCACATGGCCGGCCAACTCTTTCTGCGAAGTTACGAACGCAGCGATCGCATTTATAATGCGATGGTTGCGCGCGGTTATGCGGGTCATCTTTATACACTGAATGCGCATGAGATGAAACCCAGCGATTATTATGTCAGCGCGCTGGCGGTTGCCGTCATCTTTATTCTGCAGGTCATCGGAAGGCTGTAATGCCCATTTCACACATTCATACCACCCAGCCCGCGGCGCACAATAATGGATGTGTCTTGCAGGTGAAAGACCTGCAATTCTCCTACCCGGATGGGCATGCGGCCCTGCATGGTGTTTCTTTGACGATGAACATCGGTGAAAAAGCCGCCCTGGTGGGCCCGAATGGCGCGGGAAAATCCACGTTGATGTTGCACCTGAATGGCATCCTGAACGGGCCCGGCATGGTTGAGATCGGCGGACAGCGACTCACGCGTAACAATCTGCCTGCGATCCGCGCAATGGTGGGGCTCGTCTTCCAGAATCCGGACGACCAACTCTTCTCCCCCACCGTATTCGAGGATGTGGCCTTTGGTCCGCTTCACATGGGTTTGTCTGAAGCGGACGTGCACACTCGTGTGGACGCCGCACTTGAAGCGGTCAAGATGTCCACCTATCGCGATCGTTTGTCACACCACTTAAGTGTCGGCGAAAAGAAACGCATTGCCATCGCGACCGTACTTTCCATGAATCCAAGCTTGTTGATCCTGGATGAACCCTCCGCCGGGCTCGACCCGCGCGCGCGCAGGACCCTGATCAACTTATTGCGCGAACTGCCCATTACCATGCTGGTTTCCACCCACGACATGGCCCTGGTGAAGGAACTCTTTCCGCGCACCATCGTGATGGACGAGGGCAGGATCGTTGCCGATGGTATTACAAAAGAGATCCTCGAGAATGAAGAATTATTGACGGCACATGGGTTGGAGAAGCCGTAGTCGATAAGTTTGTAATTCAAAGAGCTGTGAGAGAAATCTTGCCGCTCTTTTTTAAAACCCCGCATCGTGATCAAGTTTACTCGTCCAATCAAAACAGGACTTTTGTACATCTTTTTTTAGGACCTTTGTACAACCCTTTTGGTTGCTGGTTCACGTGGAGTTATATATGATAGGGACAAGGCAAGAATTTAATAATTCCCATTCGGGCGTTCCACTTATTTAAGATCAGGAGATCAATATGTCTGCCAGGAGATCATTTTTTAATGTCTTCCCTACATTGTTCAACATCACGATAATGCTGGCCATGCTGGTCGGCAGCCTCGCACTTCCAATCGAGGCGCGTGCGCTGGGTCTTGCTATTCTGGTCAATACCAGCGCGGACAATACCACTTCGGACGGCCAGTGTTCTCTACGAGAAGCCATTGTCAATGCGAATACCAACAGCGCAAATTACTCCGATTGCACGCAAGGTGCCAGCGATGACGGCATCTTCTTTAGCGACGCGCTTGGTACCACCACCATTACACTGGGTTCGGCTTTGCCACCCATCACGGATTCCGCCGGGCTGGTCATCAACGGCGGCAACGATATTACCGTCAATGGGAATAATTTACATCAGGTGTTGAGAGTGCACGGAGCCGGATCACTCACCCTCGACAGCCTGACCGTGAAGAATGGAAGATCTGCAATAACCAATATTGGTGGTGGCGTATACAACGCGGCCACCCTGACGATCAAGAATTGCACCTTCCTTGGCAACACAGCCACGTCTGGCGGTGCCATTTTCAACGGCCTTGGTACGCTTACCATCATGGACAGTAAATTTCTTGCGAATGTCGCCACCGACAGCGGCGGTGCTGTCTACAACGAGGGTGGTACAGTGACCGTGCAAAATGGCAGCTTTTCGGAAAACACTGCCAACCGCGGCGGAGGGATTGCCAACACCGGCAACCCGGCCGGCACGATCACCATCACAGGCGCCACTTTTGATAATAATACAAGCAGTGAATCCGGAGGCGCACTCCACAATGACGCGAGTGGTTCGGTCAATATCACGAATGTCAACCTCATTGAAAACGCAAGCAGCCTGGGCGGTGCAATGTACAACCTGGGTTCGCTAACCATCGGTAACAGTAACATCTCCAGTAATGGCGCCTGGTATGCCGGCGGCATCTACAATGAAAATGGCACCCTTACGCTGACAGAAAGCAATTTTTCCAAGAATGTCGCAGACTTCGGCGGCGGTATCTATAATATCAAAGGCACCCTTGATATCACATCCGGTAGTTTCATTCAAAATATTGGAGATGGCATCTTCAACGAGAATGGCAAAGTGAACGTTCTCGGCAACGCTACATTCTCCGGCAATCAAGGCAATGGAATCTACAGCCATAGTGATCCGGGTATAACAAACCTTGCCCTATTGAGGATATGGGATGGCAGTTTCACAAAAAATACCGGCAGTGGCATCTATAATGACGCCTCAGGCAGCAACATTTTCACAAGCACATTCGCAAGTAATGGTAACAGCGGTGTTTACAATGTTAATGAATCAGCGGTTTCCATCACCAAAAGCACTCTTTACTTAAATTCAGCGAAATATGGCGGCGGGATCTATAACGAAGAATACAGCATATTGCATGTGATCAACAGCACGATCGCTGAAAACATCGCTGCGGCAAAGGGTGGCGGCATCTATAACGATGGCGAAGCATATATTTTGAGCAGCACCTTCTCGGACAACCAGGCAAAATATCACGGTGGTGTTTATAATGACATGTCGGGCGTACTTGCACTCTACAATACTATCGTTGCCAACAGCAGGGAGTCAGGCGATGATTGCAGGAACGAACCGGGTGGGATCGTGGCTGGCAACAACAACCTGATCGAAGCCCTCAGCGGGGACGCCTGCGGGTTCCTGAACGGCGTTGACGGCAATATCATTGGCTTGGACCCGGACCTTGCCATGTTAACCGGTTCCCCGGCTTATTATCCCCTCAATAGCAGTTCCCCAGCCATCGACACAGGCGACGATGGGCAATGTGCAGCGGCAAGTAACGAGTCACAAAATGGCATCGCCCGCCCACAGGGTGCGCACTGTGACATTGGCTCCTATGAAATACCTTCTGACAAACTACTAAAATAGTGCAGGCCGGCAAGGCTGGCATGCAAAACGAGCCGCGAGAAATCTCGCGGCTCGTTTTTTTGACCATATTCTACACAGAAACCAGCGATGGATAAAAACAGGACTTTTGTACATCCGTTTATCAGTACCTTTGTACAACCCTTTTTGTTGCAAATGGCAACGGCGCGCTATATCATTGATAGTGCAAAGGGCTTCTAGATATTCATCATTCAAACAGGAGATTGGTTATGAACGCTAAAAAATTATTGTTTTTCAATACGGATGCTGCCCTGTTCAACTCTGTGATCGTGTTCGCCCTGCTGCTTGGGAGCCTGGCACTTCCCAGCCGGGCATACGCACTGGGCTTCGCCATCCAAGTCAACACTACGGCAGACAATACCACCAAAGACGGCCTCTGCTCCTTGCGGGAAGCCATCGTCAATGCCAACAAAAACTGGCAATTCTATACTGATTGCACACAAGGTGCCAGCGACGACGGCATCTTCTTTAGTAATTCCCTCGGTACGGCCACGATTACATTAAACTCGGCCCTGCCACCCATCACGGACTTTGTCGGGCTGAGCATCAACGGCGGCGGCGATATCACAATTGACGGAAATCATAATCAATATCGTGTATTTTTAGTTAACAACCGCGTTCCGCTCACGCTGGAAAGCTTGATCATTAAAGATGGCGGTATCTACAACAACGGGAGTGGTGTCCGCAACGGGGGCGGGCTGCTCAGCAACGGTGGTTTTGTGACGATCATGAACAGCACCTTCCGAAGCAATCGCGCCGATAATGGCGGAGGTATTTACAATAACGGTGGAAACGTGAAGATCACGAACAGCACCTTCCAGGGAAATGCCGCCGGCATCAACGTTCCTGGCGACAACGATGGCGGCGGTATCTACAATAATGGCGGGTCTCTGGTCATCGCGGGCAGCACCTTTTCCGGAAATGGGGTCTACAGTGACGGGGGTGGCATTTACTCATCCGGAACAACGACCATCACAGACAGCACCTTTTCCACAAATAATGCCTACGTCATGGGTGGCGGCATTTATGTTTCTTCCGGAGAAACGACCATCACGAACAGCACCTTTTCAAGAAATGGGGATCAGTTTATCTATGGCGGCGGGATCTATGTCGCTTCCGGCACGCTGAGCATCACCAAGAGTACTTTTTCAGATAATAGAGCCAATCTGGGCGGCGGGGTATTTGTCTCCTCTGGGACAAGCACCATTGCGAATAGTACATTCTCTGGGAATACTAACAACGGCGTCGTAAACATTGGCACAACAACGATCACAAACAGCACTTTCTCTGGCAATAACGACGCCAGGCTTAGCGGAGCCGGTATCAGCAACCAAGGCACACTCTACCTATTCAACAGCATCCTGGCCAACTCGACCACCGGTGCGGATTGCTATAGTCAGGGCTTTGTTACAGGCAACAACAACCTGATTGAAATAAATAGTACATCTCCCAACAACTGCGGAACTGCAGCGCTGACAAGCGATCCCGCTCTCAGGCCATTGACCGGTTCACCGGCCTACTTCCCACTCAACGCGGGTTCACCCGCCATCAATGCAGGCGATGACGCCATTTGCGCGGCAGCCCCCGTCAACAACACCTCCCAGAACGGCCTGGCACGCCCACAGGGAGCGCATTGCGAGATCGGTTCGTTCGAATCACCACTATTATCCCTCACAGGAACTCCGCAGGAACAAGCTGCTGGTATGGGAACAGACATCTGGAGTCTGATCGACACCGGAGTCATCTCCGCGGATAACGGAAAAAACCTGACTTCGAAATTGGATGGCTTTATCGAGGTCATGGATAAGGGTGATACTCAATCCGGGCTTGACACACTGAATGGCTTCATCGGCCAGACAAACACGTTCGTCAAATCCGGCGAACTTGATGAGGCAAACGCACAGCTACTGATCGATAAGGCTCAGGCTATTATCGAGAGCATTGACCAGAGTGCGCCTGCCGAAAAGTAGCAAATAAAAAGAGCCGTGAGAAAAATCTCACGGCTCTTTTTATTTATCTGTCCTGTTTACTACAGTCCGGCGGCCTTCTTTAATGCAGCGGCCTTATCAGTCTTTTCCCAGGGGAACTCGATATCGTCGCGGCCGAAGTGACCGTACGCGGCAGTCTTGCGATAGATCGGGCGGCGCAGATCCAGGTCACGGATGATCGCGCCGGGACGCAGGTCGAAATACTCGTTGACAAGCGCGGCGATCTTTTCATCCGCAATCTTGGCAGTGCCGAATGTTTCAACGTTAACTGAAAGCGGGTGAGCCACACCGATCGCGTAAGCAACCTGTACCTCCACCCGGTCAGCCAAACCCGCCGCAACAATGTTCTTGGCTACATAGCGCGCGGCGTATGCAGCGGAACGATCCACCTTTGTGGGGTCTTTACCGGAGAATGCACCGCCGCCGTGACGACCCATGCCGCCGTATGTATCCACGATGATCTTACGACCCGTCAGACCTGCATCACCCATTGGACCACCGATCACGAAACGGCCAGTCGGATTAACAAAAACCTTTAAGTTTTTGTCGACCAGGTTTTTTGGCATGGTCGGATAAATGATGTGCTCGCTGATCTGCTCAACGATCTCGGCATGAGAAATATCAGGCGCGTGCTGTGTGGAAATAAGAACTGTATCAATCCGTTTTGGCTTACCCTGGGCATATTCCACCGTAACCTGACTCTTGCCATCCGGGCGAAGCCAGGGCAGCGTGCCATCTTTGCGGAGTTCGCTCAAGCGGCGGGATAATTTATGCGCCATATAGATCGGCATCGGCATCAGGGTTTGTGTCTCATTGCATGCAAAGCCGAACATCATCCCCTGATCCCCAGCGCCGACGTGTTCGATATCCTTGTCGGTCATTTCACCGCTTTTATCTTCCAGTGCATGGTCAACACCCAATGCAATATCGGCGCTTTGACTGGCGACCGCTGTAAGCACAGCGCAGGTATTGCCGTCAAAGCCTTTGTCACTGTTATCGTAGCCGATCTCATTAACAACTTTGCGCACGAGTTCATCAAAGTTTACATAAGCGCTTGTGGTAATTTCACCCAACAATGCCACGAAACCGGTCTTGACAGCAGTCTCACAAGCCACGCGAGACATGCGGTCCTGCTCAAGGCAGGCGTCCAGTACGGCATCCGAGATCTGATCGCAGATCTTGTCGGGGTGTCCTTCAGTCACCGATTCTGATGTGAACATCAGGCTGGGTGAAGACATAAAAGTGTTGCTCATTATTTTTGTTTCTCCTTAAGAAAATAAAATTGCCCTCTCAGACATGAAAGGGCAATTATGCGTAATGCTTTTCTACCCTCTCATCTCCCAGAAGATGGTTCTGTCGGATTTGGCACCATATTCAATTTTCATTGACTGGTTGTCGAGGCATCGCAGGGCCGTTCCCTCCGCCTCTCTGGATAAGAGCGCCGTGTTGGGCTATTGATTTGTGTCGGGAGTTTACCATAGGCAGATGGATGCGTAAAGATAAATAACCGCCCTTCGATACGGCTTCGCCACTCAAGAGATCGCTTCTTTCTTAACTGTTGGTTGCTGCCGTTTAATTATCATTCGCGCATCTAAAACCGATCTTCACCGAACTGCGCCCATAATAAGCGTCCTCACTCTGAACCGCATTGGGATTGGGCCCCACCTCATACCCGCGATTTGGAATCCGCAGGCTGCCCAGGTCATCCTGGAAAGAACCACCACGAATCACACGCATATGATTAATCACGGCGCTTTCCGGCCCAGTGGGATTTGTATCGCTGGATTCAGTGTAATAGTTCGAATCGTAATAATCTGCAACCCATTCCCAGACGTTCCCAACCATATCCAACGCGCCGAAGGGACTGATCCCCTGCGCATACGATCCTACACGCGAAGTATCGCCCACGATGTTCAACGAGTTGGAATTGTTCGCGTTCGGCAGTTCATTCCCCCACGGGAAGGTACGCATGTCGTCACCGCGCGCCGCCCGTTCCCATTCTGCTTCGCTGGGAAGCCTGCGCCCGGCCCAGCCACAGTATGCGTTCGCGTCGAACCACGTAACATTGACCACGGGATAATCTTGAAATTCCGGGTTGCCGAAATAATCACCGTGATTATCCGAGTTTGTCTTTGCCGGCTGCCGGCAAGCCTCAGCTTTCACACACAACCCATACATGCCATTGGTCACTTCCACCTGGTCGATCCAATAGGCATCGAGTTGTACATGATGCGCCGGGATCTCATCGTTTTCAAGCAATACGTCCAATCCGCCCATATACACACTTCCTGCTGGTATAAAGAGTTGGGTCATACCATCTGTGGATGAAATCCTGGATGTAAAAGGCGTTGGCGATGGAACGAGCGTGAATGTGGGCTGTGCCGTGGGCGAAACCACTGTGGGAGTAACTGTATTTTCCGCAATAGGGATGGTCATGGTTACAGTCACTGTGGGTGCAAGTGTGGACGGTGAAGCACAAGCGAAAAGAAAAAGAGAGAAAGAAACGATGATTATTTTTTTCATGATTTATAGTTTATGTTCTGTCTGCAGTACAATTGCCACGCAACAACATAAGTTTACGGCACCAATTGCAGGGCAGTCCTTGCCTGGTCTTCAAAAAATTGAGGGTTGATCGAATCCGCCTTTTGCCACGCCTTGCGCGCGCCATCATAATCGCCCTTACGATACAGGCCGTAACCATACCATAGCCACGCTTCTTCAGACATGTCCGTTACGTCGCGCGCGTAATCTGTAAGTACAAGCAGGTCGTCATTACGGCCCGAATGGAAATAGGCCAGGAATGGACCGAATTGATAACGGAACATTCGCAGCGGCAGGCCGATCTCACGCGCTTTATCGTAGGCCAGCGCGGCTTCAGCGTATCGATCAAAATAAACCAGGTTGCTGCCATAATTAAACCACGCGAATGCATCAGCGGAGTCGTTGGCCGTGGCGGCTTCAGAGGCGCTCAATGCATTTTGCCGATTCAGGCCCGGGTCCCAGTCTGTGGCCAGCAGCGTCTTCATCTCCTCTTCGAATTCCGGAAAGTAGATCACCATATAAAGGTTGTTGAACGGTCTCCATTCCTGCTCCAGTTGGGAATAGGAGATCTTCAGGTCTGCACCGTGATAAGAATCCTGGATCGTAAATTCCTGCGCCGCGTCGTCATAACCGGTAAGCAGCAAATAATGGGCAGCCCACAAGTCATCATTCGGGCCGAGGGCATCGTTCGGGTCCAGCGAAGTGACACTTTCCACGATCACAGGATAATTCGCTGCAAGCAGGCGCTTAAGCAATCCAATGCTGCCGGCCACGCGATATTCAAGGTTTAACCAGCCAGCCTGAGTGCGGACGTAATAACGCAATTCTTCCGGATTGACGTTGCGATCTCCGGTAATGGGTTTTATGAAGGACGCGATATCGGCCTGATCCCCTTCCCACCCGTAAATATGCATAGCCATCGATAGTTGGGCCGGGCCGCAATTGTTGGGCGTTTGCTGTTCATAGGGAGGTGAAGCAATCGACGCCTGCGCCGGCAAGGGTGGCAGAGTGACAGTTGGCGTTACAGATGGGGTTAAATTAACGATCACAGTTGAAGTGGATGCAAGTGTTGCCGTTGCCGGTTGCGATGTGACAGGCAATGACGTCGGCACCGGCCCGACCGGGTCGACGATATTCCGCGCATAGATCGTGAGCTTTTCAATACGCCATGAAAGCACCGAATTTACGTAGGGAATTTGATATATTAAAACGGCCAGCAGGATAAATCCGGCAGACCCGATAAGAATATTTTTAACGCGCTGGGACATGCGTAAAAGTCTACCACGCGTTTATGAAAGAGATTTAAGCTTTACGGCAGAGGAATGTATTTCTTTCTAATGCCCGAGTAACTTCAAAGCCGCGGGGATGGATGGGTCTGTTTCGAAGGTGAAGGTATCCCAATCTGCGTAAGCGATCACATCCGGGATGATCCCTGTTAATTCCCAATCTTCGCTCGAATTTGCCGGGCGAAAGGATTCTTCTGCGATCCACAGGCGTGAGCCGTCGTCCAGGTTGTATCCGTGCAGGACCTCCACATTTCCCAGCGTGGGTTCACCGACGATCTGTGCACGTCCCACATCTCTCAGCGCACCTGAAAAAATCTCGCCAAAACTGACGGTATCCACGCCGACCAATAAAACCAGTGGAACAGTTTGCGAATTATGGATCGGATCCGGGTCAATCGTCAACGCGCGCGATTCATTTCGACTAATGAACTCTCCGAGAGTGCCGGATACAAAAAAAGAAAGGATCGGCTCCAGCACATCGCTGCTTCCACCGCCGTTCAGGCGGTTATCGAGGACCAGCCCATCGAGTTGCCCAAAACTTTCAAGCGCTTCAGCCACCTGCCCGGGAAGGGTCTGGTCAAAAAAGCTGGGCAGGAAGATATATCCGACACGCGAGCCGTCCGTGGTACGCAGCAATTCTGCCTGAATATTTTGGTGGCTTTGGATCCGCTGTCGCACCAGCGTAATGTCGCGCGGCGCTTCGCCCGGGGATTGCACCGTCAGGACGATCGCGGAGCATTCCGGCCCAAGGATCATTTCAGTCTGCTCCTTGCCATCCTGTACAACCGGAATGCCATCCATCGCCAGTATGCTGTCGTGAGGTTTCAACCCGCTGTATTCAGCCGGTGAATCGGGAAATACATTGATGATCGAAACGCGCTGCTTCTCCAGCATTGGCAAAATGTAGACGCCGATACCCACATATTCACCCTCGCCGGCCAGCTCCGCTTCTGAGGCTGCCACCTCCAGCGGCGTTTCAAAATTCGAATGTTCATCGCCCAACTCGAGGATCATGGAATTTATTTCTGTGTAAAAATCCTGGGTGCTCAAATCCGCTTCCACCCTGGTTCGATATTTCGCCTTGATCGCGTTCCAATCCTGACCGTTGAAATCAGGGTAGACATATACATCTTCTACAATGCCCACGATCTCGTCGAAAACGCGCGCTTGAAGATCGAATGGAACTTCAGGGTTGGCCTCCAAAAGCGGGGCGGGTTCGGCAAGCGCAATGTCTGGCGGTATGGTTGCAAGCGGCTGACCCTGACACACCGCGGGAATGTAAACCGGTCCTGGAATTACCGATGCCGGAATTGCCACAGTTGGCGTGACATCGGTGAAGGCCCTCATAATGAAATTACATGCGAGCGAGGAAACTAAAACACCGGCTGCGATCATACGGTTGATCTTCATGCGTCATTTTCCTTTTCCCATTCTTTGACCTTCTCGAATAAATGTCCCAGTGGTTTTAATTCCGAAACCGGTACGGCCAGGTTTTTCACCTGTGTGTGATGATATTGAAATACACGCGAATTTGCCGCGATCGGATTGGCACAGCGACGGAATTCTTCGCGCGAAATATAGCCAGTGAGATGGATGTCCATGCCATACACCCAGATATTCCCCCAGTCCATCTGCCCGATGATGTGCGTCTTTTTGCGGCTTGGGCTATGGATTCCCACTCGGGCGTCGGGGAGACGTTTGACATGCACAGCCGTAATTGAATGAAAGGGATCATTCACGAGGACATTTGTTTTCGGTGGGAGATGATAAGTCCGCGCCATGAATTCGCGACCCGCATCCTGCCCGCTGACTTCGATAAGCATCTGCTCCTCTGATTCGGATTTCAACGTCAGCGGCCCAAGCGGATTCCAATGGAACGGCTTGCGCCACTCCTTGTCCATAACATGCAGGAGGTAATATGGCTGCCCTATTTCAACGGCTTTTTTGAGGTCGTCTTGTGATGCGGCGATCAGGCCAGTCAGAAAAGCAAACAAATACAGATCGTTATCTGTGCGGCTCTCCCCGGCATGTAGATCAGAAGCGACTAGTGCAGGAGCGTCCAGGATCACGGCTGGATTGCCGCGCATTTCGGAGATCTGCCCGCGGTGCGAGATCAAAAAGGACCGGATATCGCACCTGTGCCCGCCCAGAGAGACATCATATCGCTCCGGTTCGGTGAAAGGAGCTGCGCCTTTCACTTCAAATGGAATGTTCTGTTCGCCAAGATACCGCCGAAAAGCCAGTTCGACCGCGGCGCTCGCCACTACGCGGCGGAGCCTGTCGTAGGGGGAACTGGCCGCACGGTCAAATGCATATGGCAGGGACCGAAGCGCATACGCGATCCCACCTTCGGTGAGGTCGGGAGTGTAGGGCAGGCGGATAAAATCGTTAACGCCGATCATAGTCAATGGACCATGGAATTAGCCGAAATGATCCATGATCCATTCTCCAGTTCTACTCATTCCTGAACTGCAAACAATAATGATGAAAGGTATTGCTCACCCACGCGGAGCCAAGCCCGTACGGCGCGAGGGATTGGTTATCCTGCAGCCAGATCTTTTCATCTTTCAAAGTATAGGTTTTTCCAAGCTCGTGCGCAATATCCCACGCGAGCGGGTAGATCTTCCCACCCTTTTTCACATTCTTGACAATGATCGTGAGATATGCCTTGTCGCGTAGTAAGGACTTCAGTCCTTTATAAATATCCACCAGTTTTTGAACGAATTCATCATACTCATGGATATTTCCCAGATCATTTGGGTCTTCAGAATACACCACATCCAATTCGTTCGTATCGCGGCGTTTCTTTTGATTATCCGCCCCTTTGGCATGCAGCATATCCCAGTAGGGAGGCGAAGTTAATACATAGTCAAAGGTCAAAGGTTGAAGGTCGCTTGCGTTCATTGCATCGGCATTGATGACTTCGGACTTTAGACCTTCGACTTTCCCACCCAACAAAGCGCGTTCTCCCTCAATGATTTGTTTTGCGATTTCGGCGTATTTGGGATTCAACTCAATGCCATAACTATTTCGCCCGGCGCGTAAGGCTGCAATTAATGTGGAACCTGTACCGGCCATGGGGTCGAGCACAGTCTCGCCCTGCTTGGTGAAGAACTCAATGAACTCCTGCGCCATCGTTTCCGGATATTTGGCCGGGTGCACGAGCACACCCTTCCTGCGCGGTGGTGGGTTATGAATGAACCAGGATTTTTGGAACTTCAGCCAGGTCTTTGGGTCAAGGTCATTGAGTTTGTTTCGCGGCATATTTTATTTAACCACAAAGGGCACGAAGGAGCACAAAGGGGCTTGCCTTACGGTTGAGGCGTTCGCGTGGGCGGGAGATAGGTCACCTCTTGCACGCTCAGGTCCGAAAAACTGACCGTTGCAGAGGTATTCCCCGCCGCGTTGACGAACACACCGACAGTTCCACTCGCATAATTCGCATCGCTAATACT
>CAZJYB010000107.1:0-14581 GCA_964549865.1 uncultured Anaerolineaceae bacterium
AAATTTTGAATCACAACGTGGAGACCGTACCGCGTCTGTTCAAGACCGTCCAACCGCAGGATAATTATGACTGGGCCGCGGCAACGTTATCGAATGCAAAGAAACTCGACCCCGATGTGTTGACCAAATCCGGCATCATGCTCGGCCTGGGCGAGACCATGGAAGAGGTCAAGGCCGTGATGCGCGACCAGCGCAGTTGGGGCGTGGATATCCTGACCATCGGCCAGTACCTGCAGCCCAGCAAGAAGCACATGGCCATGGATCGTTATTACACCATGGAAGAATTTGCCGAGTTACGTGAGTATGGAAAAGAGATCGGGTTCAAATGGGTGGAGTCGAATCCTCTGGTAAGGTCTTCGTACCATGCCGCGGATCAAGTTCGTGCTTTGAGTGTGGTGCATCGCAAGTTATATGGCGAGCCGTTACCGGTGGTGAACAACCATTAATCGGGAGCCGTTATGAAGAAGTTTGTCAATTTTTCCTTCAGTTCATTGATATCCCTGATATTGGTCGGGCTTTCTGCATGTGCACCACAGGCCGGGTTCGATGGACAGGCTTTTACTTCAGAGCGGTATGGTTATTCACTGATCTACCCCACAGGCTGGCTTGTTAAAGATAAACCCGGTGTATGGGCCGACTACGATCCACTTGACCCGAATCGCGTGGTAGGCGTTGATGCCTTTGCGGGGTATGTAGACGGCCGGAACTTGACGATCGGTGTGGGCGCGCGCGAGCTGGTCGATGCAGACCTGGCTTCATGGACCGAAACTGCAAAATCGTTGATTAAGGCCGGGGTGAGCAAGGGAGTTTGCTACGAAGGCATTGAAGATGACCCGGTCTCTGAAGAGGCCATCACCCTGGGTGGTGAGCCCGCCATGCTGCTTGAATATCACTGCCCGAACGCACACGATTCGTTTGGCCTGGTTGCATTGTCGATCCATAGTGGCAAGGGTTATTGGATCACGTGGATCGCCGCGCAGGGAAATGCCGATGTAGATAAGGCCCAGTTCATGCAGGTTTTGAACAGCTTCTCATTTGTGGATTAGATAAGATCCATGTGAATTTTCCGTTCCAAACACGTCATTGACAACGGCTTACATGTTGTGATATATTTCACAATATGTAAGCCGTTTGTTTTGTGCAACATCGATTGGAGCACTTTATGACAACTTCCCTTTCATCGAAAGACAATCCAAACCGCCCGGAGATCCTGCTCGTTTACGACAAGGAATGCCCGGTCTGTGACGCGTACTGCCAGGTCGTGCGTATACGAGAGTCTGTGGGAGATCTACGCATCGTCAATGCGCGCGAATCCAGCGAAGTGATGCAGGAGATCACGGACATGGGGCTGGATATCGACCAGGGCATGGTGCTCAAGATGGGCGGACAGATCTATTACGGCTCCGATGCGATCCATGCATTGTCACTCATCAGCAGCCGTTCGGGAGTGTTCAATCGGTTTAACTACTGGATCTTCAAATCCGAACGGGGCTCGCAGTTTCTATATCCCATTCTCAAGGCTTTTCGTAATCTCCTGTTGAAGCTTCTTGGGAAAACCAAAATTAATAACCTTGAGAAAACAAATAATGAGAAGTTCTAAACGCTAGATAACATGATCTGCCAATCACGGGCTCATTAACAATGGCAACTCTGGCCGCACAAATGCAACCTCGCTTTTTTCCTGATACTACTTGTAAAGGAGAAGATTATGGATATAGATAAAGATGTATTCCGCATGGTAAGAGTCAGCGAGAAAACAAACCCTGTTGAAGGGCATGTGTATTGGTCATGGAAAAAGTCAATTTGGATTACATCACACCTTCTCATAGGCATAATAGGTGGATTTTTTACCTTCTCGATTGATTCCTTTCTTTTATTTCTAGCGTTTACTGCGATAACAGCATGTCTGGGGCATTCACTAGGCATGCATCGACTGTTGATACACAAAAGTTATAAATGCCCTAAGTGGATGGAGTATTTATTTATCCATCTTGGAACTGTTTTTGGAATGGCTGGACCTTTCGGAATGATGAGAGCGCACGATATTAGAGACTGGGCGCAACGCCATCCAGATTGCCATAGCTACTTAAAACATGGGAGCGGCTTTTTCAAAGATGGTTGGTGGCAACTGCATTGTGATTTGGCGCTTACTCATCCCCCAAAATTCATGGCTGAAAAGGAAGTTGCAGAAGACAGGGTTTATCAATTCATGGAAAAGACATGGATGTTACAGCAAGTACCTTGGGCAATATTATTTTACTTATTAGGTGGATGGTCATGGGTTATTTGGGGAATTTGCGTTCGCATTCCCATTCAACTAACAGGTCATTGGTTGGTTGGCTATTTTGCACACAACAGCGGAACAAGAGATTGGGAAATTGAAGGTGCAGCGGTTCAGGGTCATAACGTGGACATCGCTGGTTTAATCACCATGGGTGAGGCGTGGCATAATAATCATCATGCTTTCCCTGGCTCGGCAATGATGGGCATATACGAATCTCAGCCAGATGTTGGCTGGTGGGTTTTGAAAATTCTCAATAAACTTGGTTTGGTTTGGGATATTAAGTTACCCAAAGATTTGCCTTATCGAAAAGAACTACATGCAGTATCCGACAGAAAAACAAGAAATGAATTGGCAATTAATTTAGATTTACCTCAATAATAAAACAGCGATGTTCCTTGTATCAAAAACTCCCTCAGAAGAATTGGCGGGAGTTTTTTCATACAAGGTTTGGTGCTATACTTTTGGCGGAATTAAACCCACAGATACACAAAGGCAGAGTCGAATGAATACTACTGAACACTACGAAACCCTGGACCCCGAGAATTGGGATGAGATGCGTGCCCTGGCACATCGCATGGTGGATGATGCCATCACCTATCTCCAGACGGTTGGCGAACGCCCGGTCTGGCAGCCTGTCCCGGATGAGGTGGCTGTGCAGTTCGATGTGCCGGCTCCATCCAAGCCAGCCGGTGCGCAGGCTGTATATCAGGAATTTCTGAAAAACATATTTCCCTATCCGATGGGCAACATCCATCCGCGTTTTTGGGGATGGTACATGGGCAATGGAACGATCCTTGGCGCCCTGGCTGATTTCCTGGCCGCGATCATGAATCCCAATCTCGGCGGGGGCAATCACGTTGCCAATCGGGTTGAAGAGCAGGTCATTAACTGGATGAAGGAAATGATCGGTCTGCCGCAAGAGTCCAGTGGTTTGCTGGTTAGCGGTGGTTCCATGGCGAATTTCGTCGGGCTTGCCGTCGCGAGGAACGTCAAAGCCGGGTTCAATGTTCGAGAGCTGGGTATGCAGGCTGCTCCTCAACGATTGACCGTGTACGCATCCGAGGAAGTACATAGTTGCAGTCAGAAGGCCGTTGAACTTTTGGGATTGGGCAGCACCAGCCTGCGAAAAATATCGGTGAACGACGATTACACCATCGATCTCAAGGCATTGGAACAGACGATCAAAGCGGACCGTGAAGCGGGATACCGTCCGATCTGCATCATCGGGAACGCGGGCACGATCAACACCGGCGCGATCGATGACTTGAACGCGCTGGCTGACCTATGTCAACGCGAAGACCTGTGGTTTCACGTGGACGGTGCAATCGGAGCGGTGGCTGTGCTTGCAGAGAATGTAAAACCTCAGCTTGCCGGCATCGAACGTGCGGATTCGGTCGCCCTCGACCTGCATAAATGGATGCATATTCCCTTCGAGGCGGGCTGCGCGCTTGTGCGGAATGGTGAGTCCCATCGCCGAACGTTTTCACTCACCCCGGAATATCTGCAGCACGAATCGCGCGGGCTGGCCGCTGGGCATATCTGGTTCAGCGATTATGGACTGCAATTATCACGTCAGTTTCGCGCCCTCAAAGTATGGATGTCGATCAAGGAACATGGTCTTGATCGGTTTGGACGAATGATGGCTCGTAACGTCGAACAGGCGCATTACTTTGGAAAACTGGTAGAGAAGGATCCAGCCATGGAACTTTTGGCCCCGATCGGCCTCGATATCGTCTGCTTTCGTTTCAATCCCGGCGGGCTGGAGAATGAAAAGCTCAACGCGTTGAACAAAGAGATCCTGATGCAACTGCACGAGCAGGGAATTGCCGTGCCATCTTATACGACATTGGGCGACCGCTATTGTTTGCGCATTGCCATATCGAACCATCGCAGCCGGCAGGATGATTTTGATGTGCTCGCCAAAGAGGTCGTTCGTATCGGGCAGAAGTTGATCGCACAACCCAATTAGTAAATGAAAGAAGATCATGCCTCATAAGATCATTGATGGAAAAAAACACGCGCAGGTTGTCAAGGACGATGTACGCACACGCGTAGCCGGGTTGAAAGAGCTGGGCTGGCAGCCTCGCCTCGTCTCCGTGGATATCGGTGAGAGCGCGGCTGCGTCGCTCTTTGTCAAGAACCAGCGGCGCGCTTGCGAAGAAGTCGACATCGAATATGAGAACCGACATTATCCAGCGAGTATGACCCAGCGCGAGGCACTGGCCGCGATCCACGCGCTGAACGCGGACCCGCGCGTCACGGGCATCATTCTGCAGCGCCCAGTTCCTCCTGCTTTGGATCTCGAGCAGTTGGAAAATGCCATGCACCCCACCAAGGATGTGGAAGGCATGAGTTCCGCCAACATCGGCAATATCGTCTATGGCGATTCTTCACTGGGCCCATGCACCTCACTGGCATCTGTGGAGTTATTGCGAACCACTGGTCTGCACCTGCGTGGGCTGGAAGTGGTAGTTGTGGGGCACTCTGAAATTGTGGGCAAACCTGTGGCCTTATTACTTGTCGAGGAATTGGCAACTGTCACGATCTGTCATCACGGCACGCGCAATCTCGGCTACCATACTCGCCAGGCAGATGCAGTCTTCGTCGCAGTCGGCAAGCCCGGTCTCATTACGGCAGATATGATCAAGCCTGGGGCAGCGGTGATCGATATTGGCATCAATCAGGTGGAGGTGACTCGACCCGACGGCACCATGGGTTTGAAGACCGTCGGAGATGTGGACTTCGATAGCGTCCATGAGGTAGCTGGCTGGATCACACCGGTGCCAGGTGGGGTGGGCCCCATGACGGTGGCGATGTTGCTGCGTAATACAGTGGTCGCCACGGAGCGCCAGAAAAAGCGATATGAAGAAGTGATGCGGGAATAAAACTGATAAGAATATTTACTCAGGGCGGAAAGTTATGACATTTACATGGGTCGGGGGCTTGACAGGCATGCTATACTAATATTAATAATGTTATCAACTTTATCCAAGTTGGGAGTGTTCATTTTGTATGAAACCTGAAAATGCATCCCTGGCCATCCTGATCAGTGTCGTTCTGGCGGCTTGCACGCTTCAACCGGATCGTTCGAATGGATCGAAGCCGGAATTCAGCGTGACCAGTTCAAAAGAGGGAGATACGATCACGATCACCAGCGAAGAGGATGTCAGTATTATAGACGTGAATAGCCCAAGCGGAATTGGTTCCGCTCAATTTGAACTTGTTTCAGGCATATTGCCCCAAAAGATGATCGCCCGGCTCCACTTGAAAGGCCTCGAGGAATTCCGCCTCTTGTATGCAGACACCGTACTTGCCGCCTCAGGTTCGAGTGGTTCGTCATTTAATGCCGGCAACCAGAGGGTTTTGTTATCCGGCACAGAAGAGCCGATCCTGCCCGGTCAGCCATTGTGGATGGAGATCAGGATCGTCTCAGACCAAACGGCTCCAGACATTCCGCTTGCAGAAGGATATTTTGAGATCACATTCCCGCAGGAATTCACAGAGAAAGCTGGAAGCTCTTTTGAAATTCAGTGGGTTGACTTTTTCAGGCAATAAGGAGGTAGTCAGCTGGATATACATATACCATCCCATCTCGTTTCAGTAGGATCGTTGTTCCCAATCATTTTTTATATTAAGAAGGAGAATGTATATGATCAAAGGGAAGTACTGGGTCCATTGGGTGTTGCTGTTGGTGATGATCTTTGCGATGTCCTCTTCAGCCACGGCCCAAAGCGAGGATCCCACAACTGTATATTACATCCCTGATATTTTTGACATGGAAACGCGCACACTGATCGCTTCGACAGGCGCGTTGATCCTTGAGGTTGGCCACGATTATGTGCTGGTGGAGGCGACCCCCGCGGAAAAGAAGGCCATCGAGAAAAAATTAGGCATTCGCATTGCACAGCCAACACAGTCAGAAGCCGTAATCCTTGCATTTCCTCCCGGCGACTCGGCCTATCATGATTACGCTGAAATGGTGACCGAGATTCAACAGGCCGAGAGCGACCATCCGGCGATCTTCGACCTGTTCAGTATGGGCACTTCCTATGAAGGCCGCACGATCTGGGCAGGCAAGATCTCAGATAACGTCGGCACAGATGAAGCCGAGCCCGAAGTGTTGTTCACCCATCACCAGCATGCCCGAGAACACCTGACCGTGGAAATGGCGCTGTATACCTTGAAAATGCTCACCGATGAGTATGGCTCCAATCAACAGATCACGAATCTGGTCAACAGCCGCGAGGTCTGGATCGTCTTCGACATGAACCCGGACGGCGGCGAGTATGATATTGCCACGGGCACCTATCGGTCCTGGCGCAAGAATCGCCAGCCGAATACAGGTTCTTCCAATGTTGGCACGGATCTAAATCGCAACTGGGGTTATCGCTGGGGATGTTGTGGCGGTAGCAGCACTTCGACAGGCAGCGAGACCTATCGAGGTTCTTCCGCATTCTCTGCTCCGGAAACTGTCGCAGTGCGTAACTTCATTAACAGCCGCGTCATTAACAGTAAACAACAGATCACCGTCGCGATCGATTTTCACTCGTATTCAGAATTGATCCTGTGGCCATACGGCTATACCTTTACAGACGTCCCGGCCGATATGAATATAGACGATTACAATACCATGGTCACGATGGGACAGGCAATGGCCGCAACCAACGGATACACGCCCGAACAATCCAGCGACCTGTATATTACCGACGGCACCATCGTGGACTGGGAGTATGGCCAGCATCGGATCTTGAACTACACGTTCGAGATGTATCCAAGAACGTCGGCCCAGGGAGGCTTTTATCCGGGTGATGAGGTCATTCCCGCGGAAACTTCCCGTAACCGGGCCGCGATTCTGTATTTGCTTGACAAGGCAGCTTGCCCTTATGATGTGATCGGCAAAGGCGCGCAATACTGTGGAACCACACCGCCCACCACCCTTTACAGCGACAACTTCGATGGCGCAGCCACCGGCTGGACGTTTAATCCCACAGGGACCGATACTGCCACGCTTGGCCGCTGGGAAATCGGTGACCCCGCGCAGACGTCATCCGGTGGTGTGAAGCAACTCGGTACCACGCAATCCGGCACAAACGATCTGGTTACCGGTCGCCTCGCGGGAGCCGCTGCCGGGGACCACGATGTGGATGGCGGCCTGACCACTGCCCGCTCTGGCGCGATCAACCTTGCCGGTTCGTTCAGTACAATAACGCTAAACCTTTACGGGTACGCGGCGCACGGCAGCAATTCATCGAGCGCAGACTATTTGCGTATCAAGGTGATCGGTGCGACCACCACCACCGTATTCCAGGAACTTAACGCCGCCAATAACGACAACGGCGCCTGGCAGGCGATCACCGCCAATATTACGGCGTATGCCGGCCAAACAGTGCGGCTGCAAGTGGAATGTGCAGATGCCGCCGGCGCAAGTTTGGTTGAGTGTGGCGTGGATACGATTACCATCGTCGGCACGCCTTAAGTCAATATGGGGATTGGGGTGCATTCTCCAATCCCTATCACTATCCAATGAACAGAGGCCGGCCTTTTGCCGGTCTCTGTTCCATTTTGCAGTATGATTGCCCAAACAATTACTCGTATTCGCTCTTTCACCAAAGGAAAATATGTCACGTAATCGTACGATCCTGGTCACGGCTGGGATCATGCTCAGCCTGTTCCTTGCCTCCATGGAATCCACTGTTGTTGCAACCGCCATGCCGACCATCGTCGGTCAGTTGGGCGGCCTCGAACATTACTCGTGGGTCTTCTCCGCGTTCATGCTGACTTCGACCACGTCCGTTCCGTTATACGGAAAACTCTCTGATCTATACGGCCGCCGCACGCTATATGCGATCGCGATGGTATTGTTCCTCGTAGGCTCGATCGTATGTGGTCTGGCAAATACCATGAGCCAGTTGATCTGGGCGCGCGCTTTGCAGGGCCTCGGCGCGGGCGGCGTGATTCCGCTGGCATTCATTTTGATCGGCGAGATGTTCTCGCTCGAACAGCGTGCCAAAATGCAGGGATTGTTCTCCGGCGTATGGGGGGTCTCCTCTGTGGCCGGGCCGTTGTTGGGCGGCTTTCTAGTTGACCAGCTTTCATGGCGCTGGATATTTTATGTCAACGTGATCCCCGGTTTGATCGCGGCAGCGTTGGTGGTATTCGGCTGGCGTGACCAGCCTCGAGGTCAGGAACGACCCGCTGTGGATTACGCCGGCGCCGCATTATTGACCATTGGCGCTGTCCTGCTATTGCTTGGCATGATGGAGTTTGGCACTGTCAGAAGCTGGATGTTGATCGCGGTTTCGATCGTCCTGTTCATCATCCTGATATGGGTCGAACGCCGCGCCGCGGACCCGATCCTGCCGATCCCGCTTTTTCGCGACGCGCTTTTTTCCACGGCCATCGCGCACGGTGTCTTTACCGGTTGGGCCATCTTCGGCAGCCTGTCCTTCATCCCGTTGTTCGTGCAATCGGTGCTTGGCACAAGCGCCACACAGGCCGGCATTACGATCACACCCATGCTGCTGGGTTGGGTGACGGCCAGCATCATCAGCGCACGCATCATGTTGAGGGTTGGGTATCGCAAGCTCGGGCTCGTTGGCACTGGCCTGTTCGTGATCGGCGCGTTGCTTATGACGTTCATCGATGCAAACTCAAGCCAGGCAGGCATGATGGTCTTCGTCACCATGATGGGTGTGGGTATGGGGCTTTCGATCCCGGCCTTCTTTATCGGTGTGCAGACCAGCGTGGAACGAAGGCATCTCGGCACGGCCACTTCGACTCTTCAATTTAGCCGTTCGATGGGCGGGACTCTCGGCGTGAGCGTGATGGGCGCAGCGTTGAGCCTGCGACTCGCCTCGAATTTGAACGCCTCCGGCCTGGACCCTGAACTGGTTTCGCAATTGCTCGAGCCTGCCAGCGGCGTGATCATCGATGCGGGCGCCCGCCTCGCCCTGGCCGATTCGATCCATCTGGTATTCGTGATCGCCTTCGTTGCCGGTGTGCTTGGGCTGGTGGCGGCCTTCTTCGCGCCCCACAAGGAATTGAAGGACAGGGATGTTGAAAGCGAACCTGTCCTGATCAGTGCGGATTGATATATACGCAGAATTAAAGTGATTATGTCAAAGACAAAAAGAGTAATTCTTGTATTGGTATTCTTGTTGTTGCTTGGTACAGGCGCAGTTTTTTCTTCAAGTACGGCGAAGGACGCAATTTACCGGTTCTTCTCAAGATCTATCCCAACTTATACCTATAAAATTATTAAAAGCTGGCCGCATGATGAATCTGCTTTCACGCAGGGGTTGGTGTTCAGGAATGGCATTCTCTACGAAAGCACCGGGCGAAATGGATCCTCCAGCCTGCGTATCGTTGACCTGACGACGGGCAGCGTAAGAACCAAAGTTGATCTTGCAGACCAATATTTCGCCGAGGGCATCACCCTGCTGGACGGAAAAATATTCCAGTTGACGTGGCAGGACCAGCTGGGATTTATTTACGATCAAAACAGCCTCGAACTGCTTGGTGAATTCAGTTATCAAGGAGAGGGCTGGGGATTGACGGACGACGGTCGCTCGCTCATCATGAGCAATGGAACCAACACCCTTGCCTTTTTTAACCCCGAAACCTTCGAGGTTGAAAAGACGATCAGCGTTTATGATAATGAAGAACCATTGATTGACCTCAATGAGCTTGAGTATGTGAACGGGAAAATCTATGCCAACATCTGGCATAGTGATAAGATCGTGCAAATCGATCCGCGCTCGGGTGAAATTATGGGCTGGATCGACCTGACGGGATTGTTCCCCGTTGAAGAGAGACAGGAACCGGAGGCGGTGCTCAATGGGATCGCCTATGACGAAAAAAATGACAGACTTTTTGTCACCGGAAAATTGTGGCCCAGGCTTTTTGAGATCCGATTGGAATTAGAATGACACGATACATTGCATTCCTGCGCGCCATCAACGTCGGCGGGCATACCGTCAAAATGGACGCCCTGCGCGCGATATTCGAATCGCTTGGCTTTTCGAACATTGAAACGTTTATCGCCAGCGGTAACGTGATATTCGAGACCTCATCAAAAGATCATAAAGCGCTTGAGGGGAAGATCGAGAAAAAACTGAAGGAAGCGCTGGGATATGAAGTGGTCACGTTTATCAGAACCGATGCAGAATTGGCAGCGATCGCAGCGTATAAGCCGTTTAAAAAATCAGAACTCGATGCTGCCATGGCATTGAACGTGGCATTCCTTGCAGACCCGCTGGATGCCTCTTCGAAGAAAAAGCTCATCACCCTGAAAACGGATATCGACGACTTCCACGCGCATGGGCGCGAGATCTACTGGTTATGCCTGAAAAAGCAGAGTGAATCTACGTTTTCGAACGTGCTTTTCGAGAAGATGACCGGCCTGCGCGCGACCTTCCGTGGGATTAATACGATCAGGAAAATGACTGGGAAATACCCACCAAAATAATATTCCGATGACAAATCCAACTGTTATTCGTCAGGCCACTGTGGAAGACGCGGCTGCATTGCGTGAATTGCGTCTCGAGGCGCTTCAAAATCGCCCGATCGCCTTTGCCAGTGATTATGAAGAAGAATCCAAACTGCCTCTTTCACATACAGAAGGACAATTAAGAGACCAAACTGCGAATGCTACTTTCGTAGCTGTTCTTGATTCAACCCTGGTTGGAATGACAGGCATTGGCCAATACAGGCATATCAAGGAAAAACACAATGGCATCATCTGGGGCGTATACGTCCAGCCTGCGTGGCGCGGGAAAAATATTTCAGGCCAAATGATCGAGGCTTGCATAAATTGGGCAAGGGATCGTTCCATAAAATTCGTCAAACTTGGGGTTGCGGCGGTGAATGCATCCGCACTTAATAGTTATATCCGTGCTGGATTTCGAGTGTATGGCGTGGAGCCGCAGGTCCTGTTTTACGATGGCGTGTATTACGATGAGCTGTTGATGTTGCGTGAGATATAAAAACGCTCTTTTGGGCCAAGCCCAAAAGAGCGTTTTTTGATTATTTTTTCTTCGCAGCCTTGCCTTTGGCAGGTTTGGTCTTCACTGTTTTACTTTTCTTTTCAGCAGCTTTTTTAGGCTTTGCCTTTGCGGCCGGTTTTGCTTCAACAGGCAGCTTTTCCAACTCGCTCACCAAACCGTCCAGCACGTCGAACCCGCCCTGCCAGAATTTGGGGTCGTTGATGTTGATCCCTGCTTCGGCGAGGATCTTTGCGGGTGCCTCGGAGCCGCCAGCTGAAAGGATCTTGAGATATTTCGGCTTGAACGAATCACCCTCCGCCTTGAACTGTTTGTATAACGAGAACACCAAGAGTTGACCGAAGGCATAGGCGTAGACATAGAACGGCGTATGATAGATATGCGGGATGGAAACCCATTCCCATTTGAATTCATCGCTTAATTCAACCGAATCACCGAACTGTTCCTTGAGATTCTCCATATACGCGGCGGACAGTTCATCTGTGGAGGCGTTCTTCTGGATCATCGCATGCGCATCGCGTTCGAACAGCGCGAAATAGATCTGGCGCAGCACAGTCGCGAAGGCGTCGTCCATTTGCTTGAAGAGGATATCGCGGCGCACGGACTCATCCTTCTCCTCGGCGAGCAGTTTTTCGGTGAGCATCATCTCGCCGAACGTGGAAGCAGTCTCAGCCAGCGGCAGTGATGAGTGAAAAGTGAACGTGGTGTGATGTGAAGCCAGCATGGCATGGATGGCGTGACCCAACTCATGTGCCAGCGTGGCCACGTCTCGTGCGCGGCCGGTATAGTTCACCAGCACGTAAGGAGTCATCTCCGGCGTGATGGATGCGCAGAATGCGCCGCCTTGTTTTCCCTTGCGGATCTCGCTGTCGAGATGGTCCTGTTCGAATACGCGGCGCGCCAGTTCGCCGATCTTTGGGTCGAATGCCGTGAAAGAATCCAGCACCATTTTTGCGGCATCGTCATACTTGAAGGGTTTGTCCGATTTTGCGACGGGCGCATAAATATCATAGCGGCGCAATTTCTTTACGCCCACGTGTTTTGCCTTCATCTTGAAGTAACGATGAAAGATATTTGAATTTTTCTTTGTCACTTCCATCAAGGCATTGACCGCTTCATCGGGAACGTCGTTTGCCAGGTTGCGCACCGACAAGGCACTGCCGAATTTGCGCAGGTTGATATTTTCATTATGCCAGTCGCGCGCGCGGGTTTGGTACATTTGCCCGAGGATCGGGCCGTCCGCTCCATAGACGCGATACAGTTCCTGGTAGGCGCGTGCGCGCATGTCTGCATCCAGTCCCTGGACGAAAGGCTGCAATTGGGCGCGCGTCAGTTCCTGAACTTTGCCATCCACTTTCAGCTTGAATACATAACGATTTGTGATGGCGTCATATAGATTGATCAGCGCGTTCGAGCCCGTCACATCCTTGAGATTGACGACCTTTTCTTCCGGTTCGCTCAAGGTGTGCGGCTTGAAATGGCGCATCTCTTCGAGATAATAACGATAATCGCCGGAAGCGTTCATCAGGCGTTCGGCGTTCTGCTCATCCACTTCCTTCCACCATAAGCCAAAGAACAGCGTGCGGTTTTGCATCTCTGCCACGAACTGTTGCACGCGTCCCACCATGCTTTGCGCGGCCTGGTCCTGCGTATCGGCCGCGAAGGCAAGCCCTGCGAACGCATATATTTTATTTACGATACGTGTGGTCGCTTCAGAGGCACGCACGATATCAAGAAAAGTTTCGATTTCTATATCGGGGTTGAGTTTTCCACGCGCCCCCTCGAACGACGTCACCTGCTCATCCACATTATCGAAGGCGGCCTGCAGTTCCGGGCTGTCGAAGCCGGGGAAGAGTTCTCCCAGGTCCCATTTTTTAATTGAGTAAGCCATGATCCGATGTCTCCTTAAAAAGTTTTTACCATAAAATGAAAATCTTTTGTAGATACTATGGAGGGGAGTATATCTAAAATAAAAAAATATACCGTGTCACCCTGAGCCGAAACCCTGAACCAAGTGAAGGGGTTAGCGAAGGGTCTCCGCCGTGGAGCGGCGGGATTCTTCGCTTCCTTCGGTCGCTCACCGTTCGTGCCGCGTAGCACGGCGGCACGCCGGTGCGAGACGGCAGAATGACATAGAGGGATTTATAGGCTTGAGCGGATATGCATGATGTCGCCGTCTTTCACGGGATATTCCTTGCCTTCGAGTCTCAACTTCCCCTTGGCCTTCGCCTCATTCATACCCCCGAGGCTGATCAGGTCTTCGTAGGCCACCACCTCTGCCCGCACGAACCCGCGCGAGAGGTCGGTATGGATCTCGCCCGCGGATTCCTGCGCGCCCGCGCCGCGCCGCGTTGTCCACGCACGGACCTCGTCTTCACCGACAGTGAAAAAGGTTTGCACCTGAAGCAGGTCATAAGACAGATTGATCATTCTATTTAAGCTGAGTTCCTTGATGCCATATTCCTCCATGAAAACCGCCGCATCTTCCGGGCCGAGTTGTGCGATCTCCATTTCGAGTTTGCCCATCAACGCCACGGAGGGGTGATCGAGATCGACCGCCGGTGCGGATTGTCCCTCGCCCATGTTGAACACGGTCAGGATTGGTTTGCGCGTGAGCAGGCCGAAACTGGAGAGTTCCTTTTGTTCCTCGTTCGTGAATTCAATGCTGCGCAATGGTTGGTTCTCTGAAAGGGTTTTGTTCAATTTTTCGAACAACTCCGTCTGGCGCGCGTTCAGGGCCTTGTCTGTGCCGCCTTTTTTTCTTTCATCGGTGAGCTTTTCCAGTTTGCGCTCCACGGCGATCAGGTCGCCCAGCAGCAGTTCACTTAACATGATCTCGATATCGCGTTTTGGGTCCACGCTGCCGTTTGGGTGCATCACGCTGTCGTCGGCGAAGCCGCGCACGATCAGGATCAAGGCGTCCATCTGGTTCAGTTGATTCAACAGTTGCCCGGAGATGCCGCTTTTGGCCGAACCAGTTTCCAGGCCCGCGATGTCTGCATACGTCACCTTGGCGTAGACCGTTTTCTTCGGGTTGAACATGGCGGAGAGTTTATCCACGCGCGGGTCGGGGACGTCCACGACCGCATTATGCACTTCGATGCGGCCGGCGGAGGCCGTGGTGGGGGTATTGCCGCGCGTCAGCGCGTTGAAAATGGTTGTCTTTCCAGATTGGGGTAATCCTATGATTCCGAGTTTCATCTTGACCTTATCAACGGGGGTTTGTTATACTAGCGTTCGCACTTAAGCCGAAGTGGCGGAACTAGGCAGACGCGCACGACTCAAAATCGTGTTC
>CAZJYB010000108.1:0-14521 GCA_964549865.1 uncultured Anaerolineaceae bacterium
CGGACAAACCTATCAGGGCAACCGCATCGCGCCAGGCCTGGAGGTAGGTGGTTCGGGCTCAGGGAAAGTGATCGCGCGTTACCCAGTTAACTCTCAAACAGCTGTGTACTACGATCCGCAAAACCCCTCCGAAGCCGTGCTGGAGAAAAATGCCCCATCGCAATTCTGGATCTGGCTGCTCTTGATCATTTTCGACTTTGCCCTGTGCGGCGCCATCCCCTTGATATTTTGGAGTTTCTCGAAATAAAAATATTCCAGCCCTGGCAAAATAAAACGAGCAGTAGAAAAATCCACTGCTCGTTATTCGTTATAAAAGGATTACTCCGGCATGCTCTCGCCGTGCTCGATGCGTTGGATCACGGCCTTTAAGGCCAGTACTTGCGCGTGCGCCACCGCCTCGTCCGGGTCTTCTCCGTAGGCGATCACGCCCGGCATTTCCTTTACTTCGGCCAGCCAGCGACCATCTTCTTCCTGTTCATATTCGATCGTAAAAGTCATGCGGTCCTGCCTTTCTTTGAATGGATTATCCATGGGTGTCATTTGCGCCTCTTGAAAAACTGGACTTCGCGCTCGTGTTTTTGCGCTGCGGTACGCGTATTGAACGTACCGAGATTCCTGCGCTTGCCTGTTTTCGGGTTTTTCTTCGTCGAATACAGGCGATATTTCCCTGATTTCAGTTTGCGGATCAAGATTCACTCCTACCGATGTGGGGTGTGAGACTGTACTTGAATCCTATAACGTTATATTGATGGAGATATTATGCGGTTGGCAGGGATATACCCGGCCCATGACTAATATACTATCTGAAAACGATTAAATTTCGCTCAGGTAAAGCCTTGCTGCGTTATGGGGCCTTTGTTTACCTTGCGATCTGCTTGAGATGAAAATTAAAGTGGGTCACGGGATAATGAAATACTTTTTCGAGTGTCATGAATTCGTCGAAGTCGGCGTCCCATTTTGTGGGGTAATACATGCCTTTTTGCCACTCGTCGTCACGGATGACATCCAGTTTTTTCAGCAACGAGAAATGCGCCTTGTCATAGATCTTCCCGACCCTCTTATGAGTGAATACTTTTCCCTGCCCGCGCGCCGAGCGCGTTGATCCAGTTGAACGGACCCGTGAATGCGTTCAACAGCCACGCGAACGGCTTGGACCATTCCCTGGGCAATCGTCTCCACAATCGCTCTACGGGCAACAGCGCGTTGACGATGATGAAGCCGAAGGTCATATGCGCCAGGATCTCGCCATTTGTCCAGCCTGGGTTCAGGCTTTGTCTGTGCAAGTCTTCTTCGGTGAGCGAATCCAGCAAGGCATGGAAGGCGGCGTGGGTAGAATCAAATTCCGTGCGGATGGTTTCCTTGATCGATTCAGGGGCAGCGGCCATGATTTTTCTTGACGGTCATCGATCGGACCTAGGGTGTCTCTTTGTCGAGGTCCACGATCATGACGGATCCGTCATTTGTTACAACCTCGAGGGTTAACCATATATTATCGTAATAAACATTTGTGCCTGTGGGAAAGATCGAAATGTATACGTTCCCAGCATTGTCTACATGCAGGCCGGGGCCCTCAACTTCGATATCCTCCCTGGGCTTGGTGGCGATGACCGTCCACTTTCCGGTGGTGGGCTGCCATAGCAACACACTCATAAGAATGTCTTTTGCATCCTCCTCCGCCAGCATATGTAGGGTTATTTTGTTGACGGATTCAACACTGATAAACTGGTTTGGAAAAAAGTGTATTACCGGATAGGCTCCGCTGTTAAGCGTAAATGGACCTGTCCCTTTATGCATGTTGACAGGGACTGGATTGGGTGGCAGTTGAAAGCCGAAACCATTTACTTCATATGCAGGAGGAGGGCTTGATGCAGGGATGGAGGACATCGGTGTTGAGATGAACTCGAATGTATTTTCCCGCGGCAGCGGCTCAGCACCCAGGCTTTTCAGGTTGCCCTCGATCTTTGGAAGGAGCGGATAATACAGCGATACCAGATTGGCCTCGGCCTGTTGCAGATGTTGAATGGCCAGCTCATTGTCCTGATCGTCGATGGCCATCAGCCCCAGAAGATAAGAATCCAACCCGGCCCCTCTCCATGTGTTTACAGCTCCCGCCTGCAGATCGGCCTCTGCCAGGTCGTGCCTGCCCAGCTCGTAGTGGATCAAGGCGCGAAGATAATAGCGGATACCGTTGTAATTCGGGCGTTCTTCTATGAGTTGATTCAGAATCGCAAGAGACTCGTCCAATCGTCCCATATGGTAAAGAATGATCGCCCGAAAATAGAGACGTTCAATCTGCACATCAAGGGCCAGGCCCTTGTCCACATATTCCAGTGCTTTTTCGAAATCCTCCGTGCACACATATCCATGTGCTTCCATGTTATACAGGGACGCGCTGGGCGGTGCCGAAAGCCCTTCCTGCTCATGGATGCGATCCAGCGCGGCAAACCCTTCTTCACAACGATCCAGGGTGAAGTAAAGAAGAGGCATCCAACGGGGGGCGATCTTGTCCGTGGTCCCGAGAGCGGTCGCCATACTTAAATTTTCGATCATCGTTTCAGCCAGGGAATCCCTCTCGGCGCGCGTGCCCGCGATTCCCTGAAAGTCCTCAAAGATAAGGTAACGGAGAAAATAGGGATCGCCCGGTAAAACGCCGTTAAAGTCGTTAACCCCATGGATGATGGCCAGATCGACGTCCTTCTGGGCGAGCAGGGCGTCTTCACGATAGATTTGTTCGACTGTTTGATTGTTTGTCAAAGTGTGATGACAAAAAGCTCTGTAATAATAGGCATCCCCGTTGTTTTCGGTATTGGCGATCACGCCGTCTAATAGGGGCAAGGCCGCGTCGCAATTGCCATTATTGATGATATAAGAAATGGCAGTGGTCAGATCCTCCTCTGAATAGGGAAGGGATTCTTCAGGAATTGCACTCGTCAGCCAGGGAGAAAATACCGGTTTGGGGGAATTGATAACATAATAGATCATGCCCATGGCGCCGATCAAGCAGCATAATGATAGTATGCCTGCGATCACAAAAAGGACCGGCCTTCTTTTCTCAAACGTGTCCTTCGGTGTGTCGTTGGATAATGGATCCATTTTTTCCTCGCCTTGTAAAATCAGATATTGCAATCATACCCTATCGGACGGAGCATGCCCGCCGCATCTGACACAGCGGAAGGAGCAACCTGCAGCCAAAATGAAACGTATATTATGCATACGATAAGCTTATTTGGATAAGGACAAACATGCACAAACATCGAAAATATCGGCATGGACCGAAGCATTTCCACGGTTGGGGAGGCTTTCACGGCGGATTCTGGTGGATTGGCCTGGCGGTCCTCTTCTGGTCGGGAGATTGGTGGCCGGGCATTTTGATACTGGTTGGCTTGAGTACGATCTTTGGATCGTTCTTCCATGAAGAGAAGAAGGAGCGGCCGCGAGAATGGCAGGATTGGGCAAAGGATTGGGGGGAACCGCCTGCCTCGCATCATGAACCTTCAATGCCGCCTCCTCCTGCGACAAAGCCCGCCCCACCGCCTGTTTACCAATTTCACCGTGCAGACGCCCTGCCTACCACTTGTGCGCGCTGTGGAGGGCCGATCCGTTCCTACGAAGTGAAATGGACAGGTGAACGATCTGCAGCCTGCCCCTATTGCGGTTCGAATTTGAAGATGAAATAGCACACCCCTCTCCATTTGCGTTGCCCCCTTCGGGGGTGCTTCGCGAAGGGACAGGGGAGAGGTCTATTGCATGCCGCATGTGACACAGACTCTATTTGATATTGATTGGATTTTCGTCATCTTCATCCCATAACGAGGGATTGGCCTCAATGTAATCGGTTTTGTTTTTCAGATCCGTCTCATCGCGGATGACGTGCTCGTAATAATTCCGTTGCCAGAATTTAGTGACAACACCTGCTTTCGTTGACGCGTTCATTTCCTTTGTGGATTGATATTTGAAATACGCCACGATTTGTCCCAATGTTGGTGTTCGTAGGGGCGGGGTCATCCCACCCGATGTTTCCCCGCCCGAGGTTTTCCTTTCATCGGGCACGGGGACCGTGCCCCTACGTTCGAAAATAAAGATGATCCCATGAATATGATTTGGCATGACGATCAATGCGCCTGTCCCCGCATTCGGGAAATGAATGTGGATTTGTTGCCACCATTTTCGAACAATTTCTCCGCGTTTATTTAATGTCATTTCTTGATTTTTGATTTCCCCAAACAGAAATTCCCTATGCCATACAACGATCGTGACAAAATATGCACCCGCTTGTGAATAATCATATTCCTTTAAGCGGATGGATCGACGATCATGAACCTTCGGATCGAATTTGACCATGACGGATTTTAAATTGTTTGGTTTGTAGGGGCGGGGTCTTCCCGCCCTATGTCATTGTTTTCTATCACCTTTGGGCACGGGGACCGTGCCCCTACATCACCAAACCGCATGTGACACAGATTTTGCCTTAACCTTTTCTATCCCAAATGATCCAATTCATTATAGTGAAACCATATGTAAGCCCAAGTTCATCTAAGTCTTGGCCTTCTGGTATTGGGTAGCGAGGATTCCTGTGTCTTACAAGATGGTAACGTCTGCGATATCCTACTAGTGATTCGGTTTCCGTCTCGGGATTTCCGTGAATTACATAGTCATCCCAAAGTAACAATACACCGCTAGCTGAGGAGTTATCATCTTGTATTGTGGCCTTAACAACTTCCGATATTCTTAATACCTCATCAGGAATTTTGTCTGAAACATCATCTGACAACGCAATTTTTTCCGTTATATCTATTACTACAAGTCCAAGACAGTTAATGCCTAATTTTTTAATTTGTTTGTTAGCTTTCTTGATAATGTTGCTAAAGCGAGAATCGCTGGTGTTTCGCAAAACACATTTGCAGTCTGCAACTATAGGTATTTCAAAATTTGAACTTTCGATCTTGAAATCCGGGTAACTATCTTCCTCGTAAGGCGTTACGGTGTTTCCTTTCGATATATGCCAGCCCGCATAGGATAACTCTGTCATGAGACTCTTAAATCCAATATCATTTTGAATCACGGCCACGATTTTCCGCCTCACTTTCTCGTTGCCGTAATTTTCAAAGAGGCCTAACTTTATTAATTGGACATTACCCTTGCTGCATGATAGTAAAGTGAAGCTGTCCGATACAAGACGAGAAATTTCTGGTAAATTCTTAACGTCTTCAGGAAATTTAAGGCTACCTTTTTGTTCTGTTAATTTTTTGCAAAGCATCCAGCTTTTAAAAGCTGGATGACCAGAATTCTTTGGCTCTGCATTAATGAACCATTCATCACCAAAAAGATCTTCTAATAATCTTCGAATTGAATCAAAAAATAATTCAGGAGAACCTTGAAACTGTTTTTCAGGAAGAATCTCGCTAAGACCTCGAAGGTCTTTTTCTGTCAGTTTTATTCCGTCCATTTTCAACGCGGTTACTTGCCACCGATCAAAATCTGCGGATATTTCGTGCGGGATTGAGGCGTTGAAATCTGATGGTATGAGAAATACTCCAAAAGAAAGCGGGTCAGAACCGTCTGATTTTCCAATCAAACTGGTAATTTCTTGTGTTACCGAGTCTAATTTCAACGATATTTGAAATATAGGAATATTGATCGCAATACCTGCAATAACCTTTGGCGATAATAATACGTTTGGTTTTAAAAATATAGAATATCTTCCTGCTCCGTAATCATTTTCATTAGGAATAGAAAGAATAGAATATTCTATTTCAGGACTAGGGTTGTTTTGCTTACTTTCCAAGATTACTTCCTTACTAAAATCCCAATTCTTTCAAATTCTGTTCCTTGCTCTTCTTTCCACCAGCCCCAAGCAACTCCTTCCAAAACTTCTCATCATAGCGTCTCGAGCGTACTGGCAGCGGCATCGGGACTCCCCAGCCGAGCAGCAGCACTTCCTCTTTCGGTTGCAGGCGCGCTAGCATGCCGCGCAAGGCCTCTCGTCCGGAAAGACCTGAGAGCACAGCCTGGATATCGAGGTCATCGCCGAGCCAGCCGCTGATGCGCGTCCCGAGTTGGGACATAACCTCGTCGTAGATCTGCGAAGGGCGCTGGTCCACGATCAGCAGGGTGACGTAATACTTGCGCAGCTCGCGCGCGATGGTGGCGAAGGTCGTCTGTGCGGCCATCTCTCGGTTCAATAATTTATGCGCCTCCTCCACCACGATGATCAACGGGCGCGGCTCCATCTTTCCGTGCGTGCGGTATTCGTTGGTCTTCTTCTCCCACGCCGCGCGGATCTTGCGCGTGAGCAGGTTGGAGACCAGCAGGTAATCGAGATCGCTTTCGTTCTCGCCGTACGATAGGATCACATGCTTGCCCGCCTCGAGCGAAGCAATGATCTGTGCCACGCTGTCCGCTGCGGGTTTCTCCACGATGTACCCCTTGTTGAACAAGCGACGCATTTTATCGTGCAGCCCTTCTGCAGCCAGGACATTCACCCCGTTTTCATTCGACCACGCGGCCACGCTGTTCGGATGCGGTACGCGCTTCGTCTTGCCTCTTTCATCTGGCACTTCTATTTCATCACGATTCATTTCCTTGAAGCGCTTGAACCAGTCATCGCGGAACGATGTATATAACGCGTTCAACGTGGTGGGTGTGGTCTCTTTGAGATTCAATTCGCGCGTCAGCATTTCGATATCAGAGGATGAAATATCGGACATGGCGATCTCGAGATTGAAATCCGGAGCCTGACCGCGAATCGTCGCGCCGCTGCCCAGCCCGACCACGTTCACGCGGGACTTGAACTTGGTCTTCAGTCCCGTCACGGGATTTTTCGTGTCTGACGCCACATCGTCAAAGCCGTATTCGTTGTGCATATCCAATACCAGCACGGATGCCTTGTTGTAGTTCATGAGTCCAGCCAACGTGAGACGCGTGAGGAACGATTTGCCTGTGCCCGTCGCGCCGAACACGCCCGACGATCGCTGCACGAATTTATCGAGGTTGATGCACACGGGATGTCCCTGCTCGCGCGTGTACCCGATCACGAAGCTGCCTTCTGCATCCGGGTCACCGAAGATCTCTGCGATGTCTCCCTGGTCCGCGAGATAGACCTGCGCGTGGTGGGGAGGGATGTTCTTGACCGGCACGATGCGCGGCGGATCTTTCAAGCCCGCGTCGATCTTGCCTTTCCATTCTTTATATTCTGCTGAACCGGGTTCAGGCCCGATCTCGAGCATGAGGTTTGGCAGGATCTCCAAATTAGCATACAGGGTTTGTCCGTGCAATGCCTTGGCGATATTTGCCGGGAAACGCACCTCGGTCTGCTCGTCCGCAAAACGCGGGTCTGTCGCGCCGAGTTGAATGTCTGTGACAATGCCATAATAATTCCAATTGCCGCTCTGGATGACGACGAACGCGCCCTCCTGCATCTCCTGTGGGGAGACCGTGAGCCGCACGCGGAAATTTTCCTTTAATCCACCACCGACGAGATAACCGATTGAACTGCGTTGTTCCATAAAGACTCCTTGTTTTCAACCATGTCGTTGCGAGGAGGGTGCTCTTCCCGACGAAGCAATCTCCTATTATTAGGGGATTGCTTCGCCCTTTGGGCTCGCAACGACATTTTAGTTATGTTATTTCCTCAAATAAATCCTTCCATTCAGGATTTATGCTATTGACCAGGTCCATTTTCTTTTTACGCGAACCGCCTTTGATCTGCTTTTCTCTCGCCAGCGCTGCATGAACACTATCTGTAACTTCGTAGTAAACCAACTTATTAATGTTGTATCTCTTGGTGAAAATTCCACCTAAGCCATTCTTATGTTCGTCAACTCTTCGTGCAAGGTTATTTGTTACGCCACTGTATATCACTGTGTTGTGCGCATTCGTCATGATGTAAAAACAATATTCTTTACCAACTGCCATTTTGATAACCCAATTTTCATATTGGTCATGTCGCTGCGAGCGTACTTTGCCGACACTTGCGCCGCACTGCGTTTGTTGCAGTGCAGGTGAGCAGTCTCCTGTCGAGAGGAGATTGCTTCGTCGCAAAGTGCAAGGGCGCTCCTCGCAACGACATTAAGTGGCGACGTCGCTCAAGGCACTCAGCACAGACATCAAGGTTGGATAATCGTCGCGCAATAATGTGATCAATTCTTTTGTAGCTTTTTCTTTCCATGCAACGCTATCTTTTCCATGTGCTTTGCTGGCCTGTGCCAAATGCGCGGATAAGACCTCCCCAATCGGGATATCCTTGTTCTGCAGGATGTGCCTGAAATACCCGAACCGTCCCGCGGACGTAAACCGCACCAGGTCTTGATCTTCGCACAAGTAGATCACATCCAGGCTCAATGGGGGACGCGGCGGCAGAAGGTGATGCACCTTGCCGTCCTGTTCATATCCCACCGCCAGCACAGACATCTCTACGGGCACGATGCGTCGCTCGCGGTTGTCCTTCATTACCTCATCGCTCACGTTGTCCGCGGTCACCAACTGGCGCACCAACCCGTCGTCATCAATGTGGATGTCGTAGATCAGTCCATACACCTGGTAGCCTTCGCCCAACGGCGCCCGTACGAGAGCGCCGAAGGAGGGCACGCTCAATTGCGAGACGCGGCACCCGGCGATAAAGCCCGTCGTGCCCGCGCGTAGTAAACGTCCGATCTCGATCTGGTTTGCCATAATATATTCCTCTGTAGGGGCAGGGTCTCCCTGCCCTGGGCGGCGGCGCGAAGCGTGTCGCCCCTACGATTTATCGTCTTGTTCTTCCTTTTAAATCCTTCGCGGATTGCTTGTTCGATCCGTGATCGATCTCTTCGTCATACTTCCGCATTTCCATCATCAGCAGATGTTCTACTTGTTCTTTCTCCTCCTGCTTGACCACGGCCGTCTCATGTGCGCGATGTAGCAGGTATGGATACGGCCGGCTGCCCATCATGTTGCATTGTTGGATCAAGACCGCGTGCAACAGGTCCAAACTCTTTTTATCGTCCGCCACCCAGCGCGGGATCTCCACCCGCACGGGCCAGGGATGCCCTTGCGTACCCACGTTCAAATAGAAGAAATGCAGGGATAAAACGCCTGTATATTTCTTCTCCGATCCGGATTGCAAAACAAAGACCGCTGAACGATGACCCGGCGGCAATAATGGATTCTCGCGTTCGCCGAACAGCCAGCGGTCGCTCACGCCGCGCAAGGGATGGAAATCGCGCAGTTTCTTGATCTGTTCGTTATCGGCCGTACCGATTTCCAGCAAACGGACAACTAAGTCTGCGGCAGGCTTGTCCACGTAGCCAGCGGTTACCACACCGCGCGATTGCAGGCGTGAAAGGATGATCTTGTATTTTTCGATGAAGTCGTTATAGGCTTGCGCGTCCTCGCCCTTTGCGCCCCATAATTCAAGCGGCCCATCCGTGACCGTAACAACTGGCCCTTTAATATCGTTGGAGAGTTCATCCAGTTTCGTACGCTCGCCGATATCGCGCCTCAGCGCGATCATTCCCTCAGAGACGGGGTTGTTGTTCAAAATAAGGTCGTCGCCGAAGAGCAGCTCGCTCTCTGTGAAGATCTGTGGTGCTTCGCCTGAATTCAACTTCATGATAATGGCGCCCACGTTGATCAGCCCGAACTGGGTGGCGATGTGCCGGTCCGGGATAATCTGCGAACCGTCTACAGCCACAAGAGTCGCCTCGATGGCTGAATCAGGTGCGGGGTAGGATGAAGCGAGCGGCTCATTGAACGGGCCCGCGCAACGGAGGTTGGAGTCGGTCGCTTTGGCCGAATCCACTTTGGAGCGCAGGAAGTCCAATTTAGACGCGTAAGTAGTCAGCAGGCCGCGTGCATGTTCACGTTTTTCCTCGAGGGTCTTGCGCCTCTCGCGTGCGCCCTGGCCGATATGTCGTATTTTCTCGAAAATTTGCTGATAATCGATTGGCATGAGATTAGAACATTTGTGCAAAATTTTACCGCAAACGAGTTAAAATAGTAAGGAACTTTTTGAAACCTGCAGCGTCTAAAAACAGACATTACACTATAAAGGAGAACAATCATGCGTACTAAATATTTTGCTTTTGCTCTACTGGCTTTTGCACTCGTCCTGAGTGCATGTGCCCCTGGTGGCCCCACCACTATTAATCAAGCGGCTGCACCCGTGCTGCGCACATTGAACGTGAACGGTGTGGGCCAGGTGTATCTCACGCCCGATATCGCCTACATCTATGTTGGCGTACACACCGAAGGTGTGACCGCCTCTGACGCGGTGGAATCGAACAAGACCCAGACCAATGCGGTGATCGACGCGCTCAAAGCCGCGGGCGTGGATGAGAAGGATATTCGCACCACCAACTTCAGTATCTGGCCTTCCCAGCAATATGGCCCGGATGGCACCGTGGTTGGCAATGTCGTGGTGGTCGACAACAACGTTTATGTTGTTGTGCGCGATCTCGATGGCCTCGGTGACCTGCTCGACTCCGTAATCATCGCAGGTGCGAACAGCATTAACAGCATTCAGTTCGATGTGGCCGACAAGACCGAAGCCGTGAAGGAAGCCCGCGTCAAGGCCGTTGACGATGCAAAGACCCAGGCCGCTGAATTGGCCGGTGCAGCCGGTGTCACCATCGGTGAGATCCAAAGCATCAGCTTCATCGATAACAGTCCCTACCCGATGTACGAAGGCAAGGGCGGCGGCGGTGGTATGATGGCCGCAGATGCATCTGTACCGATCCAGCCGGGACAATTAAGCATTTCCGTTTCGGTCAGCGTAACCTACGAGATCAAATAACCGCTTCGTTCGTAACATTGAACCTGCTCCCGTTTTGAGGGGCAGGTTCTTTTCTTCTTAATTCCCTCTCCCTGCTCCCTGCGGGAGTGCTTCGCGAGGAGAGGGTGTCACGAAGGGACGGGTGAGGGCGTTATAATCCTCGATCATTTGATTTAGGAGTAACACTATGCTCAAAGTCGGGTACATTGGCCTCGGATTGATGGGGAAATCCATTGCAAAAAATATTCTCAAAGGCGGATTTCCTCTCGTAGTGCACAACCGGTCGCGTGCAGCGGTGGATGAATTGGTGAGTGAAGGCGCGACCGCTGCGAACTCTCCCGCAGAAGTTGCTTCACAAGTGGATATCCTCTTTACCAACCTGCCCGATACTCCGGACGTGGAAAAAGTTGTATTAGGTGAAAAAGGAATCATTGAAGGCGCGCGCAATGGATTGATCGTTGTGGATAATTCCACCATCAAACCCGCGTCCGCGCGCATGATCGCGGAGAAGTTGAAGGCGAAAGGTGTGTTTTCATTGGATGCGCCCGTCTCCGGAGGGGATATCGGCGCGCGCAATGCGACGTTGACTATCATGGTCGGCGGGGAAGCCAGCGCCCTGGAGAAAGCCATGCCAGTCTTTCAGTCAATAGGCAAGACGGTCACGCACGTGGGCGAGGCCGGCGCAGGGCAGGTGGCAAAAGCTGCCAACCAGATCATGGTCGCGGCACAAATGGTGGCGATGGGCGAACTGCTTGTCTTTGCGAAGAAAGCCGGCGTGGACCCGCGCAAGGTTGTGGACGCGATCAAAGGCGGCGCGGCACAATGCTGGACGCTCGACGTCAAACCACCGCGTCTCTTCGAAGGGAATCGCAGCCCCGGCTTCAAGGCGTATATGCAATTGAAGGATATGAAGATCGTCATGGACACTGCGCAGGAATATGACGTGCCTTTGACCTCGACTGTTGAAAATACAAAACTATTCCAGCAAATGGTCGACTTCGGCATGGGCGAGTTGGATAATTCCGCGGTGGTGGGCGTGATCGAAAAACTCGCGGGCGTAAAGATCGTTTGAAGGTTGGAACGTTCAAACGTTGAAACGTGCAAACCCAAGTGGATCAACCCGCACCCGATTTTTCATTGCCCGATCTCAATGGCAGGCTGCATCATTTAAGCGAGTACCGCGGCAAAATCGTCATCCTCAACTTTTGGTCGTGTGAGTGTCCGCACTCGGAGCGGACGGATAAAGCCATCATGGCCATGTTCGCCCAATGGCGCAATAATGTGGCTATGCTCTCGATCGCGTCGAATCGAAGCGAATCCCCTCAGGCGCTGAAAGAAGCCGCTGACGCCCGGCGCCTGCCGACGGTCCTGTTGGATGCGGAATGCCGCGTCGCCGACCTGTATGGCGCGCAGACCACTCCGCATGTCTTCGTGATCGACCGGGAGGGGATCCTGTGCTATCGCGGTGCAGTGGACGATGTCACCTTCCGAAAACGGACCCCTTCCCGCTTCTTTCTGGACGAAGCGGTTGAGTCCCTCCTCAAGGGGCATTTGCCTGGGATATCGGAATCCCTCGCATATGGCTGTACGATTGTCCGTGAAGTTTGACAATGGCAGGTTCCCACTGCATTTCAACTGCGCTGGAACAAAGCATGTGAAATTTGATAGAATAACGCTGTGATCGAATTAAAAGACCGGGCCTTCTTTCTCAACAAGATGCACCTCTTCAACGGGTTGAAGGAGGATGACCTTGCCGGGATCGCGGCCAAACTCGAGGATCGCGAGGTGCCGGCGGGCACGGTGATCTTCCAGCGCGGTGCCAAACCCGATGGGTTTTATTTGATATATAAAGGCAAGGTTAAGATCACCCGGCCCCGTGAGAATGGGGAGGATTTCCTCGCCTGGATCTCAGCGGGGGATTATTTTGGTGAAGAGGCGCTGTTCGAGAACCGTACACGTTCTGCGACGGTCACCACAATGGAAGATTCCGTGCTTTTCTTCCTGAACCGCGCAGGGTTCGAAGCTTTGCTCGCCCGCTACCCGAAACTCAAGCCGAATTTTCAGGTGACCATCCAAAGCCATAGATTGGCGCGCCAGACGAAATTCAAATGGCTCGGCCCAAAGGAAGTGATCTATTTCATCGCGCGCAGGCACAAGATCCGTTTGTATCAGGCTTTGGCAGCGCCCGTCCTTTCGCTGTTCCTGCCGGCTGCATTGTTCGCCTGGGGATTGCTTTCCGGCGCGACCACGCCGTTCGTATTGGCTGTGATCTCCGGGGTCGGGATCCTTGGCTGGGGTATTTGGAATGCGATCGATTGGAGCAATGATTATTACATTGTGACGAATCAACGCGTGATCTGGCTGGAGAAGGTCATTGGCCTGTACGACAGCCGGCAGGAAGCGCCGCTGGGCACGATCCTTTCCGTGGGGATAGAAACGGATATGATCGGGCGTGCACTGGATTTTGGGAACGTGATCGTGCGAACTTTCGTTGGCAAGCTGGAATTCGACCATGTCGATCATCCAGTACAAGCTGCTGATATGATCCGTGAATATTGGGAACGTTCCAAAGTGGGCGGCACACAGGCGCAAAAGGACGCTATGAAGGATTCCATTCGCCTCAAGTTGGGCCTGCCCGTGGAAAAGAAACAAGAGGAGGAACTTGCTCCTGTTGTGGTGCATGAGGAAGATGCCTCGAGCAAGCCCCTTTGGTTGCTTGCGATTGCCGACCTGTTCAAGTTACGCATCGAAGACGGGGGCACGATCACGTATCGCAAACACTGGGTGGTCTTTATACTACAGGCATGGAAACCTGTGATGTACTTCCTGATCCTGCTTGCTCTCATGGTTGCGCGTGCCTGGTACCTTTTTCAAACGGCGGGGAATGCAGTTCTGGAACGAAACTCCCTTGGCGCTTTCAGGCCGGATACGATCATGGTCGCAATTCCCCTGTTCATGCTGCCGTTCATCGTCTGGTTTGTATGGGAATACGTGGATTGGAAGAACGATATCTTCATGGTCACACCCGATGAGATCGTTGATATTGATAAGAAACCGTTCGGTACCGAGGAACGGCGCGCTGCGCAGATCGAGAATATCCTGAACACAGACTATAAACGTGAAGGTGTGATCGCGTATTTCTTTAATTTTGGCACAGTCCATATTTCGGTTGGCGGCGCACAGCTCGCCTTTGAGGATGTGCTTGACCCGGCGAGTGTGCAGGCCGATATCAATCGCAGACGCATGACGCGCATTTCAAGGAAGAGCGAAGACGCTGCCAACATCGAACGCGAACGCGTTGCAGCATGGCTTGCAGCCTATCACCAGAATATCGATGAATTCAATGCGCCCATGAACGCTCCGGAGGAAGAGGAAAACCGGGAATAGCAGGGGCTAGCGGTCCGGATAAACAAGTTGTAAGAAATGGCCCTGAAGGGTCGCTCGTACGTATATTTTGAAAGGGAAATCATTGGTATGACATTGCGACAAATTGTGACCTTGCCCAATCCCGTTCTAAAGCGCAAGGCAAAGCCTGTGACAAAATTTGACAAGGATCTGCAGATCCTGATCGACGACATGATCGAGACGATGCGCGAAGCGCCCGGTGTGGGCCTGGCTGCGCCACAAGTTGATGTTTCTCAACAATTGATCGTCGTTGAGTATGCAGAAGGCGACGAAGAAGAAAAAATGGAAGGCGCGGAGGATAAACCGCCCAAGCCCGCCAGACTTTATGTAATGATCAACCCGGAGATCGTGAAGGTTTCGGAAGAGATG
>CAZJYB010000109.1:0-14517 GCA_964549865.1 uncultured Anaerolineaceae bacterium
CGCAAGAGTCATTCTGGAATGGCCATTTAGTACACCTGCCAGGTGTTCTTTTCGGCGTTGCTTTACTATAGGCATTGATAATACATAGCGAGGCTGCTTCCATATATACCCAGCGAAATTATTTCTCTGCTCAAGCCTATGACACTACTGTCATTAGGGATGATAGCCGCGGATCGCCCTGCCATCTCAAAGTAAGACTACTCTCATCCACGCACATATACTAAAATGAGGCCAATGCCAATTCCTGCGAGCGTAGTTCCACGTAATATCTGGTCGATGTTTGGAATATACAGCGGAACAAGCAGTCCCCCCGCTAAGACAAAGAGAAATAACGTCAATCTTGGATTTACTGTTGGGAAGGCATTCCGAATCGCCGCGCGCACAGAGTCATTTATCGTCATGACAATACCCAATGCCGGGATTATCCACGTGCCGGCTCGCCATATCATCGGTTGCACATTGGCTCGCAGCAAGGGTGTTAAGAGCATATGGGCGAACTCTAGCGCCATGATCACGGCGGCCAGCACGACCAAGGTCGCTGCCCTGAAAAACGGATATAGATCTTCAATTTGCTCCGCAGAAGCTTGTATAGCACGCAATGTGCCTATGAATTTTGCCCATAATATTATCAATGCGAAGAAATAGATATAAAACGCCCTGATCGCCGGCCAGATATTTGACTCAAGCAATAGGATCAGCAGGAACCATGCCAGAATTATGGTTGACCGTCTAGTACTTATCAGCCCTGACCCTCTCATCATGCCAAAGATCATCAAGAAGGTGATTGTTATAAGAGTATATTCACTTACAGCATTGAGCAAGGTGGCAGCCAACATCCCGTAGGATCACGGTGCTGGAACCAGACCGATCACTTTAACTTCTGCGTATCCTGAGGGCGGATCCATCAAATCGCCTACCAGGAAAATCTGTTGGTTCCACATACCCAATGCGCCGTCACCAAACCTAACAACATCATACCCATCCGGCGTCAAACCATTATCAGTAGTTGGTCGATCAGATTTCCCCCAATATTCTTGTTTCACCTTTCCACCTGTAACTAATACCACAATATACTTTTTACCCTCAATTTCAATATCGCCAATTGAATAGAATTTTAACCAAGCAAGTGAAGATACCCCACGGAGCATTGTTTTGGAAGGATCGTCAAGTTTAAGCAGGTCAAAAGTACCCATTGGCTGAAGTATAGTGGGGACAATTACGTTCATTCGACTCTCATTCGCGACTCCATACTGTGGCAATTTCACCTTAAAGACTATTTCGGTGGATGTGACTCCTGTGAGATCTACCAGGAGCAGAATATTGCCTTCTGCATCTGCCGTAAATGGGATATTACCAGCGGTATCTAGCGTGAAATTACTTCCTTGTGAAGGTGAAACTTTTGGATTGGATGCAAGTAGTCCCGTAGCGCCCTGCTGAGCTATCCATGTATTCTCGTTGGGAAGTTTATGCTCAACTTTGAGAATAATCTGTGCCTGAAAATCTGCGATCAGAGCACTATTTTGCTGATCAATGTCCGGGTAAGGACTTACGCTGACGGAAATCCGATATGGCATCAGGATCTTTATCTGCCGACTCTCGATTATTTGCTGACCCGTGTCTCTGGCCCGCGCGATCAAGGTCATACTTTCAGTGGCAGGCATTAAGACGATTATGAATGCGATAGTATTTCCTTCAATCGAATATTTATTGGAAGGGATGAGCGTCTCGGCATCTCCTAGGGTCTCTAAGAATTCCACGTTGGCGGAATCGATGTTCGCAACTTCTGCAATTATTTTGATTTCGTCTCCAGCATAAATGGATTCCGGAAGGTTCTGAAATTCGACCGATGGCGCGGCAACTGAAGGGGGGGTTGCTAGAGTGGTTCCCCCTGTTGTTTCAGAAACCTGGGCAGGCTTTGAAAACAAGGAGGAAACCATCTTATTCGCCCCATCTCCCCAGTGCTTGACCCACTGTGCTAGATGCGGTGAAGCGATCAGCTCCACAGCCTGAAGCAGCAAGATGGACGCCAAAAGCAGACGGATCCATCCGTTCACATTTGAATTTCGTGATCTAACCAAGGGCGTAGGCAACGGGGGCATCTTTTTGAGATCCGCATCATTGCCTGCTGACTGAGCCTGTTCTTTGCTTGGATCCTCTTTTCGTATACCAAACAGTTTTTTGAGCGTATTAAGTAATTTGTACATTTTAGGCTCCTGGGCCCAGGTAATGAGTTTCATCTTTTCCGGCTGTGTTTAATAAAATATCCCGACGTGCCCCGAAATATTCGTTCCATTGTTTTTCCCGTTCTTTTCGTTTCTTTGAAGACATTCGTTTTTCTACCTCGCTCGCAATAATTTGGTTCTTGGTCATCTCCAAAGCTCCCAGCCATTGCTTCTTTAATACCTCATCACCATCGCCGAGCGAGGCAAGAAAAGACTCATCGGCAAATCCCTCTTCCAAGTCTCGGATGATCTCCCAAAGTTTTTCCTCATCTACACCGCCCTTGAAATGCCGGCGGGAAGCCTCCTGGATCACTGTATTCAAGGCGTATAATTTTTCCCATCGAACAAGTTCGTGCCTCTTGCCCTGAAGCAACGACAACCTGCATAATTGATACCACTGTGAAAATATGGAAATGTTCTGATGATCAGCAATCAGGATCATCAACTGCTTTTGCTTTTCAGACAGCTGCAGGCCAGAGTTTACGGCCGCGCCAAACTTTTTCAATTGCTGCCACTTCTCATCGCTCACGTTACCGTGAATATTCTCAATCGATTTCAGGTCATCTTGAAAAACCTTGACAAGCTCATTTTTGGGTGCGAGACGCTTAAGCACACTTATCTTTTGATCGAGATCGTCCAGTTCGAGTCTTTCCAGGGCGGAAAAACATGCCGCAATGCACCTGTCTATCTTGTAACTCGTGATGATTGTCTCGGCCTCTTTTTTTTCCTTGTCCACAATAATTTTCAGGCCAACAATTTCATCAATCACATCCTTCAAAAAATCGCGGATCTCCATAAGATAGAGAGGGTTATCCACGATCTGTTCACCATGCTTTTGTGTTTTTGAATCCCTTAAAATATCGTCGGTGGAAGAAGTCATCCTAAGCCGGTTGATAAAACGATCATGCTTATTTATTCGCTCCTCGATGCTTATCCTCCGGGTATCCAATTCGTTGAAGGCCCCTTCCAAATCTGTTAATTCTGTCATGATCTGGGTATTATCCATCATAGCTAGCTCCATTTCTTGATGCGGTTTGGATTTATATACTTCATTTACCGCGAATACCTGCACGGATCTCCATCAGGCAATTCAGGATGCGCAGCGACTCTCTGTCATAGGCGGGTACGTTCATCTCCGCATAATCCTTTGCGCGCTTGTAAAGCAGGTTCAGATGCTTGGCAATTTCACCTCGGGTAGCCTTGGCCCAGATTTCTGGCGTGCCCTGCCAAAGGGAAACTGCTGCATCGAAAAGTCTCTCAAGATTGTTTCCATCAAAACAAAAATAGAAACTTCGTAAATCTGCCAGCCATTTGCGTGCCTTCTCTGCTTCTTCAGCACCAATATATATACCGGCATCCTTTAATCGCAAACGCAACAGATAATCAATATATTCCCTGTGGCCAATTACCCTGTCAGCTTTAATCTCTTCACTCCAATCATCCAGACGTTTTTTCCAGTCGACTTTTTCTTTTAGTTTGCCTTTCAGGTCAAAAGCTGACGGCAAATCATCAAATATTGCCTTTTGGAACCACTCCTCGGCCTGGGTTGGCCCAGGTTTGGAGGTGAGCATCTCTAGTGCCTCCTGGTACCTGCCCATGCCCTCGCGTTCTTTGACCCCAGCCAGCATGGTACGCCACTCCACTTCATGCTTTAAATTATCGAGTATCCTGGTCGTCCGCTCGGGAGAACCTCTGCCGCGTTTCAATATGCTCAGTTTTTTCGAGAGTTCCTGTTCCAAGAGTTGCCAATTTTCCATCCCCGCCTGTATCTTGATGGCTTCCTCTAACTGCCCAATCCATTTGAGTAGTTCTTTCCAAAACTCGCGTAGATGGAAAAGCCCATCCTCCAAGGCAGCTTGACCGGCATTTATCAATATTTTCCTTCTGGCAACAATCAACTTGAATGTCGCATTACCTGTCTGGCTACTGACACTCTCGGCCCAACGGATTGCATTCTGCCCTTGTTTATAATTATCGATTTCAATGAAATGCTCTGCATAATCCACAAGCCTTTGGCCCTGGTTTGTGACTAATTTCAGACATTCATCCTTCTCCTTTATTACGAGACCTTTCAGGCTTGCCAGATCCAAGCATATCAGGGCAGTCCATTCTTTCTCCGGATTAAACAGAGTCAGCTTTTCGAACTCATGCGCGGGACGATCCCGTCCCATAAATTCTTTGATGTGGGCATCGTTGTTCTTTATTTCCTTCAAAAGGCCGCGGCCTTCCCCATATAAATCTTCGGCATCGCGTTCGTAGAGCTGCAGCAACGCTTGGACTTTTTGGCTCACTTCCTTTGCAGTCTTGATGTGTTTGCCAGGCGCAGGGGACAAGATCTGGGAAAGCAAATATCGCAATCCAAAGCTTACCTTCCCGTCTCGCCAGAGCGCGTCTCTCATTGGATCTAAACGTAGCGGGGATATTTTCCCGGTTATTAATTGGTACCAATTTTCACCGAACAGGCCAATATCTCCGGCAAAATCTCTTGAATCTTTCGTAAAGGCATTCCAATCCAACACCACCAACCTTCCAGTCATGGGAAATCCCGGTCCGACTTCGACCCAACGCAAGTCGGTGGTTTTTCGGTCTTGGCAAGTACAGGACATGGAATGCAGCGCATCCAGAAGTTCAGCATATTGCGCGGCAGCGTACAAGGCAACCCTGTCGCGCGCTACAACATCTTCCTGCATTTCATACAAACGTGCGCCTAATAGCGATTGATCATCAACATATTCAATAATCAAGACGTCACGGCCGAGTGTATCCTGGCCCAATTCAACCTTGGGGACAGTGCTTAAATCGGACGTTTTCTCTAATCGGCGCGCCAGCTCCAGGATCAGGTTATATTCAACGTTGATCGAATTTGCATCGGTAATCGGGATCTTGACAGCAACAACTTCGCCGCTTTCCTCAATCATCCCTTTATAAACAGCCGCGATCTGGCCCGAGCCTAAATAAGCCCCCAAACGTATCTTTTGCCCGCTTTTACTTTGAATAATCTCTTGATTGTTCATTTGACACCCGTTATGATAAACAGATCAGGTCTTTAAACCCGTCACTCTTCTGCGCACTTCATCACGCGTGATGATTGCTGTAATGGAGGCGAGGTCGGCGCCTTCCGGGCCGGAGGCCTGCAAAATTTGCGGCATATGTTTGGTTTGCCAGTCATTAACAGTCCATTCTCGCCAGGCTGCCAACGCTTCAGGGCCGGCTTCCTTTATGGCGGTCTCCAAGGCATCGATTTGAGAGGGCAGGGCTCGCGCAGAAAACAAGACAAATCCTTCTACATAAGGTGACACCAAGCTCATCGCCGGCGTTATCTGCATCAGAACTGTTCCATCGGGCAGCATAATCTTGATTTTTTCATCCAAATACTTAACCCAACCGGCGGAGAGCGCTAACGCATATTGACGGGCTGCTGGTTCCTGATCGAGGGCCGATACGATAATGGGGCGTAACAGGCGGGAAGTCTGCTTAACCTCCGTTGGCAAACGCTGTTCAAGTGAAAGGGCCATTTTTTCGGCATGGAAGATCGCCGTGGGCTCGGACCTCACCTCGGCTCTTCTGCCCGCCGTCAAACCATACCAGGTTTGATAGGTCGTTTTCAAATGATCGATACTTTGCAGGGCGTTCAAAGGAATGACATCTATGAGCTGTGCAACTACCAGGCTGAATGGATCGGTGATTTCAATTGATCTGAACATGGATTTTCCGGGTAAATCCTTGCTCACAAGCCTTTCCAACTCTTCCCTGCATTCCACCGACGGATTGACTCCCATCAACATGAGGTATTTGGCATTGTTAGCATACTCGTGTTTATAGGTTAGCAAGGGCAGCGAGCCTTCCCGTAAATTCTCTGCAGTCTTGGGTAATTGCTCAGGACTAAACGTCGTCTCTTTGAGCACCGAAGCCAATGTTTCCCTTTCCAGCAATTCCCGCCCAGCATAACCTGCCAGGCGCAGCAACTCGTTTATGAAGGACTGTATGGAAACAGGATCAAAGCCCAGAATAAAACTACCCCAAGATCTTAGGGTCAGTGTTACGTTGCCGCCAGGATCAAGCGTCCAAAACAGACGACTGAGCGCCTCCTTACGAAACTCAGGATCGGAAAAATAGGCGCCATACCAGCGTTCCAGTAGTCCATCGAAATAAATGTAGCGGCGTGTTAAGATCCCGCCGATCTCATCGATCCTTTTCAAGCAATCCACTTCCAAGGCTTCAAGACGCTCATAGATGCCGGGCTTTTTTTCTCCTTCGAGCGACAGATGCTGCGTTAGATAGCCCATTTGACGGGTCAAGTTTTGCTTTACAGCCTGGATGTGAGCCCGATACCTGACGATCAAATCCCCTAGGACTGGTATCTTATTTTCCAGCTTGGTCGCGGCCTGATCCAGGTCAGCTTTGAGTGTGTCCAAGAACAACAATACGTATCCTAATTTACCGCTGCGCGCTGTCAGCACCTGACTAGATTGAAGGCCATTCAACATCGTAATCACGGCTGAAGAAAGATAGGCTTGAAATGCGGTACTTTCAGCTTGCATATCTACGATTGGTGCCTGGTCATACTGGTCCTGTAGATCTGGCAAAGCACCTTCATAAGCCAGCCGTCCAATCATTGCCGTACTTGCTGGGCACGCCAGTTCCTGATAGCCCGAAGCACCCAGCAGGAATTGCATCACATGAGTAGAAACCTCTTCGGGATCTTCCTCCTGGTTCAAAGCAACATCCACACGTAGCTGCCCGGCTGTATCTCCGATCAGCATCATGTAAATAAGTTCCCGTGCCCAGCGCGCTTTGAGCACATCGATCAAATCCCGCATTGGCAGGCGATAGACAAACAACCCCAGACTTCCAACTGCTGCGTGGCCGTGTATCCGATGCTCCTCACCTATAAATCCCAGAATGTCGCGACGATAGTCGCCTAATCCACCGGTCCGCGCTGCCTTATCTAGCCAAAGTGTGATTGCATCGGCCATCACTGGGAAGACACCCGCCACCGGCGAGCGTTCATCCAATCTGGAAGCCGAACCTGTCTTAACGGTTGGCAACCGATCGAAGAGATAAATTTCATCCAGAAGGCGCCAGTCAATATTCCCTGCCAGAACAGACTTTTGCTTTCCTTCCGTCCCCATTTTATAAATCATACGGAACGGAAATCCTTGGGCCAATTGGAAGCGATCAATCTCGCGCAGGGAGGCAAAAGTATTAACGGCATTGATCTCCTCGCGCGCCGACACTCCACTAAAGACCCCCGAGGTGGCCAGGTATGCCTCCACACTGATACTCTTAGCGCCAACCGACCTGCCTGCCCGCCGGGCTAAATAAGCCAGGTCTGCCACCATCGAGCTGCCAAATCCACCAGCCAGGGAGCCTACCAAAATAACACGTAATTCATCATCATTGAGACAATTCCTGACCGCGCCATGGATCAGGCGCCATATTTTTGAGCCCTCACCAATTTCACGACCCAGATTAATATATATCTTCGCCAATTCCTGTGTGCTGTTTGCGTAATAATATTGAGGCTTCTCATTTGACATGCTGGCAATTGAACGCAGCAGACTTTCATTGGCATCGCCAATCCCAACGGCAATCAGGGTATTGCCTTTTTTTGTTAACGCCTGGGCGGCCCGCTGGGCGTCAGCAAAGGAGCTTTCACCATCTGTCAACAGAATAACAACGTTACGTCCTGCCTCGGTTGTATGCGCATCCAACAGATCTTCTGACTCTTTCAAACCAACATGAATAGCGGTCTGATCGCCAATCCCAATATGATTGATGGCCGACTTGATCTCGTTCCTATCCTGGTTGAATGAGCAGAGGGCGGTTGCATTCTGATCGAATTTGACCACAGCCACGCGATCAACGGATAAGTCCAATTGATCCACAAAAAGGCAGGCTGCCCGCTGGGCTGCTTCTAATTTCGTAATTGATTCAGATTCCGCACTGAACGCACCAGCCATACTAGATGAGTGATCCACCAACAGAATGACATTCACCCCCTGCAAGCCAATGCCTTTCTGCAAGTCCTTGATCAGAGCCGCGCGCACAGGCGGGCGATGCTGTCGTGTGCCGTGGGAAAGATTGAGTTCATCATACGCCAGGGTCGCATTGTATTCACGAGCCGGAAACCATTGGCTTATTTCAGGTTCCTGGTCGGGATTTTCAACCAGGGCTTCCATGAGCGGCCGCAAATCTTCTCCAAACTCAGCCACATCTTCAGACGCCAGTGACACGCCGGCGAAAGATACCGGGACTTTCTGGTCATTTAACAACTCATAATCCGAGGTATCGAGCAAGATCAGTTTTACGGACCCAGGTAATTCACCCGAGCCGGCATCCAACAGGTTCTTTTTCAAATGAGTTAGGACATGCCGACCGGTTCCACCCAAGCCAATCACCAAAGTTGGTTCGGGCTGCCAAATGGGTGGGGGCATCCAGCGAGCGCCAGGAATGGCGGCGGGTGGCGACAAGGGTACCTGCGGATTCCGCCTGGGATAGAGTTTGATTTCGATCACGTTCTTATCTTGCAGAGAGATTAAACCAATTTCACCCGACAATTCCCCCTTGGTTGCAATCATTTCCCTAGCTGTGGCTATGTCTGCAAGCGGTACTTTGGCCTCACCTTTATGATTGGTAACGACAGTATAAGATTGCTTGTCTTTTGACACAGTTGATCTCCTTGGATGCCGCAAATGTCTTACTTTTTCTTCTTTATCTCAACCGTAACATCTTTAACTCTCTCACCTGTCAGTCCATCAACAGTCCTAATCGTGCCTTTCTTAGGTAAACAGGCCCAGATTGCCGCAAGTAACAGGACGACAGCGGGTATGAGCCATGGCAATAAACTGATAAGGCGCTGCCACCAGGGAGGAATGTTTGTTGCCAGCCACACAGGGTGGAACTCCTCATCGTTAGGCTGTGCGGCGCCCGGCAACAAGCAAGCATTTGTGGATTGTCCGTTCGATCCCACCTCTGTTAGCAGAACATCGTATTGTCCGTCTCGTCGGTCACTCGAGAAGCCCAATTTTTCTCCATCGCTGGACCAGCTTGGCCAGGTATCAGCCGATTCATCACTGTTTGCCCTCAGCAGAATACGTTTTCCACCTTGAGCAGGGACAAGATAGATATCCGATGCTTTATCTCCATAGGTATCCTGACCATCGACATGCCGGGTAAAGGCGAGCCATTTGCCACCCGGTGAGTAGGTTGGATAATAATTGAATCCATCCCCGCTCGCGCCAGGCAAGGGCAATGCGCTCCCACCCCCTGATGGAACCGTATAGATATCACACGGCACGTCAATACGCGCCGAATCTTCCGGCAGGCTGGCCGCGCGTACAAATGCGATCGTTTTCCCGTCTGGGGACCAGGCCGGCATAGTTTCGATCATGTCCGGCTCGCTGGCACCTGCTAGAGGAGTGATGTTTCCAGTCTCTATGTTTAGGATCTGGATATCTGTATCATTGATGGAGATGGCGACCATTTTCCCATCCGGCGACCAGGCCGTGTACGAGCCATTCACCACGGGCAACGGGATTTCCTTTCCATCTAAGGTATGGATGAGAATATCGCCGTTTTGGTCATCACGCACCACAGATAATATGGGCTGATCCGCAGTCCCACCCAAGGCATGACAAGCAACGCAATTTGAATCTTGATTCAAATGCCGGACCGGCCGGCTACTCGAATCTCCTGTACCGGTTTCATAAATGCCAACATTCTGATTCTGTGTGATCTTCCAAAAATAGATGAGCTCATCCGGACATAGGTGCCCAAACAAGTTATAAGCAAACAAGCCCGCCAGGAAGACAAGATAAGCATAAAACAGACTCCACAAAACCTTGCATGGGGAATTTCTCTTTTGTCTAAGGAAATGGCCCAGGGGAGTCAACAGCAAAAGTGTTCCCAAGAGCAACAGCAACAGCAGTGTCGCGACCAACCACCATGGGAATAACTGCCACCAGGCGCAGGTGGGGCATGGCCCGACCGGAATATCTTGAAGTTCCACCCTTGGCCCCGGGCCTGATTGAAGAATGCTATTGGTTTGTTCGCACTGAAGAAAAGTTGCCTCCGTCAGGCTGCCAATATCATATTCTCCAGGCTTTCGTCCCCAAACCTGGAAACTGAAAGTAGTACTGCCGTTCGAAAGCAGATCTCTCTTCCAGGTGATCATATCGCCAGATACAACAGCTTCATCATCCAGAGATGCAGGGATGATAGCAAAATCATATACATTGATCTGATAGCGCAGCGTCAAATCCTTGGCCAGGCCATATTCACGGATGTCTCGGGCGATTGAGGTATAAATAGACTTCAGACCCGCGGGGTCTGGCGACTCATAATAGCGAGGTTTTCCTTTATCGTCCGTTGAAGCTATGCCGCTTAGGACAGCAGGGTCTACACCGCCCAAGCCGACGGTTACTATTCTCATACCGGAGGCTTTGGCTGTCTCAGCCACAAAGGTCGCCAAGATAGGATCGCTCTGGCCATCCGAAAGCAAAACGATCACTGGCAGCGTGTCAGCACGCTCATCAGCTTTCAAGGCCTCAAATGCCGCATTCAAGCCGTCGCTGATTGAGGTGCCTCCCCCACTGACTATGGTGTCAACGGCCGACTTTAAGCTTGAGACATCGCTCGAAAGGTCCTGGATCACCTGCCCCGAATCATCAAATTGAACAATACCAACTCGATCAACTTTCAGATCCATTTCATCGATAAAGGCCTTGGCAGCTTCTTTGGCTTGTATCAATGGCTCTCCCTCCATGCTCCCGGAGCGATCCAACACCAGGAACACATCGATGGGTTTCACCACAACGCTTTGACCGCAATTTTCGCTGTTACCGGTTAACGTAATTTCAACAGAAATGGGAGCCTCCACATTGGCTTCTTGCGGTTCTGCTGTGACAGTCATGTTAATTAAGTCGTTAGGCGCTTGTGTAGAAGCTATGAGATTCAGGGTTGCCATGGAGGTGGGCGTCTGGAAAGTGCTGCTGTTTGTCGGGTGCCCAAAATTTTGCACCCAATATGTGGCATGAGTATCGCCAGGCTTTTGAAAATATCCGACCCCAATCTCTGTAAAATCCGGAGAAAGAATATTCTCTCGATGTCCCGGGCTGCTCATCCAGCTTTGTATCACCTCCTGGGGGGTGGTTTGCCCGCTGGCAATATTTTCTCCAATAGCATTCCATTGATATCCAGCGGCCGTGATACGGTCCTTTGGTTCCAACCCAGTCAGCGGATTGATATGATCGAAAAAATCGCCGGCCGCCATCGCCTCCGAATGCCCTTGAGCGGATTGAGTCAACAAGGCATTCGCCGTCAGAGCAGGCAGACCGGCAGAAACACGCTCGGCATTCGTCAGGTCCACCACCTCACGGACAAAATCATCGCTCTGATATACAATTTGAATATTAGCTTCTGTCTGGGAATGCGCCAGGACTGCAATAGGCATAGATTGCCATGTGAACAACAATAACAGCCCCGGCATCAGATAAGATATACGTTTGTACATTATCCCTCCACAAAATGTTTCAGGTTCATAAAGATTATGCTAAATATTCATAGACATCCCACTGACCGTGTCCTGGATATTTTGGCGCACACTCTTAAGTTCGTCTCCGAGCATCAAGGCAAAAACAGACAGAATATCATACTCCTTCTGTGTTTCAGGATTTCCAAGATTACTGCTCGTGTTTGGCAGTTCCTTGGTCATCAGGTTGTTATAGAATTCACGGACCCGGTCTACGAAGGCCAATTCAAAAAGATTATCTTTTCGGGCCGTCTCATTTGGAATGTTGGCCACCATTTGTCCAAGTGGATCGCCTGCGCCAGCCGTTCCATCCTCGACCCTCTTTCTGGCATCCTCTTCGCGGCGACGTTTTAGCGCATTCGCCACCCTACTATAGTCAATCACCATAAATTCTCTTTCCGGATTGCCAACTTCTAACCCGATGAAATTGAAGGTCATAAGGGCATCATGGATCGTGGAGGATTTTTCTGGATCAGTCAACCAAATTTCATCAGGTTTCGCCGGATTCCCATAAACGTCGGTTTCCTTTTCCGGAGTCAATATCAGCATCCATACTTGCCTTGCAGTCTCCGATGTTCCAATTTTTACACCGGCACGCCGAATCAAACCGTAAACCAGACACTTCATGAATAACTTGAACTGCTCAAGGTCTTCGAGTTGTAGTACAACATCATCAGAGAATAGACGGATTTTCTGGTTTAGCTCCGGCAAACGGCCCTCATATTGAACAGCATGCACCTCAGCGGGAAAAATATGCCGGACACGCCTGTCACCACCGGCTTTTCCTCCTATATACGCTGTTAATCCTGTTTCACTATAGGCATTGATATTCTCAAGTTGGATTAATTCCTGGGTGAAAATGAGCGAGAACTTAAAGCGGTCTTCTGAATTAGCGAATTCTCCGAATGTCGATTCGCCAGGTTTGGACGTTTCTCCCTTCAGGGTCGATAAGCCGCTCTTTAGCGCAAGGCTTTGGATCAAGCTTTCCAAATAAGCGCGATGTCCGGCTTCCTTTTCAGTCTGGAAATAAGCGCGCAAGAAATTAGCTTTAAGAGAGCCGCCCCCATCAAATTTCAAAGCTACTCCGCTATAATTGTAAACAATTTCGGCCAAAGCCATTGGATCCTTATATTCTTTATGATCCATAAGATAATGGATGACCGATTCTTCCTGAAGGGCACGTACAAAGGGTTGGCGACATAATTTCAGCCACACAAGCATGTTGGTGTCGCTTGGTTCGACAGTCAGGTTCGTGCTGTCTCCATTTTGGTTAATCATCAATTGAAGGCCAACCAGTTTCTCCTGGTCACCTTCCACCTTGGTCTGTATCTTCCAATTCAAGGTTCCCAAGATCTGCTCAACCGCGTTGCTCGTTTTCACGTACTCATCGTAGCGCTTTTTTTCGTAAGCTGGATCGTTGATTACTTTGCGACAGATAATATCCTTATCAGCCGCGCGATCGCTGTCCACCTGTTGCCGGCCGCGGGAAAGTTTTGCCCACAACCCCTGATTTGACAAGACCAAAGTCTGCTGCCATTGGTTGATCATCTCGCTGCAATTACGCACATAGTCCAACATATCGTTTACGATCGCCAGAATCGATTCCTCTACCGCTTCAGCCTCCAGGATATCGATCAAACGCGATTCAGCCTCCAGGTAGTTGTGCTGGGCTGATTGCGCTTTACTGCCAGCGCCAATACCCTTTTTGCTAGCTGTGCTGTCCATCTCTTGCTTTGTAGTCTGTGCCGTGGCAATAGCGCCCACCCGGCTGGCATCTTTGTCCTTACGGTTTGCGCCCACCCTTTCCATGGTCTGTTTCGTCACATTTAGCGCTGCGAAAAGGTTATCGAGAAAATCATGCAGGAAGCCCAATTTACCCGCTTTTGCCTTGGAAGCGGGGATATTAATACCGCCATTCAAGGTGCTTTGAATGTAATAGTTCAAGCAATTGATAAACCGGTTTGCGTGATAGGCTTGGATGCGTTCGAGCACAATACGGTATTGGCCTCCGGAGCGTTGGCCGGTTTTAGGATCCTCCTCGCCCAGATGACGGATCTTGAATATCCGAGTTTCTTGAGTGATACGCTCCGCCTCAGCGGGAAACTCGATCTTCTTGTGATTGATCTGGTCGGAGGTACGTACTTCTCCTAGTTGTCCCTGACGATCATACAACCGATAATTGAGAATTGCCTCTACAGTACGTAGCAACTTTCTCGTGTCATTATCGTCGGTATTTGGAATAAAATGAGGTTTCCAATCTGCAATGCCGCGGTTCGTCAGGTCGTCTTGGATACGCCTGGTCCCAGGCCGGCCGGCTGCCTCGGCGATCCGCCCTAGTTCGGGCAAAAGTAGTGTAGGCTCTGCTGAAAGTTGTTTTGTGTTCCCATTCTCATCTCTGAATTGAAATATAACTGGCTTTGTGGCTTTGAGAAAATCTCGTGCTGCCGCATGCCCATCGAACCCATCATTCTCGCCATTTGCATTGGATTTTAATTTGCGGGGATAATCTTCCTTATCAGCGGAGTAATCCTCAGGCACCACCAGATTTTTCAGAGTCTCGATCCCCAAGTCATGAGTCCATGCCTCGAGAATAGAGTAAATCGGCAATACTATTGTATAGGTACCTACTGAGCCAAAAGTTGATGTTTTTGTGGAAATCAATCCATCAGTTATACGTTCTGACCTTTGAGCCTCCATATTGGAAACATGCGATTCAAAAACATCGCCCGCATGACTATCTATTGCAGCACCGATGGCATCCGC
>CAZJYB010000110.1:0-14442 GCA_964549865.1 uncultured Anaerolineaceae bacterium
GAATGCGTTCTCGCTTCACCCTATCAGTTCAATGGTTTTTCGATGCAGGGCGTGCGGTTATATTATGAGTGAAACTGTTTTGGATGTCTGCACCAGATGCGGACAGAATACTGAAACTGTTGACGTCAGCACAATCAATAATTATTATCGCAGAGCTGTTTTACTTTCAAATCCTGCCACTCCATTTGAGGATCCGTATCCGCTTCGCGCGGCTGAACATACGGCGCAAATCCAAGGCACTGAAGCTCGAAACTATGAGCGGTGGTTTCAGGATCTTTTCCATGATGACCAAAACCCTCGCGACAAGCGCATTGACGTTCTTTCCGTAACAACAACGATGGAAATGGGTATAGATATTGGAAGTTTGTTGTGTGTCGGAATGCGAAATATTCCACCATCGGTTTCAAATTATCAACAGCGCGCAGGCCGCGCGGGCCGCAGAGGGTCATCTATTGCTACAGTATTGGCATTCGCCAATCAGCGCAGCCATGATCAATACTATTTCTCTAATCCACCCGAAATTGTTAGTCGTCCCCCCCGGATACCCTCTCTCTACTTGGGAAATGTAGAAATCGCACATCGTCATGTACGCGCACGGGTACTTCAAGATTTTTTTCTGAAAAATAATCCAGGTACTACGGGCGGGGGCCTCTTTAAGGTTTGGGGAATCATAGGAGATTTTGCGAATAAACAAACGGCTAATAAACTCCATCAATATCTTGCGACGAACCGTGCACCCATCTTGGAATCCGTTGGAAAGATTGTTGACCCTAGCCTCCATGGGCACTTGGCTAATTGGCTTGGGAGTCTTGTCGAGGAGGTCCAACATATAGTCAATGCAGCGGAAATAAACGATGACCTTTTCGTTGAGTTGATTGATAGTGGGCTTTTGCCAAAATATGCTTTTCCAATTGACGTAGTATCCCTGAATATTCCGACCTTCAATCATACTAGTGCTGCCTGGGGTGGGGAGGCGCTGAGCAATGCTATGCAGAGAGAACTAAAGATTGCGTTATCAGAGTATGCACCAGGCTCGCAGGTAATTAGAATGGAGTTTCCAAAAACGTATAAATATACAAGTGTTGGTATTTATGATCCATTTCAGAAAGCTCCAGATTACCGCCCACAAGGAAAATTACTGGAATGTTTGGATTGTCAATCAATTGATCTAATTACATTAGACGTCCAACCACAAGATCTATGTAATGAGTGCGGTAGCCCACATGTAACTGTGCATACCTATATACGACCGCCTGGATTTACTGTTGACAGTGCTATGGAGCATGCAGGGGCAGAAGATTATAGTGGTGGAGGCGTCGACCGGGCAGGGTCAATTGCACCTGCCAGACTATTAGTTGGGCAAACATCCTTCAATGCGGGCCAATCAAGGCTTCCATTTGCTCCTAATCTCTACACAAATGTGCGGGTTGGAGACTTATTTACCTTCAACAAGGGTCCTAATTTAGAATATCCTGGATTCATGATCTGCCACACATGCGGACGCGCGTTAGATCCAAATGATCCGCAATCTCATTCATACCCAGCAAATATCCCACCACATTATGGACATACAAAAGGGCCAAGAGCTGGGGATCCATGTCCAAACCGCTTTGACTTTCGTGATCAAGTCCTGCTTGGTCACAAGTTCCACTCGGAAGTAATACTTATAGGCACAGATTTGCCACCCTCTTTGGATGCTAGTTTTTATGCTCCATCGGGACGCGCTGTATGGTACTCATTTGGAACACTCCTTGCGAATGCTGCTGCCTTGCACCTTCAAATTGACCCCGATGAAATTAAAGTGGGAGTACGCGCTGTTCGCCGCGCAAAGGATCGTATTCACGGAGAAATCTACCTCTACGATGATGTGCCGGGTGGGGCTGGTTATGCACGTGCAATAGATGAAAATCTTGAACTCATCCTCGAAAAGGCATTAGAACTTGGCTCAAATTGCATCAATCCAGATTGTCGAGGTGCATGCTACCGTTGCATGTTCGATTACCGTAACCAAATGATCCATCCTTTGCTTGATCGAAATCTTGGGGTGGCAGTCTTACGATTTCTCTTAAAGGAGGAATTGCCAATTATCGATCAAAAACAAGTTGATTACCTTGCCACCGGCCTGGCCGAGTATGCTCGTGCCAACTGGGATTTGATGGATTCAACCGTAGTAGGAAACCAATATTTGCCACTTGTTTTGCGCGATCGTTCTGGTCAACAGATTGGGTTGTGGGTAATTCACCCCTTGCAGACTCGACCCTCACCAGAACAAATGCATGCAATTACGGCCCAAGCTGGAATTCGTGTCGCTGTGCATAACACATTCGACTTGGAACGCAGACCGTTCTGGGTAATGAATCACTTACTAGACTGAGTTTATGAGCGCGAAGAATTTTAATTATGCTGTTAATAGCTCTAATAGCTGGCCGCCTATGGTTCGGCCAAAACCACCCTTTGGACCAACTTCAGTTGAGGTCATGCGCTCTTGTTCTTTACGGTCTTGCTTTGAAGTTTCACCAGGTTATGAGCGCCGGACAAGTGTATCAGGTCGAATCGGTACCGTGCTACACGCCACAATTCAGCATATAAGCGAGAGTCCGTTAGCCACCAAAACTACTGAGCAAGTAATTGCAGCAGCCGTGGATAAATTTACTTATGAATTAAAGGTCCAACGCGCAAAAGCAATGGAACGACCAAGGGAGCTGAGTTTGCCATGGGATAATCATCGAGCTGAACGTGCTTTAGAAGCTGCTATTGCTGAGTCGATTCGAATATTTCAGACTGGAAATTTTCACGAGGTCAAGCGCCACGGATTGACAGATAATTCCGAAACCAATGTGATTGAGATTCGTGGCAAAATAGATTTACCCTTCGCTCATGGGAATTCTATTGCAGTCGAAGTGCCTGTACATTCGTTAGATGGAAAATTCAAGGGGCGTGTTGATCGCGCAGAACAAACGTTGAACGGAACACGGCTAATAGATTATAAATCTGCTCTACGCGAAGATATCCCTGAGCGATATGAACGCCAATTGCAACTTTACTCGTTCATGTGGCATGATACATATGGAGATTGGCCTACTGAGGCCAAGGTGCATTATCCGTTGAGCGGTGCTTCATTCAACGTGGATATCTCTCCTTCAATATGCCAACAAGCAGCTTTAGAGGCCGCAACGCTTATCGCAAAGCTCGAAGCCGACCTATCACCGTCTAAACTGGCAACTCCTGGCGATGTTTGTAAAGTCTGCGACTTCCGGGCTTGGTGCCGTCCATTCTGGGCGTTACAAGCAAAAGAGGAAAAACATTTGCGAGCCTTGGAAAGGGCCTTTGCAGGATTCGAAGGGTCGATAGATTCTATTAACCTTGCAAATCATTATTGGCACATTTCAATCTCGTGGCGAAACGCAAAGATAAAATTAACTGCGCCCCAAGAGAGGTTCCCTCATTTGATCAGCGCACGTCCAGGTCAAACCCTGAGAATACTTGATGCGAAACTGAGGGGCCAGATATATGAGCCAATAGCTCATATATCTGAATATACCGAGATATTTGTTTTAGGCGCATGATTGCGCGAGTTTTCAGAGTTTGCTTGCATGTGAAATCTAGAGCACATGCTATTCTTAGTGATCTTCGTTCAACAACTTTGCCTGCAACTCATTAATTCTGGGTACAACCCATCTAGTTTTCCAGTATTCCAACAATTCATCTTTATCAAAGGGCTTCCACTTCACTCTGTTGACTTCACCCTTCAAATATTCTTGCCAGTTTTCCGCGAGGGTACATCTATAATAGCCTCTTGGCCAACCAATGCTCATCATATCTTCAGAAAAGCCCAGGTTGTGTAAGCCTTTCCGAAGGATCCTCATCTTCCAGTTGGGCCCTTGACCGTATTTATAGGTTTTGAATTCTTTTGGCGAAACCACTTTCTTTATTAATTCCCAGCTGCCATTTGCTGTGATGTGAATATGACTCTGTCCCTTTGTGTACCCTATAAACTCCCAATTCAACAAGCGGTTGTAAATTGATGACTTTCCAAAAGCCCCCATGGTATCAACATAGATCAAGTGGGGCCTCTTCTGGATATTTGCAATAACCGATTTTGAATCCTTATATTTTTGATAAAACCAGTTGCGCACTTCTGGAAACATTATGGTCAGGCCAACCAATTTACCACCTAAAATACGGTTGTATGGTGGAATTGCACCTAAGACATATGCTGTCATGCAGTTATAGAGCCTCTCCATTTTTTGTTCTCTTGACCAGCCAATTGATGTGTGATCCCTTGTTTCCAACCCTATAACTGGATCTGCTAAACCGGCTATTCCTATGAGCTTTTCATTCTGTTCATCGAAAATAAAATAGCGCAGTCGTCTACCATAGCCCTTTGTAACTGGAATTGACCAAAACGACGTCGCATAGGACCAAATTCGATGATGCTCTTCTGATTGATCAACGGCGACCAGATAAGGTTTAACATTAAGAATATCAATATCCCCGGGTGAAGCAATATATTGCGTTACTTTCTTAATAAACAACTTTGGATTTGGATTGGTTTGCTTTGCAAGCTTAGCCTGCGTTACCCTAAAATTTTTGACGTGAATTTTGCCTTCGGTTTTACTCCACCGAATTCCATATTTTCTGAGGTTAGACAGAATACGAAGACGAATCTTTTTTTTGTCCGCTACCATAATTATTCGCAACTATTTCATTGTTGACTAGAAATATATCTTCACTGTTGGTAAGATACTTGGTTTAGTAATGAATATGACGCATATTTCCCAACGCAAGGAAGTATAGCATACATAAGATTCGAACCCCAACCGTTTTTTTGAAGCTAGGATTTGATTATGATCAATGTGTATCCGTCCCAGCCATTCTTATTTCTCGCTACCATCCAATCTCACTTCAGCATATCCCGTCATAGAGTAATCCCCTCTGAATTGTAATATCCCAGGTATAAGGGAGGACAAATCTGCCGAAACTGTGACAAATACTACCCTACGTTCTGAGTCGGCATAAATATCAGTCACAATTGCTTCAATATGTCTTGCCTGCAAATAAGTTGAATTTCTTGAAGCGTAATTCTGGGCCGTAATATGGACATTCGGAAGGAAAAGAATTTCACCTGTTTCCCGGTAATGAGCAACATCAATCTGTGCTACCGCCGCGAGCGCAGCCGCATCAGCCGCTTTTCCAACTTCTCCCCTCGCATACACGATCCGTCCGATCTCTATCCCCACGGCTGTCAACAACAGAAGGCTGGTAAGAATTAAAGTAAAGAAGATAGTTGTCTGACCACGATCTCTCCTCATGGCTACCAGCCTTCCTGTCTAAAGGTTGACTCTGAGGTTACAGTTGTTAGCCGATCCAGGCCAAAAAGGTCGCCACCAGGCACGATCATCGGGATGCGGGCCGTAACCCGGAGTTGGACGGTCGAACCCACAATCCCGCCCGGAGCGAGAATATCCACGCTGGGATTGCGGATCACAGGCTGTCCATTTAATGCAGACATAGCCGCTGTCGCCGCGTCACAGGCTGCGCAGGCCTGGGAGACAGATCCCATGCGTGCGCCATGTCGGGCAGCATTTTCGACGATGGATAATCCATATAGGTACATGCCAAACTGCACCATTCCCAGGAACATCAGGATCGCAAGGATTACAACGAGGCCGAACTCAACCGAGCTTTGGCCTCGTTGGCTTTTTCTTTTGACCATGAAACCTCCTATCAGACCTTTCTTAGAACCTTGAGAGCTAGCCGCCGCTCATCAATCCAGCCACTCGCTGGAAAAGCGCGATGAGGGCATCGCGGAAGATAGCTAATACGATCAAAATAGCCACAATCAGGCCGGCCAGGATCGTGCCAAATTCCGCTGAGCCTTGACCCTTTTCATTAGTACGAAATGATCGAACATTAAACAGCTTTGTTATTCTTATTTTCTTAAACATGGTTCCTCCAGAGTTTTTACATAAGTATTTTTACTGATTAATTTGAATGAGCGGGTGGCACTTCGAAAAGATACATCCGCTCTGAGCCAAGCGGCGCGCCGGTAACTTGTAGCCAGACCTTCGAAGCCTCGATATCGAAGAATGCGCCGGCCGTGACAATGGACAATTCATAAACAGGCACACGTTTTGGATGATCGCCCAATACTCCAACCTCAGCCTGTTGCAACCGGCTGCGGGATTTTGGTCGGATGGCTTGAATAAAACGACGTGGCTGCAATGGGGTCATCACCAACCGCCGGCCATCTGAGCAGGCTGCTATCATCGCTCGTGCCTCCTCGTTTTCCCATGGAAGCAATGAGGTGAGAACAGGGGATTCTCCAAACACGCGGGAAACGATCCCTGCCAGCCAGGTACGTGGATCATCAACATGCACCTCATGAGCTGCACGAGCGCGCTTTAAACGCAGGTCCTGCTCCGCCCAGTACGAAGCCTGTTCCCGGATCCCATCAATGGCTTTTCTTTGTCGTTCATTCCCAATGCTCAGTAGAGCGCCAAAGAAGATTACTGCGCCTAAAACGGAAATCGCTAAGATCACATCAATCATGTTTTTCTCCTTGCCAATTATTTATTTTTCCCTGATCCATGATTCTGGTGATTGCCTTGCCCATCTGCTTTAACGCATGCGGACGTGGATCAGATAATGAGGAAGAGGCAAGCCCGGCTATCAAGCCAAGGAAGCCTATCGCCGGCCATAAAATTTCTGACGTTGATTTCGGTATGGATGTTTGTTCCACGATCGCTACCGCAGGTGGTTGTGCTGAAATACCGGAGTGGCTCAAGGGTGTTCGTGTTGGCCGGGCTGTAGGGGAAGGCGATGGTGTAGTGGTCCTCGTAGATGTTGAGGTGATAGTTGCAGTTGGTCCATCTGGGATGATGATCGTCCCGGTGTCCTGGCCTGTATTTCCAAACTTATCCCAAGCCTCTACCACTACCAGATATCTTCCGGGCGGGGCGAGAGTGCTATCTCGAAAGCGCCGGTCCCATAGTAACAAGGTCGGCATTGCTCCCGTATCATAAGTAAAACGTCTCGCCGGCCAGCGGTTTTTCGGATCGTGAATTACGATCTGCCCGCCTACTATTGGGATCAAGCCAGGCCGGATGCTAATTGGAAGCGGGTCAGAAATCATCGATGACAATGGAATGTCCACCTGTGGTGATATATTTCCAACAACCATATCGATACGGACCGGGTCTTCCCGATTGCCGGCTCGATCAGTGCCGCGAATAAAAATAGCGTACGTTCCATTTGGCATCTGAGTTGTGTCCCACACAGATGACCAGTTGCCTGATGTTGTTGACATTGGAAGCCAGGTATCGTCATCGAACGAGATTTCCATCTTGGAAAGGCCCGATATCTCTTCCAGTGACGTTCCCATGATCTGGACGGTCCCTTTGACCATGCTGGTGGGTAATGGCGATGTAAAACTGGATGACGGAGGGGTGAGGTCGATCTTGAAGGACAGTGATCCGGTGGCCGTATTCCCCGCATAATCTGTGGAGCGGATGTCCACGATGTGTTCACCATCGATCGAGATCCTGGTACTCGTCCCTTCCTGCCATGCACCACCGTTAATTCGGTACTGTGTGGCAGCGATTCCAGAAGTGGCATCCGAATCAATAGCCGTGACTGTTACTGGCGACACAAACCACTCATCCAAACCACTTGCGCCATTGATAAATACATCCAGAATCGGCTTGGTCGCATCTACCGAAACGGTTTTTGTGATCGAACCGGTGTTGCCTGCAGTATCTACGGCAGTGATGACAATTTCATGAGCACCGTCGTCCAGGGTTGCAGTTGATAGAGACGGTCCTCCATCGACCGAAAGCGATACGCCGGCAAGACCGGATAAACTATCCGAGCCGGTAGCCGTCACATTGACAGGTGAGATATACCAATCATTTGAACCATCCGTTCCTGAAATCGCCAGGCTGGGAATAGGGAGTTGGGGATCGAATTTCCAGCCTGAGCTGCCCGAGTTGCTCTTCCCGGACTGCGTTGCTATTACTGTATAAGTTGCGGTTCCTGATCCCGAGGGCAGGTCTTTCGTGCAGCTTCCGCTGCATGAAAAAGTTCCTCCCGCATTTCCTGTGACTGTCAAACTATATCCTTGTGGGTCGGAAGCAGTAAGCACCAATCTCGCATTGGAACGGCACCATCCATTGCTTCCCCACAGATTACAAGTCACAATACCGGTGATGGATGGGGGTGAAGCAGCCGGCGGCGGGTCTGGATCGCCACATTCCGGATCGCACTCCTGTTCATAATCGGTGCAGCACCCTCCGCCGGGTCCAGGACGTGGGCATTGAGGCGATGGTCCGGGTATCCAGCGTACACAGACATTGATGATACAGCCATACGAACAGGCAGCATTTGCCTCCGGAAGTCCGATTGGATAGGCAACAATGGATTTCGATTGGGCGAGTCCATCGACCGGTGCCGGTGGGTAATAAAGCCGTGTAATGTCGGGAGGGAAAAATATGAGGATTACCGTCAAAAGAAAAAGCAAAAAAAATGCCTTTTTCTTCGACATCAGATTTCTCTTTAACTTCAGCGATACTGAGATACCTATTACTGCTGAAATCAGGCCCGCTGTAAAAAGGACAAGCCCATAGAGAATCACAGGATGACCAATTAGCAATATTGGCGGGGAAAAATACAACCATGTTGCCAGACTCCACAACTTGGCAGCCACTCCAAAGTAAATAGCTGATTTTTTGAACTTGATCACTTTTCAACCTTCATGAAATTACGAAAATTGTTCATCGCTCGAACTCCTGAAAATCGGAAACACCCAAATGAAACAAGTAACCAAGGAAAAATACCAGGAGAAGGATTACGGCAAATATTGCACTGACAATCTGGTCTGCAGATGAAAACTTGCATAGATAAAAACCAGCAGATGTACCTGTAATGAAGATCAGGATTTTGCACATTAGCAACACCTTCTCAAAGTGAGTCTGACAAAATCAGGCCTAACAGGACCCCACCAAATAAGCCACCAAGAAAAATGAAGAACATTAGTGTGCCCATACATCATCCACTTATGGTGTTGATCAGCGGTACTCCCACGATCACCAGCACTGTAATTACAAAGGGAAGGAAATAGAAAATGGCGGACATTACTCCCAGGCTCGAACCAAGCCGTTCGGCGCGGGTCTCTGCTTGCGCGATAAATTCGTCGGCAAAAGTAGCTGCTAACGATTTGAGCAGGCTCTGCACCTGCACACCTTTTCCTACAAAGCTCAGCTGGATCGCGAGGCTGATCAACCCAGAATGACCGCTTTCTTCGGCAGCTGTTCGAAGTAAACCGCCCTCGCCACCCTGGATGAAAATAGCTTTGCCTGAAGCCAGATCAAGCACACGGCGGAACCAGGCGGCGGTGTGTGTTGCGCCTGTTGAAGCCCTCCGTAGAACGGTATCGAGTGCAGCGCCTGAGGCTGATTCGGCGGCCATTAATTGGACGAACTCAGGAAGCTCCTGCGCAATACGCAGACGAACAGTTTCAGCTTTTGCGCGCAGATCGGAGCGTGTCAATGTCCAGCCGACGAATAATCCACCGGCCAGAGCGAGAGACGAACCGAGGGCCACATATGCCGCGAAGCCAAGGCCGAAGGTCAGCAGTAATTGACGTAGAAAAACAGAGGCCGGCGTGCGTTCCTTCCAGCCATTGTCCGAAAATGCCGCCCAATACAGGTCGGAGGCGACCTGGCGCACATATCCCGGCACGAGTCGCATCAGCCATACACCAAGGCGTTCTTCCATCAACGACGATGCACTTGCTTTGGGTTGTTCAGATCGATTGATGCGTGCGGCCGCATGTCGATCAATGACCTCAATAAATTGTTCAACGATCATGGCAATCAATAGTGCAATAGAAAGTGATGTCAAGGCAATCTGAGCGTTCATCACACCACCCTCCGGATTTCCTTGCGCATTAATAGGAATCCAAGCAGCATAAATCCCATCGTCAATGCAACTACAATTTGAACAGCAGGGGTGAGAAAAGATTCAGCCGTGGCAGGATCGCCCGCCATTACAACCAGGACGCCACCCATGATGAGCGGGATCAATCGCGCCGTTTGCAACGCTTGTGCAGCCTTGGCACGTGCGTGGTTACGGACGGCGATCACCCGTTGGATCTGGACAGCGGCCTCAGAAACGACGATTCCATATTGCCCCCCGCCGGCCCGCAGATAACTCTCCAGCAACATCCCGACATTTGCCAGCGATGAAGACGCGGAACGTTCAGACAGTTTGCGCATAGCTTCCTTGGCGTCGCCTGTGCGAATATCGCGCGCTCCTTTTACGAATTCCTCAGTCAGAGGACTGCCTTCGGGAAGCGAACGTCCGGTCGTTTCGAGCACTTCGTCAAGCCCGCGCCCGGCTTGAAGTCCAGCTGCTATGCGGGAAAGAGCGACCGGTAAATGTTCATCGAGACGAAGTCCGCGCGACAATGCGCGTTCATTGAGGTATGCAGTCGGAGCAAAAGTCAACATCAGGCCAGCAACCAAAGCAGGCAAGCCAGGCACAAAGAACTGCCAGGCGAGGAATGTTCCGGCCAGGCCAAGCACGAGACTTCCCAACCGGAACTGGAAAGTTGACCAGGGCAGTCCTGCCTCCAGCAATCTGCGTTCGAGCGAACCTGCTGGCAGACGAAGGAGTGAATCTTCCTGGGCAATCGGAGTTTCGGCTTTCTGCAATCGCCGCTGAGCTCGTGAAGAAAGAAAAGCCCAACGTCCGGATGTCTCCCAGCCAAGGATGAGGACGATAAGACTGATAATCCCTGAAATACCTAATGCAAGTTGATTAAATGAAAAAGCCGGCAATGGAGTCCTCCGTAACAGGAACAAACTTCTATTCGTCCAACGGATTTTTCCAATGCCAACTTTTAGTTGGCAAATGGATCTAACGACTACTTGATGGTTATGGATTCAAATCGTAGCATACGTAAGCTATTCCGTCATCCACAGTGTCTACTGTCTCTTCTATTAGGAATATTGTCTTGCAAAGTGGCCCTGATTTGGTACAATTTCCCCTGTCTGTTGTCAGGATGCCCCCCTCATCCTGGCGACAGACATTTTTTATTTGCAAAGCCTGATCTTTATCAGCAGTATTGTTTTTTCTAAAAAGTTTCAATTATGCGGCAGTGAGGTGGACTGATGACTGCCTGCCAAAATTCTATCCGAGCACAGGCACATGTACAAAATTAAGTTAATTGAGTAACTATTCTCTAGTAGGCTTTTCTGTTACTTCCAAATGCGTCCATTCCGGTTTGTTAATTGGAGAAGTATCGTCATAGCGCCACATTGGGATAAACCAGGCTTCGCCCCCGTGCAGCTTGTTATCTACTCGCGCGATGGAGGTAAGTCTGCGAGCCTCATTAACAATCCCAATTTGCACCAAAATATCGACACTAGACGAGATCATTCGCGCCGCATCACGAGGCGAGACTCCCATATCGCTACCCATTAATGTTGTCAGTCGCTCGAATGCCTCGCGTGGGCTATCGGCATGCAATGTGCAGGCCCCAGCATGGCCAGTCATTAAAGCTCTTAGAAGCGCCATTGCAGCACGCCCATCTCGCACTTCTCCAACGATGAGATAATCGGGTGACATACGCATTGCATCATCTACACCGTCGGCAAGGGTATATGCCGGCACTTCAGACCCCGGGATATTCGGGCGGGCTTCAACGGTCTGAACCGTCTTGCGATCAATCCAGATTTCTTCCGGGTCTTCGATTTTTACGATGCGCCAGGCAGGAGGAAGAAAATTACATAAAGCTGAAAGCAGGGTGGTCTTGCCGGTGCGCGTAGGACCGCAGATCAGGATACGCTTACCGGACCGCATTGCTTCACCGAGGAATTCCATCATTTCAGAAGACATTACACTTCGTTCAAGCAGCCAGTCGGGGAGTACCGGCTTCTGTTCAAACAGACGAATGTTTACGGATGGATAACCATTGCCAGGTGCGATGGCGGGATGAAGGACTTTGACGCGTCCGCCGCCAGGGTTATGTCGCGTGGCCGGCAGCTTCGCATTAACAGACGGCGTTGCTTCATTCACTGAACGGGACTGCGGTCCCAAAATGAGATTAAGCACCCGCCAGACCTCACTCGCATCCACATCCATCCCAGTATCTTCCCAACGCACATTCCCTTTTTTCATCACCTGCAAAAGGCCGCTTGAATAGATTGTGATTTCAGATAAGTCGGCGCGGGCCGGCGGCAGGAGTAAATCCAGAAAACCCAATCCCATTACCCGGCGGGCGATTTCTTCAGACAGGTTGGCCTGTTCTGCAGAGGAAGGAGGGAGTCCACGTGCCCGAAATGCAACTGCGACCTGCGAACGGACAAGAACATTAACCTTCTCACGCTCAGCCTCATTTGGAGACCGTAATACAGACCCAGCGAACTCGCGGTTAACGGTATCGATCACCTCATCCAGAATAGACTGGCGGTGTTTGTCTTCCAAACCGCCATGAGCGGTTAAAGGGTCAAGTAAATCCATCACCATAATTGAGTTATCCCGAAGTGCGGATCTTCAATCCGCCGATTTTGAAACCTTTGCGCAACGATTCAGGCCCGCGCGCCGTCCCATAGAACGTTTCGACCAATGTCGCAGCAGCTCGCCCCAATGTTTCCGATGCAATCACAGCCGGGCGACCATCATCCTGAGCACGCGCAACGGCAGGGTCATAATCTACACTCGTAAGCACCGGCGGGGACCAGCCAGCATACTTGGCAACCTCACCGGCAAAAGCCGTGGCCGTATAGATTGATTTAGGCGTGCGCTGGTTCAAGATCAGGAAGAAAGCATCACGGCTGAAGCGATGTTGTGAGCCAACCACTTCGGTCAATAATTTCAAGAGGTGACCCACTGCGCGCACCCCTTCAGTAGTGGGACGTGAGATGAGCAGGAGTGTGCTTGCAGCACGCAGCGGCTGCAGCATCCAGGCTGATTCACCAGATGGCAGATCGAGGAGGATGGCAGCATAATTATTCTTATAGGCTTCAGTTACCAGTGCGTGGATTTTGGCTTGTTCCCCATCCTTGGTAGCCGCGGCATGAGCGGTCGACTCAGGTGGTGCGATAATCACGTCGAGGCCATCGGGCGTGGTTTGGATGCAATCACGGAAACCACCTTCAGTACGTTGTAAGAATTCCGCTGCGGTCGGTGCGTAACGCGACCCGAGGCGCAGCGGTGCCGGCGTTGCCAAATCAAAGGAATATAAAAGCGAACGGATACTTCGCCGCGCGGCCAATTCAAAACCCATGGCTTCTGCCAATGTCGAGCGTCCTACTCCACCTTGCGCGGAAACAAATGCTATAACACGTGTACCTACAGCAGCCATTCCTGAATTCGTGGATGCAATATTTTGCAAAGGTGAAATAGTGTGGGTGCGAGCAATCTCTGTCTGCACCACGCTGTAACCATAATTCAGGACTTCAGCTGGTGCCGACGGCAAAATGTAAACCTTGCGCACCGTTTGGATACGCTCGATGCTCCCCTGGACTTGAGCCCATGAAGGCGGCAGGAGCACAATAGCTAATCCACGCTTAAGACCAGCAAGTAAGGAAGCCAACGCATCCGGGCTGGGAGCCAGATCTGCATAAATCAACAAAAGGGAAGGCTCATTTTCCTGCAACGAGTCAAGCAAAGCCCGCCATGTATTCGAAAGCATGGACAGGACAAAGCGACCATCATTAGCGACAAGGTTGGTATATTCCCGTGAGATCAAACTAAGATCAGGGCCGGCAATGCCGACCGGAATTTTCTCTTGCATATCTCCTCCTTAAGGAATCAGATGGCGGCCGCTCAGGCTCTCGTAGAGCTCGGCGAGATCAACTGCTGGTAAAGTTTCAACGCGGATCGAGAGCCCATCGGCTGGTTCAAGAGCAAGATGGATGACTGCGGTTTGATTTAGCAATGCAACCAATTCTGCAGGGCTAATTACCAATCCCGGCGAGATTTCAATGGGTGTGACCGGCACCTCTAACAGAATGACACTTTCATCCTGCAAGTTGGTGGTTGTCCTGGCCGGCAGGAATCCATCGCCTTCTCCACTTTGAGGCGCTTCTTCATATCGAAATGATTGCGGTACTACGAGGACACGCAGTCCTGAAATTACGATACGTGCCAACGCTGCAGGTGGCGGCTGAGGTGTTGGAGTGGATGGAATAGGCGACGACAGTACAACCGGATTAGATTCGTCCGGCAGCGGATATGCCTGACTTGTAATAGATTGATAATTTCCTTGTTGGATTCGAGATGGGTCTATCACGCCGATCACCACTACACGCTGGCCTGGTCGCACGATTCCAGCCAGACCCGTGGCTTGATCGACCCTAATTGAGATAGCCACGCTGTCAGGCGCAAGCTGCGCCGGTATTCCCGCCGAGACATTTGATTCGCCGGCCACATAAGAGG
>CAZJYB010000111.1:0-14340 GCA_964549865.1 uncultured Anaerolineaceae bacterium
ATCCGCAGGCTGTTCTCACGCAAGAAACAGGAGCAGGCTCAGCAACCGGAACAGGTCTAACTAAAAGATCCTGCGAGATTGCTCACCTGCGAGCCTCAAACGGCGAGTGTACCGAACGCAGTGCGGCGCAAGTGTCGTCGCTCTGCTCCTCGCAATGACGGAGCTCCTCCCACTTATGTACTCTCCCAAATCCATTAGAAAGGCTATATAATCTGCGACATGGCTACAAAAACTAAAAAACCCACCTCTATTGTTGAAGAAGAGCAGGCGATCCAAAACCCTGAAGAATACATCTCCTTCAAAATGACCCACTTTTACTCTGTATTGGTTGTGCTGGCCTTTGCGGTCGGTGTGCTGGTTGGCTACGTCGCGTGGGGGCGCTACACGGTGACAGCCGCGGCACCTGCCCCTGCAGGAGCGGTCCAACAACCATCGGGAGGACCCGTCGGGGAAGTGTTGCCGACTCCCGTCCCGCAAAACCCTGTCCGCTATGACATCCCCACCGAGGGCTTTCCAGGTCACGGCCCGGAAGATGCGGAGATCGTGATCGTCGAGTTCAGCGATTATCAATGTCCTTTCTGCAGCCGCTTCCACGATCAGACATATCAAGCATTGCTGGATGCCTATCCCGGCCAGATCCGCTTTGTCTATCGCAACCTCCCACTTTCCTTCCATCAGAACGCCTTCCCTGCGGCAGAGGCTGCACTTTGCGCTGGAGACCAGGATGCATACTGGGAAATGCATGAGGTGTTGTTCGCAAACCAGGTTTCCTTGAACAACCAGACTGGGGAAGTGCTCGACCAGACCGTTTACAACCAATATGCCACCGAACTTGGCCTTGATGTTGCAGCTCTTGAAGAGTGCATGACCACGCATAAATATGAGCAGGCTATTTTAGACGATATGGCTTATTCCACGAGTATCGGCGTGCAGTCCACGCCCACGTTCTTCATCAACGGGCTCGCCCTTGTGGGCGCGCAGCCGCTGACGAGCTTCCAACAGCTTATTGACCAGGAATTGGCCGGAGAAATTCCAGAGGAGTGATCCTTCGGGGCGGGACTTGGTCCCGCCCCTTTTTTGTTTAATTGATTCATTGCATAGGTTTTCGTAGCGGGTTTGCAACCCGCCAAAGTCTATGTTTTCAAAAACTGCCTCTCGCACCGGTGTGCTTGCGGCACGAACAATGTCAGGCTATAAGCCTGACCTACAATTGAAATGTGAATCTTAAAACTCCGTGTTCCTCTTGCGCTCAGTGGTAAGATATGAGCAATTAAAAAAATCATCCTGTCGATGTGAGGGACCCATGAAAAAATTTGTAGCGATCGCGGGCAATATCGGTGTTGGAAAATCCACGCTTGTAAAAATGCTGTGCGACCAGATGAGTTGGGATCCATTCTACGAACCGGTAACTGAAAACCCCTACCTCGCGGATTTTTACCAGGACATGTCTGCCTGGGCCTTCCATTCACAAGTATTCTTTCTGGCCCACCGCTTACGCTCTCATTTCAACCTTGCACAACATCCGAATTCAGTCATACAGGATCGCAGCGTCTATGAAGACGCGGAGATCTTTGCACGCAACCTATACCAGCAGGGAAATATCAACGACCGTGATTATTGGACGTACCGGGAAATGTACGAAACTGCCGTGCAATTCCTGCCGCCGCCGGACCTGGTCATTTACCTGCGCGCATCCGTACCCACCCTGCTAAATCGCATTGACTCGCGCGGACGTGATTATGAACGAAAGATCGCGCCGGAATACCTGCAAAATCTCAATGACCTGTATGAATCATGGATCGAAAACTTTACGCTCTGCCCCGTGCTGGCCGTCCCTGCAGATGACCTGGATTACGTGGCCCACTCCGGCCACTTGCGATTGATCGTGGCAAAGGTGGACGAGAAGTTAACGGGCAAGGAAGAAGTGGTCTTTGAAGCCGAGGAAATGGCGAGAGCCGCGGAGGATTAGATACAAATAAAGCTCAAGGCGGCGTCCCGCCGCCGGGGACGGCGACGGTAGCAATTTATAAGATTAGCAAACATGACTCACCCCGAAATTAATTTTTCGTGGGTGAGTTTCTTTAAGAGACCAAAATGGGACGCTGAAAAACGCAGAAAACGCTGATTTTTGCTTTTTATCAGCGTAAATCAGCGTTCATCTGCGTCCAGATTAAATTTGGGGTTAATCATATTTTTCATTCCACAAAAGACGCCCACTTGCTCATGTTCTCTGGCACGAACTGATCTCCCTGCCAGCCGGGTTCGTCCCAATAGAAGGAATTCCAGATATTTGCTCCGTAGCCGCGGCATTCCGCGAAGAGGAAGGCTGCTGGAAGTGTATCGGGCAGTTCGCATACTGGTGATTCAAAATCGTCACCTTCCGGCATGGCGGGGACAGTTCCATCGCGTGTGTTGGTGAAGTTTGGCGTGGGCGTGCAGTCCTCATACCAGTCGCCGACTCCATCGGGCAGACGGCAAACGGATTCGTCCTCCACTTTTGCGATGGCGTAGGTATATGAGTCGTAAATTTTTCCACTCGGGTTGAGCAGGCGCACGGTATCGCCGCCATCGCTCAAGAGGATATTGGTCTCAAGCCCGTAAAAGACTATCCGCTCACCAGGTTGCAAAATAATATCTGGCAATGTAAATGCGCTCGAGCCGAGGTTCGCTTCATCGTCCAGCCTCCAGCCGCCCAGGTCGACATCGATCACACCGATATTCTTGATCTCAATGAACTCGTCGAAGACGTCGACATTCCCGTCTTGATTCCAATCGAAACCGGGACGTGCCAGAAATTCATTGATGATCGGGCGGACGACCGGAGGGGCGAAAGTAGATGTAGCCACCTTGTTAGGCGTAGACGTAGATGTGGGTAATACGGAGTTGCTGCTCTTCGGAGTCCCTAGAATATCACCGTTGTTTGCATTCTTTCCGTTTTTCTTTATGCCGGTATTGGTCAACCATGTGCCGTCATTTTCCGCAGAAGTTCCCGATCTCTCCATTGTTCCATATGTGGATGAACTGCCCCTTGGCCATCCTCCGCCATTGCCATTGGCAGTATCAATCACATTATTTGCACCATCCCGCAGAGTCAATGCTTCACCGCTGTTCGAAAGATCACCTGTGTAGACCTGATCTGCAAGAATATCCGAAACTGTATTATCGTTATCCCGTTCAAGCAGGAAATATCCCCCTGATGGGATCGTCCCATTGAGGGTGATGTTGGGAGTGCCATCTGCAGCTCTCAACGTCCAACCAGTAATATTGATGGAGGTACTGCGTGGGTTGTATAACTCGATCCATTCATCATCGGTGAGGCTGGAAGTTGTACCTGCCCAGGCAACCTCGTTAATGATGACTGAACGGGCACTAGCCGTGTTTATGGCGTATGTAATTGAGTTATCGGTGCTTGTACTTGCTGTGTTGTTATTTCCTGCCCAATCCGTCACACGATTTGCAGCGATGGACGGAATGAGCGTACCAAATCCGGTGACTGCTGTAGCAGACAGGGTAAAGGTTTGGCTGTTGCCTGAATTGACAATACTCCAGGTGATGCCTGTTGCTGTTCCACTTTGGGTGATGTCAGATGTGGTGAACACGCTTGGGTTAATTGGTTCAGAGAATATAACGGTGAAATTGATCGGCAATGTGGAGGTCGGGTCGGATTGAGCTGAGGCTTGATTTATGGTTACAGTTGGAGAGGTGATGTCATTGAGAGTAACACTGTTGTCTGTACTTGTACTGGCAGTATTATTATTGCCCGCCAAATCCGTAACGCGATTTGCAGCGATCGACGGTACCAGGGTTCCATTCCCCGAAGCAACTGCCGAGAGGGTAAAGTTCATTTGATCACCGGAATCAGTGATATTCCATGTAATAAAGCTGGCAGATCCGTTCTGAGTGATATCGGATGAGGTGAAAGTGCCTGTGTTGATCGGTTCAGAAAACACAATCGTAAAATTTACCGGAAGCACACCCGCGGGATCGGACTGGGATATCGCCTGATTAATTGTTACAGACGGAACGATATTGTCCTCTATATAGGTTTCATCCGTTGGCGGTTCCCCTGCAGGCAAAGAGTTTCCGGTTATATCCATGATGGTTGGTGTTGTACTTAGGTTTAATCCAACCACCCCATTGTAAGTGGAAAGGTTTCCACCCGAGATAGTCACATCATAAGTATTGCTGCTTATGTTATTTATGGTTGTAGGAGTACCGGTTGTTCCAGTAGCAACAAAATCTGCGAGATCTACTCCCGTTACTGCTTCACTAAAGATAACACGGAAGATCAGGCTGTCTGCATCAGTTGAAGACGAACTCGGAGTTTGGCGTCGAAAAGATAAAACACTTGGGTCTGCAGCGTTATCAATAATAATAGCATTATTTGCCCCAAGTGAACCTGCCTGCCCAGGCTGCGGCAAAACCAGGGTTGCATCCCCTAACGCCCCTGTGATCGATCCCCCATTCAAAGACAACGCATTTGCAGATGTATAATCCAGATCACCGGAGGTATCCCCTGCAACAACAGTATATCTAAAGACCAGTGAATTCGTACCACTTCCAGATAAATACGCCGCGTTTCTATCCGTTGAGCCGGTTTCAAGCAGAAGTATTGGTGAGCCAGCGACATTTACATTATTACTATATGTCACCGTGATATCTACGGGTTGATTTGCTGTATAGGTTCCATTTGTTGATGAAACATTCGTCGCTACAAGACATGGCAATGGAGCAGCCGAAAAGTTCTGTGGATTGCTAGATGATGAGTTTAGAGTGAAATCAGTGGAATTGTTATCAGTGTCTCTGCAATTCCCCGCACTCCCACCGGCTTTGCGTTCATAACTTTGGTCGGCAGTGCCGCTTAATGGGGAAAGAGATGTGCCTTCCTTGTAATCCGTTGTACTACACAATCCAACCTGGTCCACAATTTGATCTGAGGCATCCAACAATGCAATACCACCGTCATCTGCTATGGTAGATGTGTAAGTCAGGTCGGGTGTTCCACTAAATTCAGGTGATTTTCCAACGAGATAATATTGTCCGGGGGCAAGGGATATATTTGCGGTAATAGTTGCCAGACTGGTTATTGTCGATCCACACCCGCTCGATTTTCGTATCTCCCAATTCAATAATGGAACCGCGTTGCCTGTAGCATTGTAAATTTCAACAAACTCATCATCTGCCCCTCCCGCTCCTCGTGTCCGGAATTCGCTGATCAAAACACTGACTTTATCTGCCGCCTGCGCTGGCCTGGCCTCAACAACCTCCACGTGCGGAGCGAAAATCCCTGCACAAAGCAAAGTGAGCAGGGTCAGGCTGAGGAATGCGCGAGAAAAAATATTCTTTTGTTTCATGAGAATGAGTCGGTTGGGATCCTGCTTCTTTGCCGGGACCAGTTTCAGGTCCCGCGAGAAGCGAAGGTCCGTGCGAAGATTATAAGCCACCCTGTGTTCGCCTGTCTAATAAGAGTTTCGTCATTCCCCCCTGCGGGATTGCTTCGGGCCAGGAACGCCCTCGCAATGACGATATCGCCCTAGCGCGGCTCGATCACCAGTTTGATGGCCGTTCGCACCTTATCCTCGATCTCCACGTCCACGAACTCGGGGACGCAGACCACATGAATGTCGTCATTCTTGAGGTAGCCGGTGGCCAGCACCAATGCCTTGACCGCCTGGTTCACGGCGCCGGCGCCGATGGCCTGTACTTCCGCCCGTTTATGTTCACGGACCACACCCGCGATCGCCCCGGCAACGGCTGAAGTGCGGGAGTTGGCTGAAACTTTGATGATATCCATGGCAACCTCCCAAGGTTGGCAAAGAGGGACGCGCTTGTGTCTAAGATTGTACTGGATTCACTTAATGGTTTCAAGTAGGATATATATATGTATGTGGAATCGTAATAGTAGTAGGGGGTGTGGACGGTGGGGATAAACCGAATCCATGCCCACAGACGGGATGGCCCCCCTCTGATCCCCCCAGACCTGAGGCCTGATTCTGTTTTCAGACATTTACGGACCTGTGGATAACTCTGGATAACTTATGACCACCTTATGGTCATTTTTGACCCTTTCCATATTTTGGGGATATTATTTATGACATCCCATATATGGGGGTATGCTTTTTTGAGTTGTCAGACCAATACTCGAACAAGTGTGCATCTTGTCCACAGACAGGCCGAGTTCTCCACAGTTAATCGCGACTTATCCACAGTTTGAGGATGTGCCAGAAAAAGATGTCTAAACAAATACCCCCAAATGTGGCCTTTTGGATTGATGAATGTAGATTTTTGATTGAGGATTATTGGGAACGAGCCAATTTTTGGTTGTTTTTTGCAGTTTTTACCGATGCTGTCAGGATGGCAACAAGCTCATCGGCTTCCTTGATTAGCGCATCAAGCCGGTTGCTTGGCACGATGCCCGATTCTATTAGTAATTCCATCCAATATTGTGACTCATCTGCCTCCTCAAGGGCAATACTGGCTTTTGAGATGAAATCTGGCTTGGAACGAGCCCGGCAGGCGGAACGGTAGTTAGCCCCTACCGAAGTTCCAGAACGAAGCAGCTGATTTCCAATCACATTGCTTGTCTTGGTATTTGGCAGAGATTCCACAAGGTTGACCACCCTCAAGCCAAATTGTTTTGTTCGTTTCTTCATGTCTTCTACATTCATGATTTCCTCCTGAAGAACGGTCCCATTCTGTCAGAAATCAGCTATCAGCAATCCCAAATCATCAATCCGTAATTCCGCTGGCTTTGGCAAGTTCATCGAGCAGGATCTCGATCCCGTCGATATATTGATCCAGTCCCTGCACATGTTCCTCAAAGGAGGCACCATGCAATCCTAACGCAGTCACTGCGCCCTGCCAGAAATTCAAATGGTCTTCGTTCAAGGTTTCGACCGCCAGCGTCCAGGTGTGGAGAAGCGGCCACAGCGCGGCAACGGGATTTTCCCCCTCGAGCATGGCCTTGATGGCCTTCTCGTAATAATTCAGGCGTACAGGGTGAATATGATGATCGACTTCGGGCTTCTCACCTGCCGCCATGAACGCCGCCTTCCAATCCGATAGCCAGCTTTTCAATTTATTTGCATCTACCTGGTTTGCTCCGATCAGCCCAAAGGCGCCTGCCGCGAGGCCGGGATTCCCCGAGGCCTCGGCACGCGCGGGGAACTCGAGCAGCAGCCGGCGTTCATAGATGGGAGGTCCGCTTAATTCTGCAACGGTATTCACAGCATGAAAGAGGGCATGCATGTATTTGCGGATCTCTTTGGGACCCTGGGTTTCATTCCCTTCTGATAGCTCCATCCAGGTGCGGCGGGCCTGAGAGAGCAATTTTCTGCAACGTTGCAGCATGAGCGGGGGCTGTTCAAAATCGAAACCTGCACGCAGGCTGGCCTGCACGAAATCAAAGAACTTTTCGCGTTCATAGAGCAGGATCGGGTCGTACATTTCATACCCCATCCACGGGTCGGCGCGCAGTTCGCGCGGCGATTTGAACTCGTCCTTTGTGCGGCGGATGATGTCTATGTGGAAATCCGGCGTGAGTTTGACAAATTCGCGCGCCTTCGCCGGCTTGTTCTTATGGACGAAGACGATGTCGATATCGGCCGTGCCGCCGAGCATGGGGTCCACGTTGAGCAGCGAACCGGTCAAATAGGCGGCCACAATGTCGTGGTCGTTATAGGCGCGTTCCTGTGCGGTCTCTTTTGCAATGCGCAGCAGCGATTCACGTGTGACACGCATGGCTATCCTTTTTCGGCCCCGGGCAGCAGGCTGGGTTGGAACGGAGCCAGGCTCAACGTCGCGCGGATGCGGTTTTCGATCAGTTTGATGTGTTCCGTATTATGGATGATGTTCAAGTCGTTGGACTCTATTTTTAGAACGGGTGTGTGGTCGTGGGGCTTTGAAAAGAATCCATCATATGCACGGTTGAGCTGGCTGATATAGTCATGTTCCATCTGTCTTTCGTATGTGCGGTCGCGCAAGGCGATGCGCTGTATGAGCATGTCTGTACTGGCTTGCAGGTACACGATCAGGTCCGGCTTGGGGATCTTTTCACCGAGCGCCTCATGCACCTTATGATACATGATGAGCTCATCGCCCTGCAGGTTGATGCCTGCAAAGAGGGCGTCCTTCGCGAAGGTGTAATCGGAGATCAGGTTTTTGCCCGACGCCAGAATTTGCGGGACGTTGTTGTTTTGCTGGCGGTAACGGCTGAGTAAAAAGAAAATTTGCGTCTGGAAGGCGTAGCGTGCACGGTCTGCATAGAAATCGGAGAGGAACGGATTCTCCTCAAAGATCTCGAGCAGCACCTCGGCTTCGAATGTGTTTTGCAGCAGGCGGGCAAGCGTGGTCTTGCCAACACCGATCACCCCTTCGATCGCTATATACATGAACAGATGCTCCGTAAAAAAGTTGAAGTAAGGATACCATAATTAGAGGAGACTTCGGAAGTCTTCATAAAATTTTCAAGCATAAACATATAAGACAGACTTCCGAAGTCTGGATATTATTGACAAGTTATAATCCTTGCATGACTCGTATTTGTATCGTCCCGCGCGTGGAAGGCAGTGGTGGTATGGCTTCCTTTCGCTTGAAATTCGAGAAAGGGCTTCAGGCGCGCGGCATCGACGTCACTCACGATCTTTCTTCGAATGCCGATGTTGTGCTGGTGGTCGCGGGGACGCGCAACCTGTGGCAATTACGGCAGGCGCGCAAACGCGGGCTGCGTATCGTCCAGCGACTGGACGGCATCAACTGGGTGCAGCGCGTGCGCTGGAGCGGGCTGCGTTATCACCTGCGCGCAGAATACGGCAACGCCATGCTCTCTTTAATACGTTCCCGTTTTGCAGACCGCGTGATCTATCAGAGTCAATTCATCCGCGATTGGTGGGAGGGGTGGGTTGGAGTTGCGCATGCGCCAGCCTCTGTGATCCTCAACGGCGTGGATCTGCAAACTTATACACCGGAAGGCCCGCACGAAAGGCCTGCCGGTCTTTATCGGTTGCTCTTGCTGGAAGGAAGCCTGGCCGGCGGCCTGAACTCGGGTCTGTTCCATGCAGTTTCCCTGGCTGAAAAACTTTCCCTGAAACATCCAACCGAAGTGGCGGTCGCAGGGCATGTGGATGAGGCAACAAGGAACAAGATCAATAAAGAAAGCCGTGTGGCTGTGAAATTCCTGGGTGTGATCCCGCGCGAAGAGATCCCACAGCTGGCGCGTTCGTCCCATCTTTTGTATTCGGCGGAGGTCAACCCACCGTGCCCAAACTCGGTGATCGAAGCGCTTGCGTGCGGGTTACCCGTTGCCGGTTTTGACAGTGGTTCCCTCAGGGAGTTGGTCACGGCCGCAGCGGGCTGCGTTGTACCGTACGGTGCGAACCCATGGAAACTGGAAACGCCTGATATCCCCGCGCTGGCAAATGCCGCGGAAAATGTTTTGAAGAACCAGGAAGGGTTTCGACGGTCCGCGCGCGAACGGGCCGAATCCACGCTTGGGTTGGATAAGATGGTGGATGCCTATCTCAAGGTCCTGCTGGGTGACTAGTATGAATCTTGTGCGCTTAACCACACCGTTCGTGCCGCGAAGTCACGAGGACGCGAAGATTCTTTTTTCAAGAGCAAAGTAATGCAGACAAACCCTTTAGTTCCTATGCCACCTGAAGATGAGCGTATTGCACGATTAATCGTGGATTCGGCCTTTACAGTGCACAAAGCTCTTGGAGCTGGCTTGTTGGAGAGTGTTTACGAAACGTGTCTATGTCATGAGCTTGGAAAGCGCGGTTTAGCTTATGAAAGACAAATAATCGTTCCTTTGATATATGATGGAATTAAATTTAGTGAAGGATTTCGTCTTGACGTTCTTGTGGAAAAACGTATTATATGTGAGCTAAAGTCTGTTGAAAAAATGGAAAACGTTCATCTTTCCCAGGTCTTAACATACTTGAAATTGACAGGAAACCGTCTTGGCTTTTTAATTAATTTTAATGTTTCACTCATCAAGAACGGGATTAAACGCGTAATTCTTTAAAACTTGGTGCCTTTGTGGTTAGGCTGGATCAACTTATGAAAATACTCCCTCGTTCCTACGATTTCCTCTGGTTGAGCATTGCCTTATTTCCCCTGTTGATCATCGCGCTTCTTTTGCCCATACAGCCTCATGATTACTGGTGGTATTTGCGGTTGGGAAAGGATATTTTAGAAACCGGCTCCGTGCCCGTTGTGGATACGTTCAGCTCGATACAGGCCGGACAACCGATTGTTTATCAATCCTGGCTGGCGGCGGTATGTCTCTGGCTTGTATACAAAGTGGGTGGCATTCCATTAACCGCCCTGTTACTAGCCCTGTTGATCGGCCTAACCTACACAATGCTTTGGCTGTTGATGCGCCAGGCAGGCATCGGTCCGCGCCTGGCGACGCTTCTTGCTCTGCTTGCCGGATTATCGGGGAGCAATAATTGGGGAGTCCGCCCGCAACTGTTTGCGTATCCATTATTTCTGGGTGCATTATGGATCCTGTTAAAGTGGCAGAGGCGCGATCATAAAATGCTCTGGTTGCTTGTTCCGCTTGGTTTTGTGTGGGCAAATTTACACGGCTCATTTATTCTGTTTTTCATCCTGAGCGGGCTTGCGTTTCTTTTCGGCAATGGGGATAGGAAACAACTTCTCTTGATGGTTTTTATCGCCTTTGTCTTTACCCTGATCAACCCGCGCGGTTTTATTCTCTGGCAATCGGTGATAGAGACTTTCACTTCACCAGGCATTCGTGACCTGAGCCCGGAATGGCTGCCGCCTCTTAACATGGGCTGGCAGATGAACATTTTTTTTGCATGGTTGGTCCTGCTGGTGCCTGTGGCCGGGTTTGCCCGTCAATATCTTTCTGCATTTCATTGGATGCTGCTCCTTTCTTTTTCATGGCTGGCTGTCAGCGGAACGCGTTATGTGATCTGGGATCTTTTTATCATATCCATTCTGACCGCATATCTGATCTCCGCATCCATCGTGCAATGGTTTGACCGCCCGCAAGAGGTCAAGATCCCCGCAATAAATTTCGGCATCGGAATGGTCCTGCTATTGATGCCTTTCATGTTTTTACCGGGATTGCGCGAACGATGGTGGATTGATGCTCCCCCAGCTGTTGATCCCAAAACGCCTGTGCATGCCGCGGCCTGGCTGGCCGGGCATCCCGAACTTCCCGGACCGATGTGGAATGACATTGTGTTCGGCAGTTATTTGATCCATGCCCTGCCCTCACGCCCCGTCTGGATCGATACGCGTATTCAGGTGATCTTTACGCACGAACAGGCAAATCAATATCTTTTTGTTCAATCTGCCGGACCAGGCTGGGATGTTTTTCTCGAGCAAAAGGGTGTGAATTTACTGGTGCTGGCGCATACCCAGCCTGCCGTGCTGGAAGCGGTGTGGAATTCCAGTCAATGGTGCGAGCAATATCAGGATGATGTTGCGGTCATCTTTTCCCGCTGTGAAAAACTGCCATGAGTAAATATCAGGGCCGCCTGGGCCTGCAACAACGTGTACTTCCCGGCTATCGCGTGCCATTCTTCGATCTGCTTGCTGGGTCATGCGAAGGCGGCATGGGTCTCTTCGCGGGGTCGGCGCGCCCCGCTGAAATGATCTCAGCTGGCACTCCGCGCATTGCAAAATTTACACAGGCACAGAACATACATTTATTTGGCGGGCCTTTTTATCTGTGTTATCAACGCGGATTTATCGACTGGCTCGAGGAATGCAACCCCGACTCGTTGATCGTGGAAGCCAACCCGCGTTATCTCGCGACCGCCTCCGCGGTCAAATGGATGCATACGCGTGGACGAAAGGTCATCGGCTGGGGGTTGGGTGCATCTTCCCTCACCCCAACCCCTCTCCCACTGGGAGAGGGACTTAGGGTGAGGGCGCGCTTCATTCATCAATTCGATGCGTTAATCTCCTACAGTCGACGCGGGGCGCAGGAATATGCCGCGCTTGGTTTTCCACGCGAGAAAATTTTTGTCGCGCATAATTCCGTTTCGCCTGCGCCAACATTTTCGATGCCCGAACGACCTTCAATCTTCAACCCTTCGACACGCTCAGGACAGCGCCTTCAACCGGTGATCTTATTTGTTGGACGTTTGCAGGTACGCAAACGGGTCGATCATCTTTTACGCGCGAGTGCAGAGATGCAACCCAAGCCGCGATTGATCATTGTTGGCGATGGACCTGAACGCGCATCCCTCGAGTCGCTTGCGAAAGATATTTATCCTTCAGCAGAATTCATTGGATCGAAGCATGGGAATAAGTTAAAGCCTTATTTTACGGAAGCGGACCTGTTCGTGCTGCCCGGGACCGGCGGACTGGCCGTGCAGGAGGCGATGAGTTATGGCCTGCCCGTGATCGTTGCAAAAGGCGACGGCACACAGGATGACCTTGTACGCGATGCCAATGGCTGGCAGATCGCGCCGGACGATTACGCTGTGTTGGTATCCACAATGAAAAACGCGCTATCCGATATAGCGCGTTTGAGAAGGATGGGGGCAGAATCATTTCGGATCGTATCCGAAGAGATCAACATACAGAAAATGGCGGATGTTTTTGTGCAGGCGCTGAACTCTGTTTAACGATCATACTTCCTTTACCAACCCGGCATCGATATAACCGCGTTTGCCGTTCGAGCCCTTCACGGTCAGCCATTTGCCGCCCAGACCTATCTTCGGTATGGCCTTGTCGATGGGTTCCACCACTACGAGCTTGGCCCCACTCTTTTCCTTCGATAAGACCTCGCTCTTTGCGGATGCTGCTATAAATACTTTCGAACCGGTAGACTTCACCACTACGATCAATTTTTTAGGCTCTAGCATGGACGCGGGTGTGGATGATGAGGGCGATGGAGCAGCAGGTACTTCCCCCGCGTGACGTGGGGTTGGTGCCGTTTGAGGGGCAGGCGCGGGCGCCTGAACTTTTTCCAGGTACCACGCCGCGGCGAATCCTTCGCGGCCCTTGTTGTCGCGCACCCGCACCCATTGATTCACCGCGCCGATCTTGGATGTACCGTCCGCTTCGATCAGGGTCAATAACGTGCCAGCTGGAACAGAGACCATGATGTTCGCCGTGCTGGCGGTGTCGATGCTCGAGCGGATGTTCAGGCCCCAGGTCACATCCGCTTTGACGCGGGCGTAGGGGCCGGCTGTTGAGGCCGCGGCAGGCTCCGGCTGAGTTGGAGTCGTGCCCCCAGCCGAAGGCATCCCCGGTAAGGCGATCCCTCCGCTTGCGTTATAAGATTCATAAATGATGACGTGTATGATCGAGTGTTGTAATGGATTCCCCCGGCTGTAGCGCGGCATCAGGAAGGTCTTCTTTTTCACATCCGTTTGATACGGCCACGGATCGAGCATGAGGTAATCGTCCCCTTCCTTTGCATAAAGCAACACCCAATGTGTAAGCAGGCCTTTGGCCGGTGTACTATCCAGCATCACGATCACGGGCTGTCCTGCCGCGATGGACGCGTCGATGAGCCCGAGCGGAGCGTCGATGTTGATGCATGAGACATTGCTCTTCACGGCCATTTGTGGATAGACCTGGTTCAGCGCGCCCCAGCGAATGCCCGCGCTCGAAAAGCCGCCCACGTTCTTTAACTTTTGGTTGAGGCTTTTTGGCGTCTCAATAAAGCCATGCCCACTGATCAGCATGGCCACGCTGGTAAGCGCGCAGCCTACATACCCGATCGTATCGGCGGGGTCGCCAAAGCCGAGGATGTCCTCCTTCCACTTCGGGTCTTGTTGTGAATAGTACACGAGCTGGAACGTCATGGGTTACCTCACTATCCCCATTATAAAGAAAAATCGGCCCGGCTACTAACCCTTATGTTCCCAAAGGTCTCAGACCCTTTGGGATACACTTTTTAGGCCAGCTTATATATTGTTTCAAACCTCGACGTCCATGACGTGCAGATCGGCTATATCCATCTTCAAGGCATCCACAACGGGGACATGCTCCGGGTGATTAAGATATTTGGGAATTGCATCGCGGTCTGCCAGGGTGACAATGATGCCATGTTTAACGGTCATTGGATCCTCTTTTGATCTATAACTCTTCCATGATCTTTGCTTTTTTTCTTTCGAACTCTGCCTGTGTGATCAGATTCGCGTCGCGCATCTTTTTCAATTCGGCAAGTCTCTCCATGGCACTGCCTTCTTTTTTCTTCCCACCACTAGATGTGCCGCCTTTTTTCGATTTAATATCCGCGCCGAGTGTGCCGAAAGTTTCAGGCAAAGCGACGCCTTTTCTGCCCAGGAATAATAAGATGACGAAGAGGATCGCCGAATAGAAGAGGCCTGTCACGCCGATGGCCGG
>CAZJYB010000112.1:0-13858 GCA_964549865.1 uncultured Anaerolineaceae bacterium
GCGGGATGGCGCGCAGTCACCTCGCACCGCTCCGGCGAGACCGAAGACACCACCATTGCAGACCTGGCAGTTGCACTTAACACCGGCCAGATCAAAACCGGTGCTCCGGCCCGCTCAGACCGCGTGGCGAAATACAATCAACTCCTGCGCATCGAAGCCGAGTTGGGTAGCGAAGCCAGATACGCAGGTTGGGACGCGATCAAGGCAAAATAATAATTCAGGCCAGGATCTGGAGATCCTGGCCTGAATTATTTAACGAAATCTCTGTACCGTCCCGAAGGTTTGACCGGCTGAACATGGTCTTTCAGGGAAACCTTCGGGACGTTTGAGTTCTTACTTAATGGCATCTTCGAGGACCTGCCGCATTGAGGCAGTGTCGAGATCTTTTTTATCAAGGAAGGCCACCACCCCGGCTGACAATGCCTCTTGTCTGAATTGGCGGTCGGGATAGGCACTGATCACAACAACGCGGGTCTGCGGCGAAACGGTTCGCAAGCGGCGTGCGCATTGAATCCCATCCTCCTCTTCAAGAACGACATCGATCAGCGCAAGTTGTGGGTGGACTTGTTCTCCGAGCTTCACGGCGTCAGAGGAATTCGCGGCCTCATAAATGAGCGAGGAGGGATATATTTTACCGATCAGCCGGGTAAGCTGTTGACGATAACGGGCATTATCATCCACGACCAAAACTGTCAGATCATGTTTGACCTGGGAAACCTTCAACTCCGTGGAGTCCTGTCCTGTGGAAGCCAGCAATTCGGGCCGGCGCAACGTGTAGTTCAGGGCTTTGAGCCTGCTATCCACGCCCAATACACGATATAAAGCTGTCAGATGGTTTTCAACGGTCTTGACACTTAGATCCAGGCTGAGCGCGATGGTACGATTGTCAGTTCCCTGGGCAATCAGCCGAAGCAATTCACGCTGTCGAGGGGTAAGCCAGGGAGCACTCGGGGAAGGGACTGTGGCCCGGCGGTTAATAAGCCGCTCGATCAGCGTACCGGAGATCCAGCGATCTCCATTCAAGATCCTTTGCGCTGCAAGTTGCAGGTCGGCCAGTGGCTGGTCTTTCATGTGGTAACCATTGGCCCCTGCCTTGAGCAGGCCAACGACATAAGATTCATCGTCATAGGCACTGACGATCAGAATTTTTATATTGGGGTGTTCCGCCTTAATTTGCTGAACAGCCGAGATCGGCTCGAATTCAGGCATGCTTACATCCATGACCAGCAGATCGGGATCGATGCGGGCCAACGCCTCCATTAATTCGCGGCCATTTCCAACCTCGCCGGCAATTTCAAGGTTTGGCAGGCTCTCGAGGGCATTACGCAATCCGGCCCGGACCACCGTGTGGTCGTCGGTCAACAAAACTCGAATGGGCGGCATATTACCATTATCCTTCAAGTCATACGAACTGACTAGGATGTTTATTTTATGGATTATTCAGTTGGACTGTTCCCCGCTTATGGCCTTCTCAAGCAGCTTGACGAACGGTCCATTTTGCCGTCTCGCATGATTTGCTAAGCAAATCACGTGCCGCCGGCTTCGCGGCACGAACGGTGGAACGCGAATTCCGCGAATAAGCAAATTGCGCGAATTTTAAGGGGCTTATTTGTTTCACACCTGCGAGCCTCAAACGGCGAGTGCAAAGCACGCACGAAGTCCCCGTAGCGCAGCGTAGTGGGAGTGCGGCGCAAGTGTTCGTAAATTAGCGGCATTCGCGTTAAGAAATTCCCGGCTTTGAGAAAGCCATGGTTCCCTGCTCAACCCCACATCCCCTGAAATCAGGTTAAAATCAGCCAATGATCGAACAGCTATTAAAAGTGGAAAATCTATCCAAAAATTTCGATCGCCTGCCTGTATTAAGGGATGTGACTTTTTCGCTTGCAAACGGGGAGGTGATCGGCCTTGTGGGCCGGCAGGGAGCTGGAAAGTCGACGTTGTTCCACCTGCTCAGCGGCGCCCTGCCTCCTTCATCTGGCACCATCCAATTTGACGGAATGCCCCGTCGTTTTGCAAACCGCATTCAGGCACAAAAACTCGGCATTGAGACCGTGCATCAAACTTCCAGCCTGATCAATCAATTTGATTTTTCCACCAACATTCTTGCCGACAGGGACTCAGGCGCCGAAACAACGCGCCGGGGTTCCGGGCTGGTGGAGCAATTCAATGTAACTCAAAATATTCTATTGGGACGCGAAATAAAAAAGAACCCCCACCTGGGGATCATTGATTGGGATCGTATGATAGAAGTTTCCCAGGATCTATTGGCAGAATTTGACCTGTCCCCAGACCTGGTGCATGAACAGGTGCGCAACCTCACGGATGAACAGAGGCAGATCCTCATTTTGGTCCGCACCCTGTACCGGCCGTGTAAGCTTTTGTTGTTGGAGGATATCATCCCGATCTTAAGTTTCCAGCGCCAGGAGATCCTGCTGGACAAGATCAAAAAGCTGGCTGCACAAGGGACCTCCGTGATCATCAGCAGTGACGATCTCAAGCATTTGTTCACAATTACCGACCGCATTGTCGTATTGTATGAGGGAAGACTGGTCGCCGATCGTAGAACTGCCGAATCCACTCCCCGTGAAATTGTTGAATTGATCGTTGGATCGTCCAGGCAGGAACAGGTCTCTCCTCTGATCTGGGCGTTGGAAAGTTATCATACGGCCCAACAACAGAGTGAAGAATTGCGCCTGACGCAGGCATCCTTGCAGGAGAGCCTGCAAGCCCAGGACTCTTTGAATCGACGTCTGGGTGAGCGGCTGAGCAACCAATTGATCGCCCTGGATCAACTAAATGCCGCATTGCAGGCCACCCAGAGACGCCTGATCACAGAGCGCGAGGATGAACGAAAAGTTTTAGCCCGCGAATTGCACGACCAGGTCATTCAGGATCTTTTGGGATTAAATTACCGCCTTGAAGAAGTCGCAGACCTGGAGAAAGAATCATCCCTGCAAGAGGATGTGGCGTCCATCCGACAGGGAATTCGTAACATCGTGGGCGAGTTACGCCAGATGTGCAGCGACCTGCGCCCGCCAACAATAGACCATCATGGACTTTCAGCCGCGATCGATTCCCTGGCGCATGAGTGGGCGGAACGAAATGACATGTTACTTCAATTGGAAATTGACCCGGCCCTGGGGCGTTTGCCGGAAACGATTGAACTATCGGTGTTTCGTATAGTGCAGGAGGGATTGAACAACATTCGCAAACACGCGCTTGCCAGGTCGGTCCGGCTTTCTCTGCAACGCACGTCGGCAACCAACTTATTGGTGCGACTGGAGGATGATGGGATGGGCCTGCCCAATCCGACAGATCTGGCCTCCCTGTCATTAAATAAGCATTTCGGATTGGTGGGTATTAGCGAACGGGTGGCACTGCTGGGCGGAACCATGAACATCGAATCGTCAAAGGGAAACGGTACGATCCTGCAAGTGGAAATTCCCAGCCCCTATCCACTTGGTTCTGTTTAACGGCCAAATGCTCGCAAGGAACCTGAAAATTAGTTGTGTATAGGTTCTGGGAATGAAAATTTAGGGGATATCCCCTACCCAAATGGGGGATATTGTGCTCTTTAAGGGGGAGTTGGGTGATAGGCAGCCATCTTGAAACTCAATATACTCTATTAGCATGTAAGTTCATCTTTGTCTAATGCCGTGAGATAAATGGGTGTTTTCAATCAATTTAGGATTAGATCAATTATGGGATTAATGCATGATACGGTTGTTACCAGCGAAGCATTGTCGTTCTAAAAGAGCGTTTTGTTTCGCTGATTTTTTTTCTTCTTTCGAAAAGGAGGTGGTTAACACATTCCCTGGTCTTACGAAGTGTTTTCAAATCATAGAGTATGAAACAAAAGGAGAAGAATATCATGTCCAAAAAGATTTTGTACAGTTTAATGGCTGTATTTGTAGCAGCCGTTATGGTGCTCTCGGCCTGCGGCCAGAAAACCGATACGTCAGGAGATACTCTTGCCGTCGGTATTGTCCTTCCAACCAAGGATGAGCCCCGTTGGATCCAGGATGAAACCCGCTTCACAGATGCCCTTACCGCCGCTGGTTATGAAGTAGAGATTCTCTTCAGCCAGGGCGATTCCTCCCAGGAGAAAGCCAACGTCGAGGCGCTTATCGCCAAAGGCATCAAAGTGCTCATCATCTGCCCGCAGGATGGTTCTGCCGCTGCTGCTGCCGCTGAAGCCGCACGAGCCGCCGGCGTCAAGGTCATTTCCTACGACCGTTTGATCCGTGATACGGAAGCTGTTGATTTTTACGTCACATTCGATAGCATTGCTGTCGGTGCTGCCCAGGCCCAATATTTGGTCGACAATGCTTCTGGCGCCGGCAACCCGCTGTTCCTTTATGCAGGTGCCGCTTCAGATAACAACGCCTTCCTATTCTTCGAAGGCGCCTGGAATGTCCTCCAGCCCAAGATCGCAGATGGCACCTTCGTGATCAAGAACTCCAGCGAAGCAGTCAGCCTCCAGGATAAGGCCACTCTGACCCGCGATGAAATGGGCCAGATCATCGGTCAAATTACGACCAACTGGGATTTCAACACCGCCAAGACTCTCGCTGAATCAAACTTGACGGCCACCACCGCCGCGGACAAGGGTGATGTCTTCATCCTCGCCCCGAACGATGGCACCGCCCGTGCGATCGCCGATGCTTTCGCTGCTGACAGCGATGTGAGCAGCTACGCCGTGACCGGTCAGGATGCTGAAATTGCTTCCATTCAGTACATCATCGATGGCAAGCAGTCGATGACCGTGTTGAAGGACGTCCGCACACTGGTTACCGACGCGATCAGCGCTGCCGTTGCTTATCTCGAAGGCGGTACCCCAGCGCAGACGAACACCTATAATAACGGCAGCATCGATGTGCCCGCCAAGCCCTCCGAGGTTGTTACGGTAACCAAGGAAAATGTCGTTGAAGCTGTGATCGACTCCGGCTACTGGCCCGCCACCGAATTTACCGGTTTGGAAGAAGGTTCTGCTCCGGCAGTTTCCGGTTCCGTCGGTATCGTATTACCCACGAAAGACGAACCTCGCTGGATCCAGGATGAATCCCGCTTCAGGGATGCTCTTACAGACGCTGGTTATGAAGTAGAGATCCTTTTCAGCCAGGGTGATTCCGCCAAGGAACTGGCGAATGTTGAATCTTTGATCGCCAAAGGCATCAAAGTGCTCATCATCTGTCCGCAGGATGGTGCTGCCGCTGCCGCTGCTGCTGAAGCCGCACGCGCCGCCGGCATCAAGGTCATTTCCTATGACCGCTTGATCCGCGACACGGAAGCTGTTGATTTCTATGTCACATTCGATAGCATCGCCGTGGGTGAAGCTCAGGGTCAGTACCTGGTCGACAAGGCCACCGGTACCGGCAACCCGCTCTTCCTGTATGCAGGCGCCGCTTCAGATAACAACGCCTTCCTGTTCTTCGAAGGCGCCTGGAACGTGCTCCAGCCCAAGATCGCAGATGGCACCTTCGTGATCAAGAACTCAAGCGAAGCAATCGCTCTCCAGGACAAGGCCACCTTGACCCGCGATGAGATGGGCCAGATCATCGGTCAGATCACCACCAACTGGGACTTCAACACCGCCAAGACTCTCGCTGAATCAAACCTGACGGCCACCACTGCCGCGGACAAGGGTGATGTCTTCATCCTCGCTCCGAACGATGGCACCGCCCGCGCGATTGCCGATGCCTTCACTGTTGACAGCGATGTCTCCAGCTATATCGTTACCGGTCAGGACGCTGAAGTACCTTCCGTTCAATACATCATCGACGGCAAACAGTCCATGACTGTGTTGAAGGATGTCCGCACTTTGGTTGACGATGCAATTTCCGCCGCTGTGACCTTCCTGCAAGGTGACACTCCTGAAGCATCGAATGCCTACAACAACGGCGTGATTGATGTCCCCGCCGAGCCTACTGAGGTTGTTACGGTGGACAAAGACAATGTTGTTGAGGCAGTGATCGACTCCGGCTACTGGCCCGCCAGTAATTTCACCGGACTGCCATAGGAAATATAGATCAGTTAAACGATGGAATAGTGGTGGACTGGACTTGTCCACCACTATTCCTGTATAATTTATCGATCCCGCAATCCTGGAGAAACCATGAGCACCCCCATTCTTGAGATGAAAAACATCAACAAGGAATTCCCCGGTGTGAAGGCTTTAAAGAATGTAAGTTTTAAAGTTGCCAAGGGTGAAATTCATTGTCTGGTGGGTGAAAATGGTGCAGGGAAATCCACTTTGATGAAGGTCTTGAGTGGCGTTTACCCGTATGGAGACTATAGCGGCGACATATTATTCGGAGGGGAAATACAGAAATTTTCAAGTATTCACGACAGTGAAAAGGCGGGTATCGCCATCATTTATCAGGAGTTGGCACTTGTCCCTGAAATGTCAGTGTATGAAAATATCTTCCTTGGTCATGAGCTAAAGAACGGTCCCCTGATCGTCTGGAACGAGACGATCAAGAGAGCCGGTGAAATGTTGAAGAAAGTTCGGCTGAACGTAAACCCTGCCATAAAAGTGAAGGACCTGAGTGTGGGAAAAAGGCAATTGGTCGAAATTGCGAAGGCATTAAGCAAGGATGTTCGATTGCTGATCCTGGATGAACCCACCTCGGCGTTGAATGCCGACGACTCTGAAAATCTCTTCGATTTGCTGCGCGATCTCAAGAATCATGGCGTGACTTGCGTCTTGATCTCGCATAAATTGAAGGAGGTCATTTCGATCGCGGATACTGTCACAGTTCTGAGAGATGGCCGTACGATCTGCACGTTGGATTCGAAGAAGGACAAAATCACTGAAGCTGTGTTGATAAAGAACATGGTTGGGCGTGAAATTGACCACATTTACCCGAAGAGGGAACATAGTCGTTCCAAAGAAGTCGTACTGGAAGTCCGGAATTGGAATGCCTATTCACCGTCGTTGGAAAGAGCCGTCCTTACGAACGTGAATTTCAAGTTGAACAAGGGGCAGATCATTGGGTTTGCAGGGTTGATGGGATCAGGACGGACGGAACTTGCCTTGAGCATATTTGGTAATCCCGATGGTTACCGCATAAGTGGCGATCTGTTCGTTAAAGGCAAAAAAAAGAAATTCGTTCATCCACAAGATGCGATCAGAGCAGGCGTGGCCTATGTCACCGAAGATAGAAAAGGTGACGGTCTGATTCTGATACAGGATGTGAAACAGAACATTACGCTGGCAAATTTGAAGGAAATATCAACACATAGCATTGTCAATGAAAATGCTGAAGTCGATGTAGCAAATAAATACACGTCTTCGCTCAATATAAAAACGCCGAGCGTGGAGCAAAAGGTGATAAACCTGAGCGGCGGCAACCAACAAAAGGTTTCTGTCGCAAAATGGCTGTTCGTCAAACCTGATATCCTGATCCTGGACGAACCGACCCGCGGGATCGATGTCGGAGCGAAATATGAGATATACATGATCATGAAGAACCTGGTGGAGCAAGGCATGAGTATCATTATGATCTCTTCTGAATTGCCCGAGATCCTGGGAATGAGCGACAAGGTCTACATCGTCTCCTCCGGCAGAATAACCGGCGAAATGCCTGTTAAGGAAGCCACCCAGGAAAAAATCATGCAACTAGCCGCGAATTGAGGAGACACACGATGGCGTTTGTCAACGATCTACAAAGAATTTTGCGTCAAAACATCCGTGAATACGGCATGTTCATCGCCTTATTTGTGATTATGGCCATATTCACGATCACGACAAATGGGCTGTTCATTTCGTCGCGTAACATCAGTAATTTGATAAATCAAACCGGTTATGTCGCTGTACTGGCGGTGGGTATGACCCTGGTCATTGTCATCAGGCATATCGATCTTTCCGTTGGATTTCTTGCCGGGTTTCTGGGTGCAGTCGTGGCCATCGCGATGGTGTTTTGGGATCTGTCTGTGTTTTTGGCAATCCCCCTGGTATTGGTACTCGGAATTCTGGCCGGACTGCTGACTGCCTTCCTTGTGGCTCAAATGAAAATCCCGGCCTTTGTTGCCACGCTTGCCGGGTGGCTGGGTTATCGCGGCGCCCTGCTTCTTGCCACCGTCAGCACGGGCACGATCATCATTCCAGACGACACTTTTAACGCGATCGGGAATGGTTTTATCCCGGACTTTCCGGAGATGGGAATATTGCCGGGTATTCATAAACTAACGCTGCTTCTTGGATTAATGGCGGCGATCATATTTATTATCAACATGATCAACAGCCGCAAAAAAAAGCAGGCCTATAAATTTGAAGTCCTGCCAGCAAATATTTTCATCCTTCAACTGGTCTTTATGTCGGCAATTATTGGTTCCATTACGTGGGTTCTGGCAGGATACCGCGGCCTCTCATGGACGGCAGTGATCGTCTTGATCGTGACCCTGGTCTACGATTTTATGACCACGCAGACAGTTCTCGGAAGGCACATTTATGCCATCGGTGGAAATCCCGAAGCGGCCGAATTGAGCGGCATCAGTGTAAAGAAAATCACCTACGTGGTTTTTGGTTCGATGGGTATGCTTGCTGCCTTGTCTGGTGTTCTATTCGCCTCACGTTTACAGTCCGCCACAACGACCGCGGGGTCTTTGTTCGAATTGGACGCCATCGCCGCCGCATTCATCGGCGGTGTATCACCCGCAGGAGGTGTGGGCAAGGTCATGGGGTCATTGATCGGCGCATTGGTAATGACATCCCTGACGAGCGGCATGAACCTGATGGGCATCGACATATCCCTTCAGTATATTGTGCGGGCCGCGGTGCTCGTGGCCGCCGTGATATTCGATGTTACAACTCGCAGGGAAGGAAAATAAATTTTCAATAAAACCAATCAGTTGGGGTTCAAAAATTATTATAATCGTGAAAAAGGATACTAGTCAAATGGCAACGGCTGGTATCCTTTTCACGTAACAAAATATTTTAAGTTGACAAAATCCGTTTGCTGGCTATAATTAGTTTGTTGCCCCAACATACTAATTACATGAACAAGAACTCTGCCGACCAAGCTTTCGTTCGCGAGACAAATCTCTCTCTGGTGCTTCGAATGATCCACACCCTGTCGCCGCTTTCACGAGCGCAGTTGGCGGTCAAAACGGGTTTGAATAAATCCACTGTCTCGAGCCTTGTGGATGATTTATTGGAGCGAACCCTGGTTCATGAAACGGGGATAAATTCCATTGGTGCCGGCCGCCCCGCGACGTTGATCGAAATGAATCCGCAAGCTGGGTACATCATTGGCGTGGAGTTGGGCGTGGACTTTGTCTCAGTGGCAGTGACAGATTTTCTTGGGGATATCGTCTGGCAGCAAAAAGAGGATGCAGATCCCGCCGAAGACCAGGACCAGATGCTCAACCAGACCCTGCGGATCGTAAAAGTTGGCCTGGCCGCCGGCAAAAAGAGGAACTACAGGTTTTTGGGACTCGGTCTCGCGACGCCCGGAACTGTTGACTTGAACGAGAGGCTTCTGATCTTCGCTCCAAACCTGCACTGGCGAAACGTGCCGTTCGGAAAGATATTCTCAGAACATACACAACTGAGGGTGTACGTCGAGAACGACGCCAATGCTGCTGCAATTGCAGAACATTCCTTTGGGACTGCACGACAGTGCCAGGATTTTATTTTTGTATTTGCAGGTGTGGGTATCGGAGGCGGGTTGTTCCTGAACGGCAAATTGTATCGGGGGAAAAACGGATATGCCGGAGAGATCGGCCATTCCCCCATCATGGCAGAACCTGCACAAACCGTTTGTCACTGCGGCAATCGCGGATGCTGGGAAACATATGCGAATCAGTATTCCATCATTCAGCGTGTACAGGCGCGTCTTGAAGTGAAACGTACAAGCATCCTCCCAAAACTCATGGCCGAACAAAATTCCCCATTGACGATCCCTCTTATCAAACAAGCCGCCGACGCGGGTGATATCGAAGCGATCGAATCATTTACTGAAGCGGGCCGTGCCATGGGACAGGGCTTCGCGGGCCTGATCAACATCTTCAACCCGGAAAAGATCATCCTGGGCGGACCCTTAAGCCTGGCTGGCGAATATCTCCTACCTGCCATTAAAGAGACAGTGGGGCGTCATTCCCTCCCTGAAATTGACAAGCAGGCCGAAGTGCTTCTTTCTCCCTTCGGGCCTGATGCCAGTTTAATTGGTGCGATCGCCATCGTCGCGGACGATGTGCTTTCGCACCCGACAAAAGTTGAAAGGAAGTGATAAAAGACAGGGATATTCGTTATATACATTGATCCGTAGGCTCGTTAAACCTTCCATATTCAAATAAGGAGAGAAGAAATGAATAAAAAGCTATTCGCACTATTAAGCCTGTTGGTGATTGCTTCGCTGGCGCTTGCTGCCTGCGCCACCCCCGCTACAGAGGCACCCGCTCCAACAACCGAAGCCCCTGCAGCTACTGAAGCCCCTGCAGCTACTGAAGCCCCCGTCGCGACCGAAGCACCCGTTTCTACTAGCGGCACCGTGGAAGTATTCTCATGGTGGACCGGTGGTGGTGAAGCCGCCGGACTCGAAGCCATGATCGGCGTGTTCGCCGAAGAATATCCCGACGTTGAATTCGTCAACGCTGCCGTTGCCGGCGGTGCTGGCACGAACGCGCGCGCTGTGCTCGCCACTCGCCTGCAGGCTGGTGATCCACCCGATAGCTGGCAGGGTCATGCTGGTCAGGAATTGATCGGCACCTATGTCGCCGGTGGAGAGATCGAACCGTTGAATGATCTCTACGAGGCCGAAGGCTGGCTCGAGGTCATGCCCGAGACGTTGATCCCGTTGATCTCAGCCGATGGAAACATCTATTCCGTTCCCGTCAACATCCACCGCGCCAATGTGTTGTGGTACAACCCCACGGTTCTCGCTGATAACGACGTGGAAGTCCCCACCACGATCGATGAATGGTTCGCGGCGATGAACAAGCTGCAGGCCGCCGGCGTTCAGCCCCTGGCCCTCGGTGAACAATGGACCAAACTCCATCTGTTCGAGACCGTTTTGCTCGGCACGCTTGGTGCGGATGCCTACAATGGTTTATGGGATGGTTCAACCAACTGGGGTAGCCCGGAAGTCCGCATCGCATTGGAAAACTATGCCACTGCCCTGTCCTATGCCAATAGCGACTCCGCTTCCCTCTCATGGCAGGATGCTTCGCAACTCGTCATCAATGGCGATGCAGCGTTCAATGTGATGGGCGATTGGGCTGAAGGCTTTTTCCGTGAGCTCGGCAAGGCTCCCAACACTGATTACGGTTGGGCCGCCACACCCGGTAGCGATGGTGTCTTCCAGTTCCTCTCCGACTCCTTCGTACTTGCAGTTGGCGCGCCAGATCCAGAAGCCGCGACTGCCTGGTTGAAAGTAGCAGGTTCAATAGAAGGTCAGGAAGCGTTCAATCCGGTTAAAGGCTCAATCTGTGCCCGCACCGACTGCGATGTATCCCTCTTCGGCGAATATCTGCAATCCGCCATGGATGATTGGGCCTCCGACACCGTCGTTGGTTCCCTGACCCACGGGGTAGTTGCCAATGATTCCTGGAAGACCGAAATTGACACGGCGCTCGGTTTGTTCCTTGCCGATAGCAATGTCGATAACTTCCAGGCTGCGCTTGTTGCAGCTTGTGCAAGCTCTGGCGCCTGCCAGTAAGCCCAAGGTAGTGTTAGAATCGTCGAGGCTCCGTGTAGTACACGGAGCCTCGACCCTTATTTGATCAAGATCATGGACTATGAGGCCCGGCATGTTCAAAGATAAAGACCGCATCTTAAATATATTGCTTGTCTCGCCATCCATTCTGGCAGTGTTGATCTTTGTCTACGGTTTTATCGCCTGGTCGGTCCGTGTATCCCTCAGTAAATGGAAGGGATTAACCCCGGACTACACGTGGAATGGCCTGAAAAATTATATTGATCTTTTTGCAGATGCACGCTTTGCAGTGGATGTGAAAAACACACTGGTCTTTACGGGGGTATTTGTCTTCGGCAGTTTAATTCTCGGCTTTTTACTCGCAGTCATGCTGGACCAGGGCTTGAAAGGCGAAGGCTTCTTTCGCAGCCTGTTCCTTTTTCCCATGGCCATTTCTTACATTGTGACAGGTGTGGTCTGGCGCTGGTTAATGAACCCGGCCACTGGCACGCGCACGAGCGGCCTGAATTTATTATTCACGAATATCGGGTTGGATTCATGGGTGAGCACGTGGCATACCACACCGAAATGGGGCATGGCAGCCATTGCGCTTGCCGCCATCTGGCAAATGTCCGGCTACACCATGGCGTTGTACCTTGCCGGCCTGCGCGCCATTCCCCACGAGCTAAAGGAAGCGGCACGAATAGATGGTGCGAACGAGATCCAGATCTATCGGCACATCATGATCCCGCTTCTTTCGCCGGTGACGTTATCTGCACTCATCATCCTGGGGCACATGTCCCTTAAGGTATTCGACCTGATCATTGCCATCGCAGGCAAACAATTGCAGTTGGACGTGCCGTCCATTTACATGTGGCAGGCCACTTTTGACGGGCTGTTCTATGCGCGCGGGGCGGCCATTGGGATATTGCTGCTGATCAGCGTTGCCGTGCTCATCATTCCCTATATGTGGTATACGTTCAAAACGGAGGGACAACAATGAACAGGAAGCTTAATATTGGCAGAAACTGGCTTTATATCCCGCTTGTAGCGATGGCGGTCTTTTACCTGATCCCCATGTATGTGATGCTGGTTACAGGCTTTAAAAGTTTTGAGGAGGTCGATCTCAAGACCATGTGGGATCTTCCACACGGCATCGCCTTCGATAATTACATTGAAGCATACTCAAAACTCGCGCCGGCGCTCTTCAATAGTTTCAGGGTGGTGATCCCATCCGCGATCATCTCTTCCATACTTGGCTCACTCAATGGCTTCGTGCTTGCCAAGTGGAAATTCCGCGGCGCCGATTTCATATTCCCCTTGATCCTCTTTGGAATGTTCATTCCTTATCAAAGTATCTTGATCCCCCTGGTTCTCTTCATGCGTGAGATTGGCATTTCAGGCCTGCCTGCGCTTGGTTTGGCACACATCATTTATGGCATTCCGATCACGACCCTCACCTTCCGCAACTATTACGCCGGCTTGCCGCAGGAATTGCTTGAAGCCGCAAAGATAGATGGCGCGGATATGCTCGGCATTTATCGATATATCCTGCTGCCCATTTCGATCCCCAGCTTTGTCGTCGTGCTGATCTGGCAATTCACTGCCGCATGGAACGACTTCCTTTTTGCTGTGATCCTTACAGGCAACGCCCAATGGCCGATCACGGTCGCGCTTAATAACATGGCCGGAAGCCAGATCATTTCCTGGAATGTGCAGATGGCTGGTTCGCTGCTTGCGGCGCTTCCCACCCTGCTGGTCTATATCTTTTTGGGCCGCTACTTCCTGCGCGGGCTGCTGGCCGGTTCATTGAAAGGGTAGCATAGGAGACAGGCCGTTTTTCGGCCTGTCTCTTTAAATCCTGCATGCAAACCACCAACTTCAGCGTAATTCTCTACATAGCCGGGTCTTTCCTGGCATTTTTTATTTTCGGCTTGATATAACTCACAAACACCGTCCCGAAGGTTTACTTCGAGTAATTTAAGCTTCCGACAACCTTCGGGACGTTTTCGAAGAGAGGGTTATTTCCAATAATGTCTATTCAGATGAAAGGAATGCGAAATGGAAAAACAACTTAATTGGGGACTTCTTTCGACTGCCCGGATCAACCGCGCCTTGATCATGCCTCTTAACTCCTCAAAACGGAACCACTTGCTGGCCGTTGCTTCGAGGCGCCAATCCTCTGCTGAGGCATACGCCCGCGAATGGAACATCCCGCGCGC
>CAZJYB010000113.1:0-13810 GCA_964549865.1 uncultured Anaerolineaceae bacterium
CGGTGCTGATCGTGGCGGTTTCCCCTGGTGCGATCATAAGCGGACATTGTATGTTCAAGCCCTGATCCCCTGATTGTTGTACATAAAGCCTGGCTTCCATCTCTCCCCATAGCAAATTGCCAGAAAGGGTCAAGTTAATGGCAATCCCGCTTACGAAAAGGAACGCTCCTAAAATAGTGAGCAGGATGCGTTTGGGATTCACGGCTTTCCTTTCTTCTCAAAGATGTCATAATACCCCTTGTCCAATTCATCATCCGATAAATGAGCGTATCGCTGCGTTACCTGAATATTGCTATGGCGGGCCAGTTCCTGTGCCAGTTTTAGATTGCCGGAACCTCGAAGAACGGTCGTCACAAAGTAATGACGAAATGAATGCGGCGTGATCTTGCCAACCGAATCCTCACCAAGGATTTCCTCCACGCGCTCGGCAACAATATTGCGGCCCGTGGTCGGGGTCATTGGTTTGATCTTCTTGCCGGCGCCTTTATCATGGCGGGCAAAGAGGGGCAGGGCGCCCAGTTGTTTTCCCGAACCACCATCCAATGTGGTACGTAATGAAAGATAATCCTTGATGGCTTTCATGGCCCGCGTGGAGAATCTCACAACAGCTTGTTTATTGCCTTTTCCTATGACGACCGCACGGCCTTCGTTCCAATCTATATCGCCGCGACGCAGTTTACAGGCCTCATGCACACGCAAGCCCGTATCGGCCAGGGTGAGCAAAAAGGCACGATCTCGGGCTGCGCGTAGTTTAACAGCCTCGCCATCTTCGCCTTTTTCGGGTTTCAAATTCGATGAGTCGCTGACAAACTCCAGGACACGTTCAATATCTTCAGTGGGGAATTGGGGCAGGCGGATTCCGGGTCTACGCGCACGCTGGCGGATCAGATTACGGACGCGCGAGAGATTGATCTCGGTAAATCGTTCCGCATCCACATATTCGTAAAAGCCCCTGGCAGCCTGCAAATACAAATGCTCGGTCGCCGGCGAGAAACTCTTGAGGTAAATGGCAAAGGGGGAGACAACATCTTCTGTGAGTTTTTCAATGGGGGTGATCTTTGGATCGAGCCATTTTTCCACCAGCACTTCACAGAACACTTTGAGCGCATTCTTGTAGGCGCGCGCTGTGTGTTCACTGCGGGATAGCTTCACCATGTCCAAATACTTAATTATGACGTCAGAGATGGTTGCAGGAGTTTCTGTTTTCTTTGCCATAGGGGTCATTATACGAAATTTTGAGGGTTTGTCAATGCTTGTCATAATAATACTTATCGAAAGCATTGATCGGAGAATGGTTTTGCAATGCTTTGCGACCTCCCCCACTTCTAGAAATGCGGACGATAGGCCGTAGATAAATGGATGGGAACAGGAGACACGCTTCGCGCGTGGATTTGAGGCTGGGCTGCCATGAATGTGCCTGCTCCCGCGCGGACAGAGTCACCTCCCCCACCCCGCGAAAGACCCTAAAGGTTTTCTTGCCTGACTCGCGTCTTGAATGCAAGACGATTCTGATTGATATCACAAGGATCAACGAAAGAGACCTTTAGGGTCTGATTATTACTTCCCAGCCCCGCTTTGCTTTCTCTACTGAGGAATGCGTCGGGTATACTTTGCAAAAAGCCAATTTACTTTCGAAAAAGTAAACAGATGTCAAGTAAAAAAGTTGGAACGAAGGAACTCCTGGTTGCTCTCCTGCCAAGGAAATCAGCTCTCGCTATTTTAAAAAGCGAGGGCTGGTATCACGTCCCTGTGGAAGCTGCACCCAAACGTTGGCCGCCCAAAATACTGGCGTTTTATCAGGGCAAAGTATTTGGTGATGAAGAAGCGTACAAAATTCGCCACTACGGGGAAGTAAAGAAAATTGATATCGTTTCACGCAGGGAACTATTCCCCGAGGATGAGAAAAACCAACATAAGGCAGAAAATTTATATTACCGAATACAATTGAAAGACCTTCAGGAAAGAAATGCACCCATCATCAGTTATCGCCCAAGGAGGTTGGTGTTTATTCCAACAACGCTGGCGAAGTTTGAAAACGCTGAACAAATCAATGATCTTTTTGACGGGAGTCCCCTGGAGGACTTGCTTTGGAAGGGACTAAAAGCATTGAGCGTCCTGGCGGAGCGTCAATGGAAAATTGTTGTTCAGCAACACAACTACTATCTTGATTTTGCCGTATTTTGTAAAAACGGGAAACTCGCTATTGAAACTGACGGGTATTCATATCATTTCGATTCAAGAAATCAAATTGATTATGATACCTGGCGTCAAAATGAAATCGAATTGGACGACTGGCGCTTCCTGCATTACACAAGCAAGCAGGTCAAAGATAATTGGATACCGTATCTAGGTCAAATTGAACAAAAAATCGAGCAATTGGGTGGTCTTGAAAATCCTCAAGATTTCGAAAGTAAAGTTGGGAAAGAACAGGGAAAATATATAGTTGACGGCGAAGAACCATTGTAACTATAGTAAAACGCAATTCTCAGATTACTTCACGCGTCCGCCCTCCCCTACCCTATAATGCCATCACTTCATAAATGGACCCGTAAATATTTTCGCGCTGGCTTTTAATTTTCGATAGGCGTCCAGCGTAATATACATCGGCTGAAACAGTGTATCACCCTGGCCCACCAACGGCCCAAACCCGGTAAAGCCCAGATGTTGATATAACTTCGCCTGCCGCGTTGTGCCGGACATGACCGCCAGGTCATAACCATGTTCATCACAATATTTGGCCAGCAGCAAGCCGAGGCCTCCAAAAACACGCGTGCTGCGTTTATCGGGCTCGATCGCCAGCAAGCGGATCTCGCAAATGGACCTGTAAGGCGGCAAATATGAATCGAGGTTTGCAAGCTTTTCGTCCAATGAAAAAGGACGTTTGTCGCGCATGGCCATCATTCCAAGAAGACGATCCCCATCCATGCAGATCAGGTACGTGTTCTCTGTATGGAATTTATCCACAAGTCGCTTCTCAGGGTTGACCTCATTTTGAGAAATCTCTTCCGTGAAGGTCTTGTAATTCAGCCTGAAGATCTGCTCAAATTCATTTTCCGTGTCGGCAATTTTATAGTTCAACGATTTCATGTGGCAAATTTTAACTGTGAATGTTGTTTTGGATAAGCCCAGCATTTTGGTAAAGGTCCATCCCCTCCCCCATCGAAGGACATGATCTCAATAATAAAAGCGGCATTCCTCTCGGGATGCCACTTTTGTATCCTGCAACGAACCAGAACGTCGACTCAGTCTTTGTATTTCTTCTCGATTTCGGCGATCATCTTCTGGCGTTCCTTGATCTTCGCGCCAGTCGGTACGCCTTCAAATGTATCTTTTATTCCTGCATACCAAAGGATGGGCAGGATCACCAACATCCCGAGGGTCAGATAGAGAACTGGAGTGTTTGGTGGGAAGAAACCAGTGGTGGCCAGGAGAAATACACCAATTGAGGCAGCGATGGCAATGGGCTTTGACCATACGCCGAGGTTGAATGGCCCCTTCACTTTCCAGGTCTTGCCTTCTGCAAAGATGCCGGCTACAACAGGGATGACGTAGGAGATGTAAAGAAAGACCGCACAACCTGTTGCAAGCACGAGGAAGATATCGACTTGCAGGCCAAACGCCTTGCCAATGTTGCCGGTATACGATGTGAGCAATGCCAGTGCAATTGAAACCCAGATCGCGTACGTGGGCGTGCGGGTCTTGGTATCAATGTGTGAGAGGAAGCCTGAAGCAGGCAGGCCTCCATCGCGGGCAAATGCGTACATCATGCGCGAAGCAGATGTTACACAAGCCAGGCCGCACGCATAATTGACCAGGAGGATGCCGATCGCGAGCATCATCTTTAGAGCGGCAGGCATCAGCGAAGCTTCCCACACATGTGCGAAGAACGCGCCAAAGCCGGATGCTGCCGCTGCGTCCAGATCTGGCATGGTCAGCACAAATGCCGCCACCAATGCCAGGCCAAAGGTCCACGAATAGAACACGGATGTCCACATTCCTTTAGGAACATTCACCTGCGCGTCATGTGTTTCCTCAGACGTATGCCCGGAAGCATCGAACCCCGTGATGGTGTACATCACGTAGATCAGGCCGAAGAAGAAAGCCAGCGCCACACTGCCAGTTGCAGGCACCACCCCACCGCCGGCATCGCCTGTGTAATTGGTAAAAGTGGTCAGGCGGGAGAGATCCAGCGCGACGGGCGAAAAGGCGAACAGGGCGACGATCAGGATGACCGTCAGGGCGAAGATCAAATAACCGCTCAGATCGGTGATCAGGGTCGTTAGTTTGATCCCATAGTGATTGAGCAAAGCCTGTGAGATCAAAATCACCAGAAGCGCGATAGTCTGATGCCAGAAACCAAAGCCGGAAACATCCACGCCGAACGTGGTTGCCAGCAACAAATCCCTGAAGAAGACCTGATATACGGCCACGTCCACGGAAGATACGACGAAGAGCAAGCCGAGCAGGTTGAACCAGGCAGTCATCCAGCCCCAAAATTTTCCGCCGAGGATCGAGCCCCAATGATACAGGCCGCCCGCAGTCGGATAGGCCGATGCGATCTGTCCCATGCTAAAAGATACCAGCAGGGAAAACAAGCCACCCACAAACCAACCGATGAACGCGCCTCCCCCACCTGTGGAGTTGAAAGCAAGTGGGAACGCAGAAATCCCACCGGCCAGAATACAAATGATCGAAAATGAAATTGCGAAATTCGAGAACCCGCTCATGCGACGGGAAAGTTCCTGGGCATAACCCAAGTTGTGTAACACCTTCTTATCGTGCTCTTTAGCTTGAGCCATATTCGTAATTCTCCTTGTCTTTACATTTATCTAATTTGAGATCAAGAAACCGAACTTACGAAGAGCAAAGATCATATCGGCGATACACGTCCTCCTCCCTTCCCATTCGGAAGGCTTCCATTCAAACATGAGTTATCTATAAAAACACTGGCTGTTCATATGGAGTTGCGCAATCAAAATATGATTGCATGAAATGCCTCTTGAAAAATTAGAACAATTGTTCTATAATGGATGTATGGATGACCTCGACAAGCTGAAATTTCTAAGCGAACAAACGTCCTTTGAACCGGATGGAGAACCGCGCGTCTCTTCCGCGCCACCGGCCTGCTTCAGTCCGAAAGAGAAGGATCATGCCTTTGTTCATCCCGCGCAACTCCCCAACGGAAAAAAGGTCCTGCTGCTCAAAACGCTGCTTTCCTCAGCGTGTGAACGGGATTGTTTCTACTGTCCCTTTCGTGCCAGGCGCAACTTCCGCCGTGCTACATTTAAACCAGATGAATTCGCAGACCTGTTCGCGAAACTGACAACGGCCAATATGGCCGAAGGTGTATTCCTCAGTTCCGGCATTGCCGGGGGCGGCGTGCGCACCCAGGATAAAATTCTCGATACTGCCGAGATCCTTCGCAAGAAATATAACTTCAAGGGCTATATCCACCTAAAGATCATGCCGGGTGCTGAGAAAGACCAGGTGTATCGCGCCATGCAACTGGCGGACCGCGTTTCAGTCAACCTGGAAGCACCAAATACAGAACGACTTGCCAAGCTTGCCCCAAACAAGGTCTTTCTGGATGAATTGCTGCAACCGCTGAAATGGGTGGAGGAAATCCGCAGAACTGTGCCGGCTTACAAATTTTGGAATGGTCGTTGGCCATCCACGGTCACGCAGTTCGTTGCAGGTGGCGCAGATGAAAGTGACCTTGAATTACTAACTACAACGCAATGGCTGCATAAGAACGTTCGCTTGAAACGCGCCTATTTCTCTGCATTTCACCCGATCTCGGATACGCCGATGGAAAACAAGGCCGCGGTGGTCCCCATGCGGGAACATCGCCTATATCAAGCATCATTCCTGCTGCGTGATTACGGATTTGATCTCGAAGACATGCCATTCACAAATGAAAGCAACCTGCCATTGGATGCAGACCCCAAAGAAGCATGGGCACGCATGAATTTGGTGGAAAGGCCCGTTGAGATCAACAAGGCGGACCGCCACGAACTGTTGCGAATCCCCGGCATCGGATTAAAAGGCGTGGAAGCGATCTTGAACGCGCGCCGTACAGATCAGTTACGCGACCTGTCCACATTAAAAAAACTTGGCGTGATCGCCGAACGCGCCGCGCCCTATATATTATTAGATGGTCGTAAAACTGCAAAGCAGTTAAATTTGTTTTAAGAAATAATTCGAAAATAAAAACAAAATGTACATCCATAAAGATCATGGATGTACATTTTTATATATAATCTCAACCTTAAAATATTTCGAATCGCCCATTAACCCCTTGTAATTAATTTGAATATACATATACTTGACCTATACATTATCGATTCATGTTTAATGTAAAGGAGAACAAACACATGGTTTCAACTATGGAAACACTGACTATAAAAACAGAAAATAAATTCAGAAGTCTTGTTACCAAGCAGGCATATAAAAAAGGTGATGTAATTTGCTCCATGCCGAGCGAGAACATCATGGACAAGCCAAATCGCTACACAGTTCAGATCGGTCGCACGGTTCACACTCATGTCGGAAAACTCGCAGCGTTGAATCATTCCTGCGACCCGAACGTGATCCTCGAAACGGATAAAATGCTCATGATCGCCCGCCGCGATATTGAAAAGGGTGAAGAGCTTTCCTTCTTCTACCCATCCACGGAATGGGAAATGGCCGCCCCCTTCATTTGTTTATGCGGAGCAGTCAACTGCATTCACGTGGTGGCCGGGTCACGCTTCCTGCCTCTTTCCACCCTGGAAAACCACTATCTTAATGCTCACATCCGCGAGTCAATAGTCGACTTGCTCAAGAACACAAAGCACCATCTGAAAAATCTGTAGAAAACGTATAAAAAAACATCCCGAGAGTCGACTCTCGGGATGTTTTTTTATATTAATCTGTTACGGTGAATTTATTACCTACAGCGCCTAACGTGTCATACTTAATTGCTTGAAAGCCCCCACCCAGGGAGTACCCAATCTGTGATTGTCGCTTACCACCACCTTGCTGAATTTCTGCGCGAGTTGGGGCATGAGCGCAGCAATGGTGGCCCAATCGTCCTTCAGCAGGGCGGTTTTCAATTTATCTGCCACCTGCCCTGCCCACATCCATTCCATGCGAAATTTGTCGGCCTTCACCCAGTAATCGCGTTTTTCCCACGCGGCCACAGACGCATCGATTCCCTCTGAAATGGCCTTTAACGCCAGGGCAATGAAAGCAGCCTGGTCCTTTGCTTCCGGCGTGACCCGGCCCTGCTTGGCCAGTTCGCGCATGCACAATACAATTCCTTTTATCAATCGGGTTCGTTCTTTTCCTGCAGAATCGGGGTTGATCACACGGCTCAAAAGGGATTCTCCACTATAAATTTCGATTTACACACAAGAGCGGGATTATACCCATCAATCGCAAACCGTCAACTGTCATAAACAAAAAAATCGAAGTATAATTCCGTCGCAATTTACTCGAACTACGCGGGGACGTGTTGGAATTGGCAGACAGGCATGACTTAGGATCATGTGCCGCAAGGCGTGTGGGTTCGACTCCCACCGTCCCCACCATGCCTGTCATTGCGAGCACACTTCGCGAAGCAATCACTTTTTGGAAGATGAGATTGCTTCGTCGAAAATCACCTCCTCGCAATGACATCAAAAGGAAGCAAATTTGAACATCGAAAAGCAGATCCAGGAAGACCACTCCATCAAACTGATCGTTGAAGTCGATCCGAAAAAAATGGATCAATACAAGCGCCGCGCGGCCACCAAACTCTCCTCGCGCAGCAAGATCCCGGGTTTTCGCCCTGGGAAAGCGCCTTATGACGTGGTGGTCCGCCAATTTGGAGAGGGCGCGATCACCGAGCAGGCCGTGGACCTGTTCATCGACGCGGAATACAGCAATATCCTCAAGGAAGCGGATATCACCCCTGGCGCGGCCGGCTCACTCGAATCGATCGACAGCCTTGAGCCTCCCAAATTTACCTTTCGCGTGCCGCTCGCCCCGGAAATCGACCTTGGCGATTACCACTCCGTTCGTCTCCCCTATGAATGGAAGGGCACGGAAGAAAAAGATGTGGAAGCCGCCATCGAAGACCTTCGTCAGATGTACGCGACCACTGAGACCGTTGAACGCGCCATCGAGGTCGGTGATTATGTTTTGATCGATGTGAAATCGGAAACGACCGAGCTCAACCGCACAGGCTTCGCCACCTTTGTCCGCAAGGATGAGCGCGATACGGAATGGCCGTTCAAGGGCTTCTCTAAAGAACTGATCGGCTTGAAACCCGGTGAGAGCAAGACGATCAAACATAAATTCCCAAAGGATTGGGAAGTGGAAGAACTGCAGGGCAAAAGCGTGGAGATGGAAGTGACCGTCAAGACCGTTCGTGGCGTGACCCTGCCGGACCTGGACGACGCCTTTGCCAAGATGGCCGGCGCAGGTGAAACCATCGATGCATTACAGGAAGCCGTGAAGAAGGACGTCGAATCCCGCTCACAGGGCGAATACGACGACAAGTATTTTGTTGAATTAATTGAGAAGATAAAAGAAGGCGCCACCATCAAGTACAATGAGCACACGCTCGAACATGAAGGCGAACACGTGATCCAGGACCTGACCAATCGCCTTGCCCAGCAAGGGATGGACCTGGAGACGTATTTCAAGGTGCGCAGTACCACACGCGAGAAATTCATGGAAGAAGAGGTCAACCCGGTTGCAAAGAAGCGGCTGGAACGCGGCCTGCTGCTTGATGAGATCGTGCGCAAGGAAAAGATCCAGCTCGATAATGAAGCCCTGGATGCAGAATATAACAACGCGATCAACAGCCTCGCCATGCAGGGAGTGGATTTCTCCAAGCTGCGCGGCGGAAAACGAGGCCAGAAACAGTTGAGCGAATCCATTGCGATGGACGCTGCCAACCGCGTCATAACACGCAAGGCGCTGGATATGATCAAGTCGATTGCCACAGGCGATTACAAGCCCGTTGAAGAGATAAAGGAAGAAGCTGCCCCAAGTGAGGCTGAGGAAGAAAAAGCCACAGGGTAGTGAATGCCCCTCGATGGCTGGCAGCCTCGGGGAAGCCCGGAAGCGGCTTTAAATCCAAGGGGCGGGTTAATAACTCGCTCCCAAAACTTTAACAAAAATCCAATACAATTTGTGTATCATTGTGCCAACCAAAAAAGGAGACACACTCATGATCCCCGATTTCAAAAATACTGGTGTTGAGCAAAGTCGAAATATAGTTCCGATGGTCGTTGAAAATACCGGCCGTGGCGAGCGCGCTTATGACATTTACTCGCTTTTGCTCAAGGAAAGAATTATCTTTCTCGGCACGCCGATCGATGACCAGGTCGCGAACGTGATCGTCGCGCAGCTGCTTTTCCTCAACCATGAAGATCCCGAAAAAGAGATCCGCATGTACATCAATTCTCCCGGCGGCGTGATCTACGCGGGACTTGCGATCTATGACACGATGCAGATCATTTCGAATCCCATCAGCACAGTGGCCGTTGGCGTCACCGCTTCATTCGGGACCGTTTTGCTGACTGCTGGCACAAAAGGCAGACGCTACGCCCTGCCCCATGCGACCGTGCACATGCACCAGCCGCTCGGCGGCGCACAGGGCCAGGCCACCGACATCGAGATCCAGGCCAAGCAGATCCTGCGCCTGAAAACCGTACTGATCGGCATCCTTGCCAAACACACGGGCCAGCCGCTTGAAATGATCGAGCGTGATGCCGATCGTGACTTCTATCTCGACGCCGAACAAGCCGTGAAGTACGGCCTTGTGGACCAGGTCATTGATAGCCCTGAAAAAATAGCAAAGTAATAGATGATCAATTGAACACATGAGACCTCGGGATCAATCTCGAGGTCTTTCATTTATAATCGGGGAATTCAAGGAGCAGGTAAAGAGATGACGTTTTCCATCGTTGCATGCGATACTGAGGAAAAAACATGGGGTATTGCCGTTGCATCGAAATTCCCGGCCGTGGGCGCGGTCGTTCCGTGGGCCGGGGCGAATGCCGGTGCGGTAGCCACGCAATCCTTTGCAAATACATCTTTCGGTGCCCGCGGTTTGGAAATGATGGCAAGCGGGCTTTCTGCAGATGAAGCACTCGCAAAATTGCTCATGGACGATGCAGATCGTGAATTACGTCAGGTGGGTCTCGTGGATGCGCAGGGCCGCGCCGCGACATTTACCGGCCAGGGATGTTTTCCATGGGCCGGCGGCGTGGCCGGGAAAGGATATGCGATCCAGGGAAATATCCTGGCTGGTGCAAAAGTGGTCCCCGCGATGGAAAGGAAATTTCTCGCCACAAAAGGGAGCCTGCCCGCCCGTTTACACGCGGCGCTTCTAGCCGGCGACCGCGCAGGCGGCGATAAACGTGGACGTCAATCTGCAGCCATCCATGTGGTAAAACCAAACGGCGGATATGGCGGGTTCAATGATCGCTGGATCGATTATCGCGTGGACGATCACAAAGACCCCGTTCCGCGCCTGGGAGAATTGATCCAGTTACAGTATTTATATTTTGATAAAAGTCCCGAGAGTGAGCGCATTCCCTTAAAAGGAAAATCGCTCGAGCAAATAACGAAGATCCTGAAGCGCGAAGGGTACTTGAAAAAGAACAAGTCCTTTCAACATGCCTTTTATGAATTTATCGGCAACGAGAACTTTGAAGAACGCGTTGAGCCTGCGGGTCAATGGATCGACAAGCCTGTTTTGAAATATCTGTTGAGGAAATTTAAATAACTGTTATGTCGTTGCGAGGGCGTTCGTCCAGAGCGGAGCCGCAGGCGAAGTCGAAGGACAGCCCGAAGCAATCCCCGACTTGAAAATGAGATTGCTTCGTCGCCAAAGAACGGCTCCTCGCAATGACGACAATGGTAAAAAAACATGATCCCAACAAACATCAAAGCCCTGATCCTCGACATGGACGGCGTCGTATGGAAAGCCGACGCGCCGATCGGAGACCTGCCCCGGATCTTCGCAAAGATCCGCGCGCGCGGGTTAAAGTTCGTCTTCGCGACCAATAACGGCACAAAGACACCGCAAGAGTATCAGCAAAAGCTGGCAGACCTGGGCGTGGACATCGAACCCTGGCAAGTTGTGACCTCTGCCATGGGAATTGCCTTCATGCTCGCACAAAAATATCCAAAGGGGACAAAGATATTTATGATCGGCGAGTATGGCATTCGCATGGCGCTCGAGGAGAAAGGTTTTGAGATCCTTTCCATTGAAAATGCAACTAAGGCAAAAGCTGTTGTCATGGGAATTGACCGCAGTATTAACTTCGAAAAAATCGTAGAGGCAACCTTGCTTGTTCGGGCGGGCGTTCCATTCTATACGACAAATACCGATAAGACCTTCCCTACCCCGCGCGGGGAAATCCCCGGCTCGGGTGCATGGGTCTCGGTCATTACAACAGCTACAGGCATTGAGCCCATCATTGCGGGCAAGCCCTTTCCATATTTAATGGAACTGTCTCTTGAGCGGCTTGGCACCAAAAAGGAAGAGACCCTCGTCGTTGGTGATCGCCTTGAAACTGACATCGCCGCGAGCCACGCAGTGGGCTGCCCTGCTGCGCTGGTGTTGAGTGGGGTGTCTACGCTTCATCAGGCGAACGAATGGAAACCCGCACCGGATATAATTGCGGAGAGTTTATCCGCACTGATTGAACAATAATGCTTATTTACGATCTTGATTTTCCCGCCCTTACGGATCTCTTCAAATCCTGGAACGAACCTGCCTATCGCGCGAAACAGGTCTGGCAGGGTTTGTATCAGCATTACTATGACTCGCCGGAGCAATTTACTAACCTGCCGAACTCTCTTCGCACAAAACTTGGGGAGCATATGACCTTTTCCCCGTTCACGGTCAAGGTCTTTCAGGATTCTTCAGACGGATCCACGCGTAAGACGCTCTTTGAGTTACCGGATAAGAACCTGATCGAAGCCGTGCTCATGCGCTATGGAGACCCGGCGGATAACCCACAGATCACATTATCACCAACTGGGAGAGGCGCGAAGAATCGCAGGACCTTATGCATCTCCACGCAGGCCGGTTGCGCCATGGGATGTGTGTTCTGTGCCACCGGCCAGATGGGCTTTAAGCGTCATCTCTCCAGTGGCGAGATCGTCGCGCAAGTGATGTACTACGCGCGTATGTTACAGAAAGAGGATCTTGCGGTAACGAATGTTGTTTTGATGGGTATGGGCGAACCGTTCCATAATTACGATAACACCATGGCCGCCATAGACAGGCTGAACGACGCGGATGGATACAACTTCGGAGCACGCCGCTTCACCATCTCCACCGTGGGCCTGGTGCCTCAGATCAGGAGATTTGCAGATGAGAAGAGGCAGGTCAACCTGGCCATCTCCCTGCACGCGGCAGACGATGAATCTCGTGTAGAGATGATGCCGGTCAACAAACGCTATAAGATCGAAGATGTGCTGGAGGCGTGCAGCTATTATGTAATGAAAACCAGTCGCCGCGTCACATTCGAATGGGCGTTGATCAACGGCGTGAATGACACACCGGAAGTCGCCAGGAAACTCGCGGCTCGCTTGCGAGGGTTAATGTGTCATGTCAATGCGATCCCCCTCAACCCCACCGCGGGATACAACGGCAAGGCAACGGACCGCGAACGGGCGTTGATATTCAAAGAAACGCTGGAGCAGGCGGGGATCCCATGCACGATCCGCATGCGTAGAGGGATCGATATCCAGGCAGGCTGTGGTCAATTGGCTGGCTCTTTACTATCTTAATGAAGATTATTACTAAATGGATAATAAGTAGTGTATAATTGGCTACACGAAGAATAATGAGAGTCTAAAATTATGAGCCTTATGCTTCTCACATCGCATTAAACTTTTGCGAATATCATTTCTTGTCAGAACATTTTGATTGAAGTATAGTCAGACCAATTTATATAACCCAGGTGAACTCAATGGAACAAAAACAAAACTGGCTTGAACGTCCCATCCACCCATCGCTGCCGGCGATCACGAACGAGATCGCCATCTTCGCAGGGATCATGCTGCTGGCCGTCTTTACACGTTTTTACCTGCTCGAAGCGCGCGTGATGAGTCACGACGAAAGTTTGCACACCTATTTTTCATGGCAGTTATATCGCGGCCAGGGCTATCAGCATTCGCCGATGATGCATGGGCCCTTTCAATTCCACATCGTGGCGCTGACCTACTTTCTGTTCGGCGCAAATGATTTCACATCACGCATTCCCGCAGTTTTGTTCAGCATCGCGACCGTGGGCATGGTTTGGTACTGGCGTCGTTATCTGGGTAAATGGGGCGCGTTGATCGCCGGGCTGCTCCTGGTCATTTCCCCTTACATGCTTTATTACGGGCGCTACGTCCGCAACGAATCGTTTGTTGCCTTCTCCGGCATGGTCATGCTCTATGCCATGTTACGACATCTTGAGGTGGGCGGTAAAAAATATCTCTATATCCTTGTAGCGGCGCTGGCCCTGCATTTTGCATCCAAGGAAACTTCCTACATTTATGTCGCAGAGGCATTGATGTTCCTTGCCGTTTATTTCGTCATACGCGTCACGCGCCGTCCATGGCAGGACAGGGAAAGCGATTATCGTGCATTTATCATTTCACTTGGCATTGCCCTGCTGATCGCGGCAGCGGCCGCCGGCTATGGACTCTATACCCGGCACGAGGTGACACTCACTGGAACAGAGACCGCCATCCCGTCTGACCCAAGCGTGATCGATTCGCCACTCGCGGCACCCGAAACTGCTTCTGTTTCTCCGCTGGCGATCCTGGCCGT
>CAZJYB010000114.1:0-13758 GCA_964549865.1 uncultured Anaerolineaceae bacterium
ATTATTATCAAACAAATCTGAGATCGGGAAATCATTCAATTTTTCATTCAGCCATTTATTGTCATCATTGCGCACGTAAAAGCGATAGCTTGAAAATCCCCAATCCTCGGGATCATCCACGTACCCATGTTTAACTGGATTGTAGTGTATGTAATTGAAACGCGTCCAGAAATCATGCTCGTTTCGCATACATCGATCCCAGTAACTATACCAGACGGTCCGTCCTTGAAGATTGTCTTTCAAATTCAATTTGCGCGAAGTGCCGCCGTTAAGTCGCTTCATGAAATTGCCCATTTCGCTCGCCGTGTTCGGCATGAATAGAAGATGATAGTGATTCGGTAACACCACCCACGCCGCCAGTTTTGTTTCAAATCCTTTTATCAAACCTTGGAATATGTCCGCCCACAAGTTAAGATGCTCATCCGTTGCAAGCATATGCACTTTATCCATCGTAGACGCCGTGACAAAATACCATGCATCGTCCATGTACAGATGCGGTGGGCGATGATCAGATGTTGACCATTTCACGGGTTATCTCTTCGGATTGCGGACTTCAGTCCGCTTTTTTTGGCTTTTTATCAGCGGACTGAAGTCCGCGTTCCAATACTCGTTTTGCGTTTCTGAGAACAGGCATGTCGATCATTTTACCGTCCAATGCATACGCGCCTTTGCCTTCTTTCTGACTGGCTTCAAAAGTTTCAGCAATTCGCTTTGCGTACGCAATGGCCTCATCATTCGGGGTAAAGGCGGATTGCACCGGCTCCACCTGTGCAGGATGAATAACCTGCTTTCCGGAATAACCCAACTGGGCGCCAAATTCGGATTCGGCGCGTAACGCATCCATATCCTTGAAATCCGTCGTGACGATATCGATCGCCTGAAGATCATGGGCCGCGCAGGCGACGACCACAGCCTGCCGCGCATAAAGCAGTTCGAGCGCGTCTCTGGTGCGCGTCGCGCCGATGGACGCCGCGAAATCCTCGCCGCCAAAGATCATGGCGTCCAGGCGCGGGTGCAGCGCGATCTCTTTAAGATTCAAAATGCCTTTGGCGGTTTCCATGCCGATTAAAATACGGATCGAGTTCAGCGGCCAGCCATATTTCAGCTCGGCGGCTTCGATGATGCGGCCGGCCCATTCAATATGGTCAATGGATTCAACCTTGGGAATGACGATTCCATCCGGGCGATGCGGCAGGACGGCTTCAAGATCATCCTGCTCCCAGCCCGAACCAACCGAATTGATACGCGCCAACTTCTCGCTTTTCCCAAAATCCAGTTCCTGCAGGGCACGCACGATGGTGGCGCGCGCCTCGGCTTTTTTGTTGACCGCCGCGCCGTCTTCCATGTCCATGCAAATGGAATCAACACCCAAGGTTATCGATTTCGTGATCTTTTTCCAGTCATCGCCTGGCATGTAAAGGAGTGCGCGTCGCGAATGCATGTCTGCTCCTGAAAATATTCTGTAAACCTATTGGCCGATCATAGCATTAATCCTGCCTGTCCGGAGTTTTTATGTATAAGAAACAAAAACCGCGAATGCAAATCATTCGCGGTTATCCAAAATAGGACGGGACCCGGTGGGAAATTTACTTCCTTCCACCGGAGGAGTTGTAAATCGCAACCAGCTTCAAACGGCCCAGTTGGATCAGCCCGCCGCTGGGCAGGTCATAGGGCTGGGTGGGGACTAGTATTTTTCCGTCGAGCCAGGTGCCATTCGAGCTGTTCAGGTCAATGAGCACGTACCCATTTCCGGTTGTGCGCACCATCGCATGACGCCTTGAAACGCCCATTGCAAAACCATCCGGGGCCGTCAGGTCAACAAGCGGCTCAGAGTCCCCTTCCGTTTTGCGGCCCAAAATGAATTCTTCGTCCGCGGTGACGGCGATCGGCGTGGTAATGCCCAAGAAATAGATGGCCAAGCCATCGGAAGGGATCGAATATTCCCTGGCTACCTGCGCATGTTTTTCAGCTGGATCTGACCTGGCAGATGTCAGATCGAGTGAGGCGCCGCAATGTTTGCAGGTAATAGAATTGGCATCGTTGCCAAGCTTGCAGGCAGGGCAAAATTTTGTAAAAGATTGAGTTCCACGACCGTCCATTTAATTTCCTATTCCAGAAGATGTAGGAGCAAATATTACACCAGAGGACATATTTAATCAAATTAATATGAATTTTTATGGGATGAATATTGAAAGCGTTCTGTAAGGTCGCACAGCTCCATTACCCGCCATGTGGAAGTTTCAAGAACATCGCCGTGCGTTCGAACTCCACGATGACTGTCCCGTCCGACTTTTTGCCCGTATGCTTGAACTTCACAATACCGGCATTCGGCCGCGATTTCGACTCGCGTTTCTCCAACACTTCAGACTCGGCATAGATCGTATCGTTATGAAAAGTGGGGTTGGGATGGACCACTTTATCGTAGCTCAAGTTCGCGATGATCGTCCCTTCGCTTAATTCAGAGACGGTCAGGCCAATGACCAGGCCCAATGTGAGTACGCCGTTCACAATGCGCTGGCCGAACTCGGTGCCCGCGGCGAACTCCTCGTTCACATGCAAAGGCTGGGTGTTCATCGTCAGGGATGAGAAGAGCACGTTGTCCATTTCGGTGATCGTGCGCCCGGCGGAATGCCTGAACTTCATGCCGACTTCCAGCTCTTCAAAATATTTTCCTGCCATACTAATCCTCTAATTGTTGATCTGTGTTATCAGAAACTGCGAATCAACGCAGGTTGGGTCCGTGCAAAAAAGATTGAACCAGATCTCACCATGCCCGATTCGGATTCCCTCCGGCAGGTAGATCAGGTCATCCTCGTCCGCATCAGTCAACGCATCCACGATCCTGGTGTTGAATATCTGGTCGTAATGTGCAAGGAAATCATCCGGCCCGGCGATCATGGTCATCACATGGAGCTCCACTGCAATCGGATACTTCACACTTTCGGCGATGCCATAAGAATCCCCGCTCAGCGCGCGCGTAGTAAGGATCAAAAAGAACGTACGCGCGTCGGGCATTTTCTCTTCGGTGATCGGCCGAAGACGCGGCTCAAGCGTTGCCGTGGCCAATCCTGGGGTCGGAAACTCCACGATCACCGTGGAGGGTGGCGGTGGAAAGTCATTGGGTGTTGGGCGGATGGATGCGCAGGCCGCCATCAAAAGGCTCAACAGCAGGATCGATCTTTTCACTCTTCCATCTCGATCAAAATTTGTTCACGCTCCACGGTTTGTCCCTGTTTCACATGCAACATTTTCACCTTTCCATTTTTAAGAGCCTGGATGCGGATCTCCATCTTCATGGCCTCGATCGTCAAAAGGGTCTGACCCTTCTTAACGTCATCTCCCACGCTTACAGAAACGCTTCGTACCTGACCTGGCATGGGCGCAGTGAATCCTCCGGCATGATCGTGGCGGACGCCTCTTTTCGCGTCCGAAGTCTTCGTCAACATTAAAGTTTGACCGTTCACCGTGACCCAGCGCTTTGCCATATCAGATGAAACATAGGCAGCGACGCGCTGGCCATCGATCAGCAGATCCATCCGTCCATTTTCGGCGCGGACGATCTGAATGGAAACTGTTTTATCATCCAGCGCAGCAGTATAACCATCACCCGATGGGTTGATTTCAATGGCTTGTGAATCAAAAAGGACTTTCATTTTTCCTGTTTCTCAAACACATAATCTGGGATATGTCCGCCCTTCAAAGCACAAAGTACTTCTATATAATTATTTAGCAAACCACACCAAACAGTAAAATGTTCACCACTGCAATTAAAAGTAACAGAAAGAATATTGTTTTCAGGATATTCTTCTATGAACGTCATTACTTTTTGAAAGGCATCAGCGTTTGCTTTAGACAGTTCATCAGCATCTTCTATCAACCTTATTTTTGCCCTTCGGTCAAATACTTCTCTTTGATAAATGGTAGGGACAAACTCTGGATTATAGTGAACGTTTGGGTTATTGGCATTGCTTATTAATTCACCAAGAGAGGAATTTTGTTGTAAATGTTTTTCTAGAATTTTACTAGAGACAATAGCGCTCAAGATATCTTCGTGAGTAATTTTCATTTATTGTTCTCTCCAATTCTATATCCAGTGAATGACTTCCACGGGCTGAAGGGATCGGTCTCATTTGAAACCGCGGGCTGTGACTTCGAGCCGGCAAAGACTACATCTGCAAGAGCTGCGGCGATGATATGGAGTGCAGGAGCTCGCTCCTGCATATCAAACAGCAAGCTGTTTGACTCCAAAGATTTTTCCACCCAGCGGGTGGTGACTTTGCCTTTTGCAAAATCGTCATGCGCTAATACTGCCTGCATGAAATCAATATTCGTGACTACTCCATGCACAACAAATTCTTTCAACGCAGTTTGCATTCTTTGCACCGCAGCTTTGCGGTTCTCGGCGTGGACGATCAACTTCGCCAGCAACGGGTCGTAGAAATGCGTCACCTCGCTGCCTGTTGCAAAACCGGAGTCGACGCGGATGCCGGGTCCATGTGGTTCGATATATTGCAGTAAAGTACCGCTGCTTGGGAGGAATTCATTTGCCGGGTCCTCCGCATAGACGCGGCACTCGATGGCATGCCCATGCTGGGTCAGGTCGGTTTGCTTGAACGGGAATTTCTCTCCCGCCGCAACTCGTATTTGCCACTGCACAAGGTCGATACCGGTAACGAATTCTGTAACGGGATGCTCCACCTGCAAACGGGTGTTCATTTCGAGAAAATAATAGCTGGATGTCTTTGGGTCGAAGATGAACTCGACCGTCCCGGCATTGTAATAATCCACAGCTTTTGCCGCGGCCACTGCGGCTTGCCCTATTTCTTTACGCAATTTCGGGGTTAATAATGGCGAGGGGGTCTCTTCGATGATCTTCTGATGCCTGCGTTGAACGGAGCATTCACGCTCGAACAAATGAAGAATGTTCCCGTGTTTGTCGCCAAAGACCTGAACTTCGATATGATGCGCGTCGGGGAGATATTTCTCGACCAATAACCTCTCATCACCAAAGGCATTCAAGGCCTCCCGCCGCGCAGATTCAATTGCTTCGGTCAATTCACCTTCTTTATTCACGACGCGCATGCCCTTGCCCCCGCCTCCCGCCACGGCTTTCACCAACAGCGGGTAGCCGATCTCGCTTGCAAGTCGTTGGACGCTGGTCAGGCCCCCGTCGGGGATGATAAGACCAGCATCGAGCGTATAACCGGGCACTGTCGGTACTCCTGCCGCTTTCATCTTTATTTTTGATTCTGCCTTATCCCCCATGGCGCGGATGGACTCTGCCGAAGGGCCGATGAATGTCAATTTCGCTGATCCAACTGCGAGGGCGAATGAGGCGTTCTCAGAGAGGAATCCGTAGCCTGGGTGGATGGCATCCGCTTTTGTTTTTTTCGCGGCGTCGATGAGCTTATCCACATTCAAATAGGATTCTTTTGGGGCGGATGCGCCGAGCAGGACGGCTTCGTCTGCAAATTGAACGTGCAGGGCATCTTGATCCGCCTCGGAATGGACCGCGACGGTTTTAATGCCAAGCTCCCTGCATGCCCTCATGATACGAATGGCGATCTCGCCGCGGTTGGCGATGAGTATCTTGTTAAACATTACTTATTCAACAACTTAAGCAATTCCTTTTCGCGTTCCGGCTTTAGCCCGGCCTTCCACTCATGGTCTTCCGGCCAGGACGCTACCCAGTTGAGCGTATCACGGACCGTGTACTCGAGCGGACGGAACAACAGGCCCGCCTGGATCGCCTTTGAAATATCCACACGCGAGAAACCCGCCTCGTCCCCGCTATCGGGAAGCCAGGCCGGCATGTCGCTCCACGGCTCAACGTTATTCTGTTTGAGGAATTCAAGCGATGCCCATTTGAATTTTGCATCACTGCGGGCCATTTCCTTGCAGGTCTCGAGCATGGCGCCCATGGTCAATGGATGAGCAGGGCCCGTGGCGTTAAAAATACCGGAGACGTTATCCTGGATCAATTCGATGATGAAATCAGACAGGTCACGCACGTCGATCACCTGCGTGGGCGCATCCGGCCTGCCTGGCGCAAGGATATCGCCGCCGCGCGCCACGCGTACCGGCCAATAGGTGAATCGGTCTGTCGGATCGTGCGGACCAACGATCAGGCCCGGGCGAACGATCAGGGAGCTGATCCCAAACACGTCCTGCACCGCCTTCTCGCACAAAGCCTTGAGCGGGCCATAGGACGTCTCTGTTATTTGCTCAAGGGTTTCATCTTCGATCCTCCCGAGCGGGTCGCTTTCGTTGATGCCGACCCTGCTGAAATTTGCATACACGGAAATGCTGGAGATGAAAACATAATTTTCAACCGAGTCCTTCAATGCCTCGGCAGACATCCGCACAATGCGCGGGAAATAGCCGCAGGTATCGATGACCGCGTCCCAGGTCTGACCTGCAAGCTGATCAAGGTCTTTTTCACGGTCGCCGATGATCCTATCCACTTGCGGGAACAGATCCGGATTCGATCGGCCGCGGTTGAAGAGAGTGATTTCGTGTCCGCGTGCCCGCGCGGAGCTGACAAGATGACGCCCCAGAAAACGCGTACCGCCGATGATGAGGATTTTCATTTTTCACTTTTACCTGGGTTGATGTTCAAGTCAATACAATTTTATCCGAGAACCGGTTTTGGAAGTTAATCCTCCCTGGAAATTACGTGGATCAGATTGCCGAATACGCCCATGCATGTGGCTACGATCATTGCGGTTAACAATATCTGTGCTGCAGGCCAGGTGTAATCGTACCGGAAAATCGGCGTCCATTCCGTTACCGAATTTGCAAACATCACATGCACCCACCAGCTTCCCACAATGGCCAGGAATATCGCGCTGATGGACAGCAGCATCCTGACCCATCGTTGACGCAGCAGGCCAGCGGCGGCATATGTGAAAGCGATCAACAGACAGCCCAGTGTGATCAAGACTCCACTGGGAGGCGTATTAATAAAAAGCACGTGGAAGATGAACAAGGCAATGTTCATTACAGCCGCGCCTGTGAGTGTTCCCAACAGAACGCGGTACAGGGCACTGGCCCCGACGAATCGCTCAACGATCACACGCGTGAGGAGTATGCCGAGGCTGAAGATCGCCCCGACGATCAATCCCTGTTCAAGAGAGGAAGAAATGCGCGCGACGTCCATGAACTGTGGCAGGCGATAGGTTAGATATACCTGGGCGCCGATCCCCAAAGTGGCCCCAAGCAACGCAAGCGCATACGCTCCCATCAGGCGGGCCGGCTGTATCGTCAGACGGTGGAGAATCCATTCCAAACCCACCCTCAGGCGCACCCCGCCGCGCACAATTGGGGGCAGGCTATCTGCAGACTCTCGTACTTCCAACAATGCCGGGCTCAGCCGGCTCTGGTCTGCATGACCTAAAAGAAAATCCACTGCCGACAGGGAACGTAGATGTCCGATGAGTTGGGCTGCCTGATCGCCCAACTCCGAGTCTTCGAGCGCCAATTCCCCCAGCAGTTTGCTCTGGGTTGGTAGTAAAGTGGAATCATTCCACATGGCTGCCGGCGGAATTAAAAGCCGCAGGCCTGAGAGCAATTTGCCGGAAAGGGTTGGGTTCGTCGATCTTGCAGCCATCTCCAGAAAGGAGGATGTGATTTTCGCAGAAGACTCTCCCAAGACGGCGCGGGTATTGTGACCCTGCACAAGATAATCAAGGACACGCACCGCGATCACCTCATTTTGCCCGCTGAGCAGTGCCGAAGAGACCAGTAGCCTCTCCTGCGGGTCCTTAACCTGTTGCCACCAAAATTCGTCATGATGGCCATACATCAACGCATGGAATAACATGAACCGGCCAATTTCGCGCGGCGTACTGTTTTCGTTCCTCATTTTACGGTCGAGATGAACCAGGGAAAATTTGGTGAGGCCAAATTCACTCTTGCCCGCCTCGATCGTCCATCGAGCGAGGCTTTGATCGAGCAGTTCACCGGCATCGCCGGCATGGTTTTCAAGTGTGCTGCTCTCAGACATGCCTGGGGTGGAAAGATCATCAATGTTGAAGATGTAATAGATCATCTTCATCACTTCACCTGCGGAGGAGGGCCTGTACGATGGCTCCGCCAGGGTGACGCGACGTAACACATCCTTGATCAAGGGAGGCAGGTGATTGTTGAGTTCACAAGGGTCCGGGAGTTCGCTGTTCGCATAGAGCTGCTGGATGCCCAGCATTCTTTCCCCACCCCATGGTAGTTGGCCGGTAAAAATTTCGAAAAGCAGGATGCCGAAGCTGTATATATCAGACTTCGGTGTGATCTGTGCACGTTTATGTTGTTCAGGCGGGGCATAGGGTGGGGTTCCGCGCCCAGTGTGCATATCCTTCGTGGTGGAGGAAACAGCCCGCGCCAGGCCAAAATCGGCCAGGTAGGTATGGTGCTTTAAATTCAACAGGATATTGGACGGCTTGAGATCGCGGTGGATGATCCCCTGACCATGAAGATAATCCAACGCCGAAGCGACCTCGGCTGCAAATCGCAACGCATCTTCCAGCGGCGGCAGCCCCTTCCTCACCCTTTCAAAAAGCGAACCACCTGAAATATAAGGAGAGACCAGGTAACGAACCTGGTCCGTCAATCCATAGTCGTATACGGGCAAAATGTGCGGATGACGCACGTTCAGCAGTTTTTCTGACTGCTTTTCAAACATCATATCGTCCACTTGCTGCTGCTCCGAACCGGAGACTTCATTAAGTTTTATAGCGACGATATCCATCCGCTTGTGATCTTCAGCAGACCAGACAACACCCTGGCCGCCAACGCCGATCTGCTCAAGGAAGTGGTATTGACGAAATTGAAAACCGGGGCGGAGTTCATTGATCATGAGAGATACTAAACCCGATACTCAGTAGGATTCACAGGTGGATGGTTCATTTTTGAACCATACATCGTTGATAAGAATGCAGAAATTCTAATTAGAGCTTGTAATGGAGCAACCAATATCAAAAACAGCCTGGATTGTATACCCACTTGCCTGCAAGTTTTCCTGGAATTGAAGCATGAGGGTGACTGTGCCTGTATCGATATCACGATCAGCCGGCGTTGCATCCCATGCTCTTTCACTGGGGAAATCACTCCGTGAATCAGGGTCACTTCCACCCCAGACCTCAACGCCATCCAATACAACCTTGAGCAATCCTTGACTTGCAGGAGACTCCACCCAGATCACACTGAGAGAATCCATCCTGATCGTGCCGCCACTGGAATTGGTGATATTCATTGCCAGTTCATTCGTGTTTGGATATGTCAGACTCCCGGCGCTTACATTACCACATGGTCCACTTGGTGTGTTTGTGGAAGTGGCTGTAGGTGTGGCGGTCCTTGTGGACGTCTGAGTTGCTGTGGAAGTATTTGTGGGCGTTTGGGTGATCGTACTTGTTGCAGTCGCAGTCGCGGTGTTTGTAGATGTCCCAGTTGACGTCTGGGTCGCGGTACGCGTGGATGTTGAAGTGGGAGTCTGAGAGGGCGTGAGGGTAGGGCCTCCCGGAGTAATGGTGGGCGTTCGCGTGGGTGTTCGAGTTGGAGTTTTTGTTCTCGTGGAAGTGTTGCCAGGAGGTGGAGGTATGGGAGTACGTGTTCTTGTGGGAGTACGAGAGGGTGTCCAGGAGGGAAGAAATAGGATCGTCCCTGTAGCTGTGACCGATGGAGTACGCGTGAGCGTTCTTGTAGGAGTGACCGTGACAGTTGAGGCGGCAAGGTTCGTCGTTGTAACGGTTGGAGTGATACCAAGTTCGTCCTGAATGAGTTGCTGGGCCTGCCCACTGGTGACGGGGATGATTTGATCCTGTGAACAGAATTGCCCAGTCAACATACAGGCTGTATCGAGGTCATCTTGAGAAAGTGCCTGCGGCGCTGAAGGCGGACCAACAGAATCGTTTCCATTCGGACCGCCCAGCGGCACATCCACTTGCTGCCCCGCGCCAAAATATTGCTCCTGGCCATCAGACACAATGCGGCCCGAACCCTCAAAAAGGCTCACTTCCATCTTCCCGTTCTTGGCAGCTTTGATGGTGGCGTCTCCCATCAGGGTTAATTCAGCGCCGTTGACGGTGAGTTGAACCCCCTCGCCCTCCGGCACGGTGATCATGATCCCATCGTCCGGCACCTTCTCGCAAACGATCTGCCCCAACTCACTGGAGAAAAAAAATGATCCCAAATTCCCGCCTGTGTTATCGAGCGTGGTATTGCCAAAGACCACCATTGTGACGGTTTGACCCGGCAATGAACGTGGTAGATTCGCAATGATCTTGAACACAGCGATGCCCCATTCATTGCTATCCAGTTTAAGGGGAGAGGCGGAAATGCGATTGACCTTGTCCACATCGATGATATCGCCGCGCTCCGAGAATTTTTGAGTGGCGCCTGGTTCGAGGTCCGCCTGGATCGTATTGTTCCCATAACAGGCTTTATTGGAGCCAATTTCGTCGCAAAAATTATCCGAGGCCTGCATCGCATTTTCGATCAATGCCCGGCAACTTGCATTTCTTTCTGAAACCGCAGTTGCGGTCAGGTTGGATGAAAACAGGAGTGGAACATATCCGGCGCGATAAAAGGCAAATCCCAGGGTGCCGGCACACACGGTGGGGAATAATAAAAGGAATAGAAATAATGCAAGATCCGACGGCCGTTTTTTTCTGCGGCGTGGAGCAGGCTTTCGGTAGGAACCAGATGAACTGCCAGGAACCATTCACTCACCTTTTGAGGTAGTTGATGATCATGCTTTGTTGTTGGAATTATGGGTATGCAAATAGATCACGATCAATTTCAAGCGACCCAGCATGATCACTCCACCACTTGGCAGATCGTACAATTTGGTGGGGACCAGCCGTTGTCCATTAAGCCAGGTACCGTTGGAACTGTTAAGGTCAATTAACACATAACCATTCCCCGAGGCACGGATCAATGCATGACGTCTTGAAACACCCATGGCAAAGGCGTCCAGGTTTGTAAGATCACATATGGGTTCGGAAATGACCTCCCCGGCCCGGCCCAGGATGAATTCCTCATCGGTACGAGTGGCGACCGCCTCGGCTGTACCAAGGGTAAAAATCGCCAACCCTTCGGGAGGAGCCGGAAGTTGACGCGTGATCTGTTCTCTTAATTCATCCGAAAGCCCCAACTCGTCATCAATGCGCTGTGTGGTTGGGACTCTGGGGTCTTCTCCTAATAGCGCACCACAATGCCGGCAAATGATCACATGAGGATCATTGCCCATTTTGCAGACCGGACAGAATTTTTTGAAAGCTTGCGTTTCCATTTTTTGGACCCTTTTTTGAGATATGCGGCCTGTGTAGATCCCTGACACTTACTTTTCTTATCATACTGCAATAATATGGATGAAAGCTTAAAATCTTCTCTCAAAGACGTAAACTCAACCCCTCAGGTGGATTTGTCTATTTCACTTTTTTCAGGTCTGCTTCGGGGCTGATGTTGTAGGCTGTAATGATCAGGTGGCCGCCATCCATTAACTGGACCTCGGTCCGCCAGCCCGAATCCGGGCCGCCGCGGGGGTCGGGATAACTGCCGAGGACGAAGAACCCATCCTCTTTGGGTCTGCACTGCAGAACATGATGGCCATGTTGTTGTGGAAGGAGTCCACCCAGCTGGCTTTGTAACGATCAAGCTTTGTTGTTGGAATTATGAGTATGCAAATAGATCACGATCAATTTCAAGCGACCCAGCGTGATTACGCCACCACTTGGCAGGTCGTACAATTTAGCGGGGACCAGCCGCTGTCCATTAAGCCAGGTACCGTTCGCGCTATTAAGATCGGTCAATATGTACTTATCTTCCACCGCTTTAATCATCGCGTGGCGCCTTGAGACCCCCATCGTAAAAGCCTCGTAGTTCGTGAGGTCAACCATCGGTTCAGCAGTCAAATCCCCGGCCCGCCCAAGGACAAACTCCTGCTCCATACGCAAAGCGATATGCTCACCGTTGTTCAGTAACAAAAGAGACAATCCGAGCGGTGGTGGGGTGTGTTCCCTGATGGCCTGCTCTTTTATTTCTTCCCTAGGCTCAAGCGAATCTTCAACACGTCGTGTGGTCGGGACCTCTGTGATGCCTTTACCCAACGACGCGCCACAATGCTGACACACAACCGCCTCTGCGTCATTGCTTAGCTTGCAAACAGGACAGAATTTTCGAAAAGTCTGAGCGTCCATGCTGGGAACTTCCTACCTTGAAATTGTTGGCCCTTGCAGGTCATTAATTGATATATTACTCTCAATAACCCGGTAAATCAATAAAATCGTCAGATCTGTTTCGGTGATTTTGCTTCTTCACCTTCCGCGCTGATGTTGCAGGCAATCATGATCAAGTGACCGCGATCCATTAACCGCACGTCGGGCCGCTGGATTTTTTATTTTACTCTTTTCAGGTCTGTTTCGGTGGCTTTTGCTTCCTCGCCTTCCGGGCTGATGTTATAAGCTGTAATGACCAGGTGACCGCCATCTATTAACTGGACCTCGGTCCGCCAGCCCCAATCCGGGCCGCCGCTGGGATCGGGGTAACTGCCGAGGACGAAGAAACCTTCCTCTTTGGCGTCTCCACTGCAGAACATGATGGCCGTGTTGTTGTGGAAGGAGTCCACCCAGCTGGCTTCGTAACGATCGAGGTTGGTGTTGAATCCCATGGTGAACATGCCGTGCTGAGGTTCGTTATCCATGGAGGTCTGGTAAAGATAAATGGCAAAGCGGCCATCCAAAATTATCTGGATACTGCCTTGCACGGGCGCCTCGAGCGGGTCACCGCCGGGCTCAAGCCAGGTGCGCGAAGTACCGACCCAGGCGCCGGAGAGTTGGGTGAGGAATTGATGGGGAGTGGATGATTTGTGGGGCATGGTACCTTTGTAGCGAGTGGTGAGTTGGAATAAATTAAAGAGGAAAGAAGAAAGATGTATTAAGGCAATGGTATTTCTGCGTCGAGTATAAAGTCTGATAATTGCAACGAAATTTCATATTCGGCCCGGTCTTCACGAATTGCGTGGCCGCGCTGATGAGGAATCATGGGCACCAACATGCTGACAATTTTAGTATGTAACCCCAGACGATGTCCAGTGATTTCCTCGCCAAGAATGTGACGGGATTTGTAATACCATTCGCGACTTTCACGCGCCGACCCCAATGAATATTCAAAGAAACGGGCACGATCAAGTCCCTTGCTGCGGGAATATCCTTCTGTGAGATTTGTGCTGATCGAACCAAGCGAACGGTGAAGTTGATCTGCAACACTATGCATCAATTTATTTTTAGATAAAGCAAGCACATCACTCCAGCCAATATCACCAGCAAACAAAGCCAGACGATATACTTCCAGCTTCCAAATCGGGTCGTTAGTAATTTCGGACGGGACTGACATCATCCATTCAGTATATTTCATGGTCAACCCTCTTTCCTCTTTCTTCTCTCCTTGATCTTACATTCTAAACACCCCAAACCCGCGCTCTTCCTGTGGAGCGTTCAGCACAATGGACAGAGCCAATCCCAGCACCTGCCGCGTTTCGTCGGGCGCGATCACGCCGTCATCCCATAACCTTGCAGAGGAATGATAGGGACTGCCTTCGGTTTCGTATTTCTCAAGGAGTGGACGCTTGAACTCGTTCGCTTCTTCTTTTGTAAGGATCGGCTTGCCTTCTCGAGCGAGCTGATCTTGCTTGATGGTAAGTAACACGTTCGCGGCTTGTTCCCCGCCCATGACCGAGATGCGCGCGTTGGGCCACATCCATAAAAA
>CAZJYB010000115.1:0-13674 GCA_964549865.1 uncultured Anaerolineaceae bacterium
GTCAACTTCTTCAGCGCGAAGGCGACCGGCTACATGTGGCCTTCGTCGAGGTTCGCCGTGTCGCTGAAGCCGAAGGTCGCGTATCTTGCTTCGAACTTCTGCGCGCTTTGGAAGAAACAGACGATCTTGCCGTCGTCGTTGGCGTAGGCAGGCATCCCGTACCATGTTTTCGGGGCGAGGGAGGGCGCGTTGGCTGTGACGATGGCATGCAGCCGTTTGGCCATGCTGCGATCCGGTTCCTTCATCTCGGCGATCTTCGCGAGCAGGGTGCTTTCCCCGTCCGCCTTGGCCGCTTCCGCCTTCAGCTCTTTGGCGCGCTCTTTCATCGCGGCTTTTTCCTCGGCTGTGAATCCCTTGGATTTCGTAGTGGTGTTCTTTGCTGCCTTCTTCGTGACCTTCTTTGGGCTCATGAAAATCTCCTTTTGGCTCTTGCATAAAATAGAATTTAGTTATATAATAAAGATACTTCAAAATAAAGATAATGTCAAGGGATTTCCATGATGAACTCTACAAAAACAGATTTGAAGAAACGAGCCCTGATCGCGGTGAGGGAATATGGCGTTCACTTAACGCTGTTCCGAAACGCGATGGACGAATCGCAGGGCCTCAACCCTACCGATATGGAATGTCTCAGGCTTCTATTCTTCAAAGGGATTGCCACACCTTCTGAACTTGCCAGGCATACGGGCCTCACTTCAGGTGCAACGACCGCCATGCTGGATCGACTCGAAAAGCCAGGCTTGATCGAGCGACGACCCAATCCCGATGATCGCCGCGGGACGCTGATCGCTCCCACAAAATCGGGTGGCGAAAAAGTGGCCTCATGGTTTGAATCGGCGAGAAAGGCACAAGCCGAATTGATCTCAAGTTACTCGGAAAAAGAACTGGAGATCATTTCCGATGTCTTTGAACGATTTACAAAATTATGGGATCAGGAACGCGAGAAGCTACAAAGAGATCAGTAGATACTGATCACGCCGAGGGCCAGCATACACTTTGTCAGGCGGTTGTGGACCATACTTAACTCACTCAAACTTCAATATTATCAATTTGTGCAACAGCGTATTTTATGAAATCCCGCGTTTCGTAAAGTAATGTTAGTTCGGCTCGCTGACGTATTTTTTCTAAAAACCGAACGCCCTCCCGTTCATTCCATGCCTGGTCAATTATATTTACCCATTTTGGTTCCACAAACTGTTTAGCCCATTTCACCCCAGCCTTTTTTGACTGCACTGTCCCTGTATGAAGAGTGTGCAGCATTCGGCAATATGTTAGAACAGTAAAGGACTGGCCAAATCTGGAGTTCCAGAAACTTAGAGGGTGATCTATTTCATCTTGAAAAAGTTTCATTACTTCGAGCATGGCCGTCTTGATTTCGTTAAACATCTCATTCAAAGGAATCGATTTCAATATTGTTTCTGGTTTTTGACCAACCAGGGTAATTCCACGCTCTCGAAGGATCCAACGAACATGCCACTGATTATCGTGAGTTGATTGTTCATATGTGGTGCTGCCGTTATCAAAATAATAGAGTTTCTTTTGTCCTACTGTAGCCCAATCGTTGAGATCAGTAAAACTGATATATGACCCTTCCAAATGTTTTGCGGGATAACAATCAATGTCATGAATTTTTATTTGAATCTCTTGAAGCGGCTTCATGTTTTCTTCAGTCAATTCAGTATTTGTCACAACCAAAAAATCCACGTCGCTATCCAAATCGAAATCACCTGAAGCAATTGAGCCAACCAGATATATCCCAACGAGATTTTCTCTTAATTCTGCTGAAATTTCATCTACAAAGGCATTGAGTACTTCCCGTAATTCAGGATACGGATGGCTGGGTATTCTCGCGTCATCAAGAAATTTCATGTTCATGATCTTTCACTTCAAATGCGTATTGTTAGCATATTGTGGGTGGGTGCTTCGACACACTCAACACAGGCCGGACCCTGCCTGCCTACACCATTGCCGAACATCGTCCCGACACTTGCGCCGCACTCCCGCTCGCTTCGCTCGGGGACGATGTGCGTTTGTTGCAGTGCAGGTGTGTTCTTCGGGAGGCACAGGTGAGAGCAGAAAAACCCGAAGCCGCGCGTACACAAAGTGCTCGAAAGCCAATTTTCTAATCAGCCAATGTGGACAACCAATAAAGGATATATAGAATCGCTCCGTTGGGGAAAATTAATTGCATACCAATAGCCAGCCAAAATGCAACTGGTTCAGTTTTGCGGAGCCTGCCCCGCGGCTGCTCATACTTCTCGGCAGAAAACGCGGCTGTCTCACCTCTCCAAATCTGACGGACGATCAGGGCGTCCCAAATGAGACAAACAATTACAACAATTATGGTAACAACTTTCTCGCTACTAGTCATATCAATCTCCTCAGGGTTAGTAAAAACGCCATCCCCTTTCGCCTCTACGAGATGCTTCGCGAGGGACCTTCGGCCGTTTGCGTAAGTCCCGCATGCTCTCTGCGGGATAGCGGATTGTCGGCAGGCATGGACAATGCTCATTATACAGAAAATGCCCTGGCATTTCCCTTCATGGAGCACCCTGTAAGGGCTCCACCGTCCGTCCGCAGGATCGCTTCGCTGATGCCGCGAGCAGCGCCACGGCGGTGCGAGACGGCAAATCCGACCTGTGGACACTACATCCCTGCCCATTTTTCCATGTCGTATTTGGGGATACCCTACGGGTACGATGTCCCGCTTGCTGCGCTTTGCCCACTCGCTTCGCTCGGGATGCTTCGCGAGGGATGATATCGCGCAGCAGTCCGAAGGACATGTGGGGCTGAGAGCAGGAAAAAACTCGAAGCCAGCCTGTTCAAGACGCTTTGTTGGGCAGGCGGGTTTGCAAGTTATCTTTGATTGTAAGTTATCACTAAACTTAAGGACTCCAAGTCAAAGTCCAATCACCTGAGACAAGAATACCCACATTCGTAAATGTCAATGTATATGGACCTTGTGGAAGGGGTATCTGATATCCAAAGCCACTCTGGAAAGGAACACCTGCCTCTGGGATTCCGCCACCACCGCCACCACCGCCCACAGGTGGATGAGCAAGATCTGTGATCGCAGCACTGACTATGTTCGAGTCTGACTGCATCGTGAACAAGAAAAATCCTTCTTCTATACCAGCCTCTTCCGCAGAGAGGACATGGACAGTTTCATTGTTGACAATCACATCTTGATTAATATCCCATTTTTGTCCCAACTGCGGGTTCGGTCCTGGGTCAAAAGTAAAGGAACTTCCATCTACTGGAAGATATGCTTCTACAACGAAGGTCAGACTCAATGGTACGGCAAGGTTTGTTTCGTTTAACTTGTATGCCCAATGCTGGCGAAGTTCATCTTGAGCAGGATAAACTCCCGCGTCTGCATACTCAAAGGGAACTTCTTTTCCATTGGCATCCTTAACACTAGCAAGTGTCTCGGTAATAACTATTGGGGAAGAGTCTGTCCATGAAATATTACCGTATAAAATGTATCCATCGGGTAAAGCCACATGGTTATCAAGGCTGTTTGTGATGCCATATGAATTGGCGGGTTGAGACGGGATTTCAGTTTTTTCGTCGGTAGGCTGGATCACAGTCGGAGGGATGGCAGCAGGTGGAGTAGTGGCAGGCATTGTTCCACACGCACCCAAAACCAGCATTGTTGAAATGAATAATACAAGAAACACTTGCTGAATTGACTTTTTCTTTTTCATCACACTATTTCCTTTTTATTTGATTGTTCGACAGGGCCTACCCAACGGTTTGCGTAAGCGGCGGAGCGTATTTGCGAGCCTACCAGGTGATTATGGCACGAAACTGTGCAACCCGCGCCCGGAATCATGGGGCGGCTGATCTGTACCGGAGTGCTGCCGTTGGGGTCGGCATCACCCTATAAACACGAAAGTTGTCCCCACTCTTGCATGGTCGCCTGCAGGTCAGCCTCCAACTCGTCTAATGCCGCATCCAAGTCCGGCAGTGGAGAGCTGGTCATGCCTTTCAGGAACTCTTCGATTGGGTACTCGAAACTTGAGTAGCGCGGTGCACAGTATGGCTGCGGGGCGAATTCGGGAAATGTCAGGCTGTCCCTTACGACCTGCCAATCAACGCCCTGAGGAAACTTTTCCTCCCATGCGGAGAATTCGTCCGCCTGGAGCGCCTTCAGCGCCGGAAATCCACCCGCGTGATCGGCCAATTCCGGAAGGGTGGTGAGGTAATAAAGCGCTTCCACGGCTGCCTGCGGTTGAGGGCTGATATCCAGGATGCCAAATCCCCATGAAACCAGGCTGCCTGTCACCCGCCCGTTGTGGGAAGGCAGGGCTGCGAGGTCCCAATTGACCGTGGATTCAATGCAGCAGAAGTACCAGGTCTGCGTATAAGCCATGGCGACCCGGCCGCTGGCGAAGGCGTTGTTGTCAAGCGCGAAGACCTGCTCTGCGTTCGGGATAAAATGTTTCTCCCATATGCCGGAATGGTACCAGTGCAGCGCCTCACTCCACGAGTCCGGCACGGTAACAGGTCCGCTCCCATCGAACACCGCATCGGTCCCGAACAGCGCGGCGATGTCGGCCAGCTGCAGCTCCCCCGGCGTGAAGCCGAATTGGACGATCTCATTCGCGTTGAAATCGGGATGCGTTGGATTTCTCCCGTTCGCATCCAGCGTCAGGAGGATGGCGATCTCCTCCATCTTCTCGATATTCCATTCCTCGCCGTCGGCGTACGGTTCGCCATAGCCGTGGGGAGGGTAAGGGATGCCGGCGGCATCGAACAGGTCGCGGTTATAGACAAGCATCGGCCCATAAATCCTGACCGGCAGGCCAAACTGATTTCCATCTTTGTCCTGCCACGCGCGCAGCGCAGCAGGATGGAAGACGCTAAGATCGTAGTCCTGCAGATAAGGCGTCAGGTCCAGCCAAACATCCCACTGTCCATATCTTCTCGACCAGGTAAATTGCCCGATGTCCGGCATCGGCCAATCCATGTCACTGCCCTGCTCACGATAGGCCAGCCAGTCGTCCACCAGGCTGATTCCGCCGTGTTCCGGGTACAGCTCCAGTTCGATGTCATCATGGGTGGCATTGAATTCCTTCACCCATCCCGATCCCGTTGCCTTGTCCCTCGAATCCGCGGCGAAAAGCCAACCATGACTATCCTCCAGCCAAACGACATGTGCTCTTTGAGTGGGCGTTGTGCATGCGGAAATGAGGGTCAGTATTACTATTAACAGCCAGTGCTTACGAAAAAATGCAGGTTTGCTCATCGGTGACATCGTTATCTCGTTAAGCCTCATTGTGCTGGGGTTGGTGTGGCTGTGCAGAGCAGCGGTGGAGTTGGGGTCGGCGCAAAATAAGTGCGGGCATTGTTGTTCTCATCGCGCTCGACCACGCGCACAGGCACGGATGGCACATGATTATCAGTAAAATCGGTACCAATACGGGCAACCAACATGGGATAGCGCGGCTCTCACTGGAATACTGCCATAACGTGCCGGCTCATTACTCACTGGTGTGGATCGCGTTTTGCAGCGCGATTTCCAGGTCGTCGAGCGCCGCTTCAATGTCGAGACCCTCGGTGTTCTCGAGCATGGACTTAAAATCCCAAATCGGTGGCTTAATTCGCCACTCGAAGGCCTTTGGGCTGAGCGCACCAGGCGTTTCCTGATACGCAAAGCCATCGACGATGACCTGCCAATTCAACCCCTGTGGATAGCGTGAGTCCATCTCGGTGAGAAAAACCTGCCGACGGCTGATCAGTGCCGGCATTCTGTTGTTGCCGGACAGGTACGAATCGAGTAAATTGGGATCGGTGACCATGTTGTACAGCGTCCGTACCGCCTCTTGTGGATGAGGCGTCGTTTTCAGGATGCCGAGACCCAGCCCATCAGGGTGACCCGAGACGCGCCCTTTATAGGAGGGAAGGGCAGCCATGTCCCAGTATAGCGGCGATTCGCTCGCTTTGTCGCAGCACACAGTGACGTACCCGGGCCCAGACAACACCATGGCGGTCGTGAACTTATTCCCGCTCTGCAGGTCTTTCGCGGTATGGATGAAATGCTTTTCCCACATCCCGGCATAATACCAGCGGATCGCATCGCGCCACGAATCCGGCAGCCGTACATTTTGGTTTTCATCAAAAATCGGCTCTGGCCCGAACAGTGCAGCAATTTCATCTATAAACAGCCAGGCTGGTGCGAAGCCCCACTGCACGATATCAAGCGGCTCGAAGCCGGGCTGCGTTGGATTTCTTCCGTTGCCATCCAGGGTCAGCTGGATCGCGATCTCCTGCAGCTTGTCGATATCCCAGGGTTCACCGTCCGCGTATGGCTCCCCGTAGCGAGCCGCCGGGTAGGGAATCCCGGCCGCGTCGAACAGGTCGCGGTTGTAGTACAAGACCGTGGATTCGGCGGTAACCGGCAAACCGAACTGCTTCCCGTCTTCATCCTGCCACTGGCGCAGTGCGGCGGGCTCAAAGTCGCTCAAGTCGTACTCCTGTAGATAGGGCGTCAGGTCCAGCCACGAATCACGCATGCCGTATTCCTCCCATTGTGAAAACGGGGCAATATCCGGCAGGGTGTCCTCGATACCTTTGTCGCGATTCCGAAACATCGTATCCACCACCAGCAAATCTCCGTGAATAAACATCAGGCTCAATTCAATTTCGTCCTGAGAGGCGTTGAACGCGTTCAGCCAACTCTGCTCCGGGCGCCAGACGGAACCCCCATCCAGCAGCCAACGAATGGGGACCTTTTGGCTCCCATCCGTGCTTTGCGTTGGCCGCTGGATCGCGTCTTGAATAATTGCCGGATCCTCCAACGGGATAGAGGTAACCGGGAGCAAATTGATGGAGTAGAGGTGAATTTCGTTTGGGGCCGCTTTAAAAATCGCGGTGCCAGTTCCTAAAACCCTATCCGGGAGCAAACTCAGGGTCAGGCTTTCCCAATCGTGATCATTCGACGACAGGCGCATCGTTCCGTGCAAGACTCCCGCTTTATCCACCGTCCCGCGGACCACGCCGGTGACATCCACACCCTCCGCTCGGATGGTTCCGATTACATCTTCGCCTTCCTGCTGCAAATCAAGAATGAAGGTAAACCATGGGGTGCTTGTCTGAGCTGAGCCGGTATTCATTTCCAGCATAAAGGCTGCCGTCCAGAGACCGTCAAACGGTTCAGATGCGCCTCCCAGCGCAGGCATGCGCGAGCTTGGTGTGCATGCGGAAATGAGGGCCAGTATTACTAGTAACAGCCAGTGCATCCGAAAAAATGCGGGTTTGCTCATTGGTGACATTGTTATCTCCTTGCGCTGCAAAGCGCTGCCGTCTCGCATCAGCGACACTTGCGCCGCACTGCGTGGGACGCAGTGCAGGTGAGCAGTCCTGTAGACCGCCGTGGCGCTGCTCGCGGCATCAGCGAAGCGATCCTGCGGACGGACGGTGGTGTTCGCCCAGGACGTCGTGTTAGGCCGCCTTTCATCTGGAGCGAATTTCATATTTACTCTTTGTCTTTCAGATAAATGTGACTCAGCTTTCGACCTTGCTAAGAGGCCTGACTTACCGATCGAATTCGGCTTCCAGGTCCAGGCCCGGTGTCTCGATCAACCGCTTCATAAATTCCCATTGGCAGGGGGGGTTGTTGAGATAGTTGTCGTCGGCGTATTGCGAGTAGGGCAGGCTGTCTACAGTCACCTGCCAGCTCACTCGCTGCGGATATCGCGCGTCCAGCGCGGCCAACAAAACGGCGATCATGCAGAAGTTGAAAAGGGCGATGAGGCGTGACTGAGACGTGTGCATGTTATATCCTTTGGAAATATCCTTTTAGGAGGACGAGATTTGCAATTTTTTCCAGTCCTGGCTTGGCGAGGGGTATGAGTTTCACCCTACAGGCACGAAAGTTGTCCCCACTCTTGCATGGTCGCTTGCAGGTCAGCCTCCAACTCGTCTAATGCCGTCTCCAGGTCCAGCAGCGGAGAAGTGGTCATGCTATCCAGGAACTCTTCGATTCGTATGTCGAAACGTGAGTGGCGCGGTGCGCAGAATGGCTTGGCGGGGAATTCGGGAATTGTCAGGCTGTCTGATACGACCTGCCAATCGACGCCCTGAGGAAACTGTTCCTCCCATTCGGAGAATTTAGCGGCCTGGAGCGTGTTCAATGCTGGAAATGTTTGCGGCGCGCGGTCGGCCAATTCCGGAAGTGTGGTGAGGTAATATAGCGCTTCCACGGCTGCCTGCGGCTGAGGGCTGATATCAACGATGCCAAATCCATCTGAAACCAGGCTGCCTGTCACCCGCCCGTTGTGGGAAGGCAGGGCTGCGAGATCCCAATAGACCACGGATTCAATGCAGCAGAAATACCAGGTCTGCGAATAAGCCATGGCAACCCGGCCGCTGGCGAAGGCGTTGCCGCCAAGACCGATGACCTGCTCTGCGTTCGGGATGAAATGTTTCTCCCATATGCCGGAATGGTACCAGTGCAGCGCCTGACTCCACGAGTCTGGCACGGTGACCGGTCCGCTCGCGTCGAACACCGGATCGGTCCCGAACAGCGCGACGATGTCTACCAGCGGCAACCACTGCGGCGTAAAGCCGAATTGGACGATATCACTCGCGTTGAAATCGGGATGCGTTGGATTTCTCCCGTTCGCATCCAGCGTCAAGAGGATGGCGATCTCTTCCATCTTCTCGATGTTCCATTCCTCGCCATCGGCGTACGGTTCGCCATAGCGGTGCGGAGGGTAAGGGATGCCGGCGGCATCGAACAGGTCGCGGTTATAGACCAGCATCGGCCCATAAACCGAGACTGGCAGGCCAAACTGATTTCCATCTTTGTCCTGCCAGTCGCGCAGCGCGGACGGATGGAAGACGCTTAGATCGTATTCTTGCAGATAAGGCGTCAGGTCCAGCCAAACATCCCACTGTGCATACGTTCTCGACGAGGTCAATAGCCCGATATCCGGCATCGGCCAAGACATGTCAACGCCTTGCTCATGATAGGCCAGCCAGTCGTCCACCATCCTGAGTCCGCCGTGTTCCCTGTATAACTCCAGTTCAATGTCATCATGAGTGGCATTGAACCCCATCACCCAGCCCTCTGCCTTGCCAACCGAATCCACGTCGCTAAGCCAGCCATGACTATCTTCCAGCCAAACCACATGCGCTCCTTGAGTGGGCGTTGTGCATGCGGCAATGAGGGCCAGTATTACTAGTAACAGCCAGTGCATCCGAAAAAATGCAGGTTTGCTCATCGGTGACATCGTACTCTCCTTCCACGGGTGGACAATTTTCAAGCCTCATTGTGTTGGGGTCGGTGTGGCTGTGCAGAGCAGCGGTGGAGTTGGGGTCGGCGCAAAATAAGTGCGGGCATTATTGTTCTCATCGCGCTCACCCACTTGATCAAGTGAATCGACACGCACCGCATACTGTCCACTCGGCGTGGTACCCGTAAAGTGCAGCACAATGGACTGGCCATGCGCCAGACCCCCGTTCACCTGTTGTCGCATGTCATTCAGATCGACTGTAAAGGGTCCGGCCTCCGCCAGGCCGATGTTTTGAACCACCACGCGGATCTCATAGGGCGCGTAGGCCTCGACACAATTACGCTGCCTGCCTGCCATTTCAAGGTACGTGAATTTGATGATCAGATCAGGCAATGTTGAGAGGTCCGCAGTGGGCACGACGGTGTGGGTTGGGCTGGGTATGTCCGTGACGGCCAGTGTCATGGAAGCAAAAGGAGTAGGGGTGTCAGCTCCAGATGGAAATGGCGGGCAGGAAGCCACCGGCGTTGCTGTGGCTTCAGAAAAAGAGCCGCTGTTATTGGCTTCATTGCTCTCAAGGATGGTGTCGTGCAGGTCAGCGACCACGGTATAGGATTCGCTGACTGCCTTCGCAACGAACGACATCGACATGCCTTGAAGCGGGTCCAACGTCCCAACTTGAACTTCCTGCCCGGTGTTGATGTCGGTAAGTGTCACATCCGCTGCAGAGGCGTTCCCTCGATTGTAGACAGTCACGTTGACCCCGTAATACGGAAGACACCATCCATTGAAATCCACCATGCTTACATAAATGGAACTAATCACCAGGTCGGGAAGTGACGATCCATTTGAGGGCGTATTTTCCACTACAGAAGGGATCGTCAATTCAGAGGGCAACGATACGTTTGTGGGCACATTTTCCACACTTTTAACAGGCAAATTGTCCAGAACGAGCACAACAATGCAGGCCACCGCCAACAGACCACTGCCGATGATCACAAAACCTTTACTCACGGGAAACCTCCATGTTGAAACAGGTTGGACGCCATTGTCGGCGGCTTTCCCATTCAATTCAACTGTGGATTTCCCTAATTTACCCGTGACCTTGCCACCTGTGGATTTCCCCAATCGCAAAACTGCTTCGGTTCTGGAATTTACCTGAAGTTTTTTGTACACATTCTTCAAGTGATATTCAACGGTACTGGCCGAAATACCGAGCGCCAGGGCAATTTGTTTATTGCTTTTGCCCTGCATGAGGAGTTCCGTTACTTCCTTTTCACGCTCACTGAACTGACTGCTATCACTCATTTTTTGATCTCACTCGAAATATGTATGGACGGTCGGGAGGGTGTCCGAAGGACGGGTGGCGCCAGTGCAAAGTGCTGCCGTCTCGCATAAGCGACACTTGCGCCGCACTCCCACTACGCTGCGCTACGGGGACTTCGTGCGTTTGTTGCAGTGCAGGTGAGCAATCCTGCGGACGGACGGTGGCGTTCGCCCAGTATTATCCTGGCGATCGCCCAGGACGCGTTGTTGGGCGGACTCCATAGGGCGCGCTCAAAAATTCGTCTCTAACAAGTGACCCTCACCGCAGGGATTCGCGCTAGGATTTTGTAAAGACGAGGTGCATGGCATCAGATGTGGCGGCATGCTCGGTAAGCTTGTAACCAAGCTCAAGCAGGTTAAGACCTTTATAAAGATGCTCGCCCGACCCAAGCACCACTGGCGCAATTGGGATATGCATTTCGTCAACAAGCCTCTCGCGCAGGTATTGCTGAATCACATTGACCCCGCCCAGGATACGAACATCCTTTTCGCCAGCCGCTTCGCGGGCGCGTTCCAAGGCCACATGAATGCCTTCTGTAACAAAATGGAAAGTCGTGCCGCCTTCCATTGGGATGGAGGCTCTGGGATGATGAGTGAGTACGAATACTGGAGCATGATAGGGTGGGTTATCCCCCCACCATCCCTTCCAGCCATCCTCAGGCCACTCCCCACGACTCAGCGTGAACATATTTCGCCCGAGAATCCACGCCCCAATATTGGTAAGGCCTCGCACCGTAAAATCATTGTCTATTCCTTCGTCTCCTCCCTCCCCTCCATACATTTTGTGAAAGGTGGCAGTTTTGACCATCCAGTTGTGTAACTCTTCACCGCCAACACCGAGCGGGGTATCCACGGCCTGGCTTGGGCCAGCGCCGTAGCCATCTAATGATATGGTGAAGTTGAGAATTCTGACTTTAGACATAAGTATCACTCCTTAATATTGCGGACAGCCCAGCCCCTTCGCCTCTACGAGATGCTCCGCGAGGGACCTTCGGCAGTTTGCGTCTCGCCCTGTGGGTCGCGTAGCTTGGCGCTCAGCGGGCGCGGCAGTCCTCATCGTCCATTGATTGCACGCTGTGTTAGCCCGCGCCTCTGTCTGAATGAAACTTGGCAGGCGTGAGACGAAGCTTTCACAAGATGCCTTTACTACCGCTTTTCGCAAAACTGTATCACCTAACTTGTTTTGGTTGATATGCTCATCCGGCCTGCCCAGAAGAAGGCAATGGCAATAACCAGATTGATGGTAGCAGGCACCAGCCCGGTGACTCCCGCTCCACTGACTACCGCCAACACATCCAAGATAGCGGCAAGGCCAAACGCAACTATATTGGCAAGAACGATAGCGTTACGTGCTGTGGATGCCTCTGAGTTCCGGGCGATCCAGTTCATGACTGCAATTGCCATGAAGAGAGCGGCATAATGGCGGAGAAAGGCAATTAACCCTGAAGAGGCATCTGCTGGAACCACGCCTGCACTCATGGCTACTGGCGCAAATAGATGCCCAATGCCGATAAGAGCCATATAAACCGCAGCGATGATAAAGATTACATTGAGTTTCATGAGATAGTCTCCTTTATTAGTAAAAAATTGACGGGGTTAAATTAGCTCGATGGCTGCAACAAACAAGTCACTTTTATTGACCGATTGCCTTCATTACGATAGAGAGAACTAACGGTTTGCATTAATGGACAAGCAGGCAGGTGTGGACATTGCTCATTATACAGAAAAATGCCCAGGCGTTTCCATCTCCAAATGCGACCTGTAGAGATCTAGTCCCTGCCGAGCTTTGCATGTCGCATTTTTGGGGATACCCTACGGGTACGATGTCGCGAAGCATGCCGAAGGCGGGTGGGGTTGAGAGCAGAAAAAACTTGAAGCCAGGAAGATGCTTGAAAATGCCGCACGCCGCGAAGCGGCAGTCCCCAGCGTCCAGCCGCTCGCCCCGCACACGAAGTGTGACGGGGTGCACGCTTTGTTAGGCGTTTTTTGACCTACCCGAAACTTGTGTTTGAAGAGCGATTTCATAAACATCTGCAAATATCAACTTGTGTTGAAAGTTAAAGCGTTCCGTAAGTTTTAGATATAGCCAAGCAAACAACCTAAACAACGAATACCCAACCAAAACGCCTGTGCCGTTTAATATAACATCATTAATGTCTGTTGCTCGAAAACCACTTCTAAAAGCCAGAGAAATGACAAGTTGTGAAAACTCAAGCGCAAAACCAACTGTGAAGGCTAACCAGAAAATATATTTTGGCCGAATTCTGACGAGAAAATTTAATCCAAAGCCAAAAGGAATAGTAAAGATGATATTTTCAATAATACTTCTAATGCAAAGTTCTGGTAATTGGCAGTCGCCAAAGTAAAAAGGAATAAGATTTATGCTTGGTCTAAATGTGCCAGTGTAATCCGTGTTGATAAAGACAGGAAAGACCACGACTGATACAACGCTCAAAAGATAAAGCCAAAATATTGAGAAGAAAAGCAAGTAAGACAAATTACGCTTTTTCCACCACACAACTGGCAAAATGGCGAAAAGTATAATGATGCCAATTAATAAATCCGTCTCGTCAAAATAAACCATCATACACAGTTTTTGAACTTCATTTTTTCTTTGAGACAATCTTTAGAAGGCAAACGCCTAACCCCTACGGGGACCTTCGGCGGTTTGCGTTCGCGAAGGATTGCTGGCGTGCGAGCGTAGACATTGCTCATTATACAGAAAAATGCTAGGCGTTTCCCTCCCTAAATCCGACCTGCGGACACTACATCCCTACCCATTTTTCTATGTCGTATTTGGGGATCGCGAAGCATGCCGAAGGCGGGTGGGGCGAGAGCAGTATAAAAAAAGTGGTACTCCATTACTTTAAGAAATCCATTTTGATTAATCCAAGTATGTTACTTCATCCTATTTTCTTAGGTTACTTCCACGCTTATTTTGAGTGGCACCGCGCGGCTGATCGAATCGCCAACAGGTGAGTGCCTTTCCACCCACGTAACGAGTTCGTGCAACTGTTCATTGGATACCCCGTCTCCGCCAAGTTTGACATGCACATGGACATTCAGGGGGCCGGCAGGCATCGAATCGTCCATTTGCCGCAGGCCTCGG
>CAZJYB010000116.1:0-13616 GCA_964549865.1 uncultured Anaerolineaceae bacterium
AGCCTCGGTCACATCCGGCAGTATTAATGCGAATTTTCCGGGCTACGATGGTTCAGGCGTACCGACTTTGCTAACAGGCATGGACACACTTGCTGTCGGCGCCACAGCCACGATCACGATCACCTTGCAGTTGAACAATGCGTCACTTGCTACTTATGATAATACGGCCATTGCATCCACAACCGAAACTGGCAATGTGGATGATGATGGTTCCGTGGCCAATGATCCCGGCACGCCTGTGAGTCCCACGACCGACCCTGAGGCGGACGAAGATGTAACAGTTACAAACAGCGTTGGCTCGCTGGTTATCATAAAAGATGCTATTCCTGATGACGTACAGGATTTTGCCTATACCGTCAGTAGAGCTGGTCTCATCGCGTTCACTCTGGATGACGATGCCGGCGCGGATGCGACTTTTACAAATACACAGACATTTAATAACCTTGCAGCGGGAGGAACCTACAGCGTTACCGAAACGGCTGCCAGCGGTTGGAATGTAACGAATATTTCGTGTGCCGGCGCGACCAGTTCCACGGTCACGATCGGAAGCGACAGCGATTTTGATGCCGGGGATACCGACATTAGCGTTGTCCTTGCCGCAGGTGAAACTGTAACATGCACCTTTACCAATTCTGCATTGCCGGCCATCACTGTTGCAAAAACGGCAAATGATACGAGCATTCCTGAAAGCGGACAATCGGTTATTTATACTGTTGCGGTGGAAAATACCGGTCTGGTTGACGTCGTGCTGGATAGTCTGGCGGACGATCAATTCAATGACATCACAACAATTGGCCACGATGGAATTACAGCAACTACCTGCGCGACCGGGGGGACGATTTTCGCTGCAGGCACATATAGTTGTACATTTACCGCCACCGTTTCTGGTGATTTCCCCGGCAGTCATGTCAATACTGTGACGGCTGAAGCCAGCAATGGTGGCAATACGGCCAGTGACACAGATAATGAAACCGTGATATTCGAAGATGTACTTCCCAATGTCAGCATTGTGAAAACCGCCAATGACAATTCGATCCCGGAGACCGGGCAGAGTATAACGTTCACCTTTACGGTGACGAACAACAGCAGTGAATCGGCGACGATCACCGCGTTATCGGACAGTGATTTTACCGTTACTGGCGATGCGGATTGTCAGGTAGGGACGGTCCTTGCCGCGGGTGCAAGTTGCGACTTTACTCATATTGCCACGATCAGCGGCGACTTCGGCGGCGCGGATCATGCCAATACTGCCAGTGTGACAGTGGCAGATGATGACAGCAACACAGATACGGATACTGAAGATGAAGCAGTGACCTTCGAAGATGTCCTTCCCAGTGTCACTATTGTGAAAACAGCCAATGACAATTCGATCCCAGAGACCGGGCAGAGCGTGACCTTCACCTTCACGGTGACCAATAACAGCACTGAATCGGCAACGATCACGGCCCTATCAGATAGTGATTTTGCAATTACGGGCGATGCAGATTGTCAAGTTAGTACCGTGCTTGCCGCGGGTGCAAGTTGCGACTTTACTCATATCGCCACGATCAGCGGCGACTTCGGTGGCGCGGATCATGCCAATACTGCCAGTGTGACTGTCTCTGACGATGACGGCAACACAAACACGGACACGGACGATGAGGCCGTGACCTTTGAAGATGTGCTTCCCAATGTCACTATTGTGAAAACAGCCAATGACAACTCAGTGCCGGAAACCGGGCAGAGTGTAACGTTCACTTTCAGCGTGACCAACAATGCCGGCGAATCGGCAACGATCACGGCCCTTTCCGACAGTGACTTCGCCATCACGGGCGATGCAGATTGCCAGGTCGGTACCGTGCTAGTTTCAGGTGCAAGTTGTGACTTTACTCATATCGCTACGCTCAGTGGTGATTTCGGCAGCGCGGATCATGTCAATACCGCAAGTGTGACGGTCTCTGACGATGACGGCAATACAAACACGGACACGGACGATGAGACCGTGACCTTTGAAGATGTGTTTCCCAGTGTCAATATTGTAAAATCGGCAAACGACAACTCGATCCCGGAAACTGGACAGAGCGTGACCTTCACCTTTACGGTGACGAACAACAGCAGTGAATCGGCAACGATCACCGCGTTATCGGACAGTGACTTTGCGATCACTGGTGATGCAGATTGTCAGATTGGTACCGTGCTGGCTTCGGGTGCGAGTTGTGACTTTACGCATACACCGCCCCCGATCAGCGGTGATTTCGGCGGTGCAGATCACGTCAACACCGCTAGTGTGACCGTCTCGGACGATGATGGCAATACCGGCAGTGACACGGACGATGAGACCGTGACCTTTGTGGACGTCTTGCCGGATATTGCCGTTACAAAGACCGCCAATCCATTGAGCGTTCCAGAATCGGGTGGCGCAGTTACCTATACCGTTGTCGTTACAAACAACAGCGCTGAAACTGCGACCCTGAACAGCCTGACAGACGATCAATTTAATAATCTCACCACAAGCGGCCATGACAATATCACAGCTACGACATGTGCGACGGGCGGCGCGATCGTTTCAGGAGGGAATTACACCTGTACATTCACCGCAACAGTTTCCGGGGTGGCAGGTGTTGACCACGTAAATGTTGTAACGGCGCTGGTATCTGACGATGACGGCAATACCGATACTGCAACAGACGACGCAACCGTTTCATTTACCGGAACCTCGATCATTTCCGATTACGTGTGGGATGATGTCAATGGTGACGGATCGCAAGCCGGCGAAAGCGGGTTACAGAATGTGCGCATCTATATTGATGAGGACGGAGACAATGCCTATGATGTCGGTGAACTAACCGACCTGACGGATTCAAACGGCAATTACAGCATTGGCGGGTTGCCTGCAGGCACCCATGACGTTCGGATCGATGCTTCGACTTTACCGGCAGGTTACAGCCCAAGCTATGACCTTGATGGTGGCAATGATAACGAAGCCAGTGTTACAGTGACTGCGGGCCAAACGCGTACCGACGTGGATTTTGGATATCAAAATCAGAACGGTGTGATCCAGGTCACAAAATCTGCAAGTACCTCTGTCGTTAGTAGCGGGGGCTCCGTCACCTATACTTATACAGTTACGAATCCCGGCAATGTTTCCCTCACATCCATTTCTGTGACAGACGATCAGTGCGCCACTGTTTCATATCAAAGCGGAGACGTCAACACCAACTCGATCCTCGAGTCAACGGAAGTATGGACATATTCCTGCACGATGACATTGAATGCCACAACAACCAATATTGTTACAGCCGGCGGCACGGACCCGCTGAGCAACCTTGTTCAGGATACCGATACGGTAACTGTAAATGTCATCTCAAGTGGGATCACAAAAACGATCCCGGTCGGTGGCACGAGTGAAAGCTTTATAACCGGCAATAATGTGGCGATCGGTGAAATCGTCACTTACGAGATCACGATCGACCTGCCGGCAGGGCTGGCTTTCGACAATGTGGTTGTCACCGACCGTATGGATAAAGGCCTCGCTTTTGTAGATTGTTTAAGCGTTGTTGTGGCCGGAACTCCTGCCGCCTGTACGCCTACAGTGTCATCGATCACAGACCCGGGCGATCTTGCCGGCAACCCGGCAAATCCGGGCAGGCAGGTGCAATTCAATATAGGAAATATCAGCGCACCAATCGCCAACTCAACCCTGATCATCCGTTATCGAGCCATCGTTCTGGATGTGATCGAAAATCAGCAAACCGTCGCGCTCAATAACAATGCAACCTGGACCTGGACTGGTGGCTCGCTGTCTTCAAGTGCTCCCAATGTAACGATTGTGGAGCCCGATATGAGCATCGATAAATCGGCAACTCCGACCAATAATGTTGCGGTTGGCACTCCCATTCAATTTACGCTGACCATTTCTCATACTGCTCAAAGTACTGCGGATGCCTTTGATGTGGTGGTCACAGATATTTTGCCCGCCGGTCTCGAGTACATTCCATGTACTGTCTCATACGTTGGTTTGGTGCCAACATCTCCGCCACCTGCCCCAGCTCCTTATTGTCCTCTAACTACCACGAATTTGACTTTTGTATGGGACTCTTTCCCACTGGGACAGTCTGCTACCATCACGTTCTTTGCCCGCTTTGATGGAACCCAGCCGAGCGTGACGAATACCGCCTCCGTAGCCTGGTCATCGCTTGCAATTGACCCCGGACTTGGCGGTGCCCCAGTACAACTTTCCACCCATAACGCAACTTCAACTGAACGATTATATGACCCCGGCGATCCCGTAAATGTCTACTCGGTTTCAGACTCGGTCAGTATTAATGGTCCCATTCAAGCGAACCCACCCGCTGATCCGGACCTGCCTCGAATTTTGCCCGCCACCGGATATGCCCCCGGTATCGTCACTATGCTACCGGATCAACCGGCCGACAAATTTTATGCAGCGACTGATGTTTGGCTGGAGATCCCGGGCCTTCGGGTGAATATTCCAATCGTAGGCGTACCATTGGTGGATGATGATTGGGATGTATCGTGGCTATCGAAACAAGCTGGATGGTTAAATGGTACGGCATTCCCAGGCTGGGAGGGGAACAGTGCGCTTACCGCGCATGTTTATCTATCTGATGGCAGCCCCGGTCCATTCAAGGAACTTGGCAGGCTAAAATGGGGCGACAAGATTATTGTCCATGCGTATGGGTCTCTCTATACCTATGAGGTGCGTGAAAATCGCACAGTTAGCCCGACCAATACGTCCGTGCTCAAACATCAAGAGGATGCCTGGCTTACGCTGATCACATGCAAGACATATAATGAGGCAACAAATACTTATTCGAACCGTGTTGCAGTGCGTGCCACCCTTGTGAGCGTGGAGGAAGATAAGCTGGAGAACGTTCTGAAAAGCGGTCAGTAGTTTTCATTGGAACGAATTGCCAGGAATTATTGATCTACTTCCACCAACGCAAGGAACACATCAACAAGTTCAGGGTCGAACAACTGGTCCGATTTTTCTTTAAGATATTTGATCACTTCGTAACGCGGCAGTCGTTTGCGATATGGGCGGTCTGTCGATAGCGCGTCCCAGACATCCACGATCGCAAAGAGGCGGGCGGTCAGCGGTATCTCTTTTCCTTTCAGACCGCGCGGATAACCACTTCCATCCCAGCGCTCGTGATGACTAAAGGGAATGTCGAGGGCGGGATGCAGATATGTGATCGGAGAGAGCATCTCGTGCGCGTACATCGGATGGCGGCGCATTTTTTCCCATTCCACCTCATTCAGCGGGCCGGGCTTTTGAAGGATCTCATCAGGAATGGCCATTTTACCCATATCATGCAACAGGGCGCCGCGGCGGATGTGCACAAGTTCTTCTTCGGCGAACCCAAGTTTTCGCGCAACTTTAAGGGTGAGTTCTGTGACGCGTTGAGTATGTCCTTCTGTTTCGCGGTCGCGCAGGTCAAGCGCGCGCACCCAGCCCTCGATGGTACGTTCATAGGCCTCCCGCAGATTGTCGTGTGCGTTTTGCAGTTCTTTTTCCGCGTTCTTTCGCTCGGTGATGTCGCGGGAGGTGGCCTGTATCTCGATTACAGAAGCGGCTTTTCGGTCGAGTATGGGCCGGGCGGATGTCTCCAGCCAGATGTAATGCGAATTTTTATGCCTCACTCGATAGCTGACCGTTGTTGTTTTTGGAATGCCATCGTATTCATGTACGAGCTTTGTGATTGCGGGCAGATCGTCTGGATGGATCAATTCAAAGAATTCAGCTCCAGCCAGCTCTTCGGGTTTGTAACCCAGTATAGTCTCACAGGCCGGGGAAATATAGATGAAAACCCCGTCCACGGCGTGACGGGAGATCATGTCGCTGGCGTTTTCGGCCAGTAAACGGAACTGCGACTCGCTTTCCAGAAGCGCCTTTTGCATGCGAATGCGTTCCGCACGCGCGGCCCATTGCTCAATGGCGCGTTCGGCCAGATGCGGCATGTCCAGCATGGATTCAGGGGATTTAACCACATAGTCGAGCGCACCGGATTTGAGCGCTTCGACCGCGATGCGCTCGTTTCCATAACTTGTCATGAGAATGATGGGAATTGCAAGCGGATCACGGTGATCGGAGAGCAGCGCCATGCTTTCACCGTCTGGCAAACGCCAGTCTGCAATGATAAGGGCGGGCTCATGCCTTACCATATAAGCGCGTGCCTCGGCGAGTGATTTTACGCGATGAATTTGTACGCGGTTCCCCTGGTCGTTAAAGGCGCGTTCGATCAGCTCGGCGTGCGGGTCCTCATCTTCGATGAGCAGGATATTGATGGAATCGTCCAACATGTGTTTTTATTCATGAGATACGGGGATGGGTGTTCCACCCAAGCCAGTAGAATCCCAGGTCGTTCATGAGCTTGCTGAATTCTTCAAACCCCACTGGTTTGACCAGATAACTATTCACATAGTTATCATAGGCACGCATAACGTCCTTTTCCGCTTCTGAGGTGGTAAGAACAATGACTGGAATGGCTTTGAGCTCCGGGTTTTCCTTGATCTTGCTCAGAACCACGAGGCCGTCCACGCGCGGCAGGCGCAGGTCCAGCAGAATGATATGGGGTCGGGGGCTGGCTTCTGGGTTTGAATATTCACCCAGCCTGAATAAATAATCGATCGCTGATTGACCATCCGTAAAGTGCTGGATCCGATTTGAGATCCGATGATCCTCGAGGGTTCGAATCACCAATTCAGCATGGTCGGCATTATCTTCCACCAGCATAACAAGGATGGGCTCACCCGTCATTCCATTCTCCTAATTCCTGTATTATTGTAAACGATTTATTCATATTTTTAAACGCAGGTTTTATGAAAGATGGCATGACCGCAGGGTTAAACACCGTTGGACGCGCAGTATGGACCGAAAAAGGACGAAAATGTGACACGTGATATAATCGCGTCATTGCATTGAAAAGAACTTATCCCGCTTATGGAGGATTCGAGATGGAAATCACCAACCAGGAATTCAAACACGGCGATCTACTTAAAGCAAAGGGCCGTGTGGACAGTGCAACTGCTCCTGAATTTACCAGGGCGCTCGAAAAGATCACCAACGACGGCCGTTTTAAGATCGCACTGGACATGTCTGAGCTCGAATATATGTCGAGCGCGGGCTTTCGGGCCCTGCTTGCCACCCAGCGCAATTGCAAACGCTATAATCGCGGCGAACTTGTGCTTGTAAAAGTCCCGGATCGCATTCGCGAAGCCCTGGAACTTGCGGGCTTCACCGAACTATTCAAGACCTTCGATGATCCACTCGAAGCGGTTGGTAATTTCTAAAGGTTGGATGGCGCGTTAATGTAAGGCCGCTTCTTCTAGGAAACACAGGAGGCGGCTTTTAGTTTGCTTATATATGCCCATGACGACCTTCCCTGCCAAGTTCGAATACCTTGATGAGATCCGCGATTTAGTCGCCGGCATTGCGCGTCAGGGCGGATTTACCGATAAAGAGGTTTATTCCCTGCAACTCGCGGCTGATGAGGCCGCCTCCAATATTATTGAGCATGCCTATCAAGGCGTATCGAATGCCTCGCTGGATGTTAGTTGTGACATGCAAGGCGATACGCTTACGATCACCATGCGTGACCAGGGCAAAACCTTCGACTCTTCCAAAGTTAAACAACCAAATCTAAAAGCAGATCTATCCGAACGCCAGATCGGGGGCCTGGGCGTCTACCTGATGCGGAAATTAATGGATGAAGTCCGCTATGAAGCCACAGCAAAAGGCAACGTCTTAACCATGATCAAGCGCAGGGGATAGCCGCATGAGTCCCTCAACACGTATCTCTGAAGCATGGGATTGGCGTCAACTCACCAGCCTGGGGGAACAACTGCGCAATGAAGATTCTCTGAGCGCGCAACGCGACCGCATTGTTTCCATGGCAAGCCGTCTCATCAGTGGTAAGGTGGATGTGTGGTTACAGGAGAGTGTCTTTCGCCTGCCGGATCGGGAGGCTGGTCGCGTCTTTCCTCCGCAGCCACCAAAAGGCGGGATGCGCCTCGCGATCAAAGCGGGCAAACTTACCACTCAGAAGATCAACAGGAAGACAAAAACCGCCGCCTCGCGCGGGACCTTTGCCGCGGTCCCTCTCGAAGACCAGGGACTCACCTTTGGGGCACTTCAAATCACACGTCCCAAAGGACCGGCTTTTTCCTCCGAGGAATTAAATCTTTTACAGGGCCTCGCACAGATCGTGGCCGTGGGACTGTATGCTGCACATCGGGCCGAAGTGGAGCAGTTCAGACTCAGGCAACTTAATCTTGTGCGGGCAGTCAGCGCGCAGATCGCGAATGTTTTGCAGGTGGATGAACTTGCCAGACGCGTCACGCAATTGATCCAAACCACTTTTAATTATTACTACGTTGCCATCTTTACGCTCGAACCGAATTCCAATGCCCTGCGTTTTCGCTCGAGCGCGGTTGCCCCCCGTAAGGGAAAGAAGAAGGCCTCCATTGCGCTTGAAGTAGAGATCGGGCAGGGACTGATCGGGGAAGCCGCACTTCACGGGCGGCAAACCCTGGTGGACGATGTACATGCGGACGGCCACTATCGCTTTATTGACAGCCTGCCGGAGACCAAATCGGAAGTGGTTATTCCGCTTAAGATCGAAGACCGTGTACTTGGTGTTTTGGATGTTCAAAGTAATCAGCCTCATGCGTTCCATCCCAACGACCTGCTTATTCTGGGCGCACTTGCGGATAATATCGCGCGCGCAGTGGAAGGTGCACGTTTATACAGCGGTTTGCGCCGACGCGCCGACCAGCTCACACTGGTTTCCGAGGTAAGCAAGAGCGTTACATCCACGCTTAACCTTTCAGAGATCATGCGTGAGGCGGCAACGCTGATCCATGAAAAATTCAAGTACCCACACGTTTCGCTTTTTACCGTTCATCCCAACAGAAGATTGATCGCCTATGAAGCGGGCAGCGGCAGGCGCAGCAAAAAACTCGAGGGCTACACTCTTTCCCTTGATAACCCCACAGGCATCATGGTGTGGACCGCACGCCTCGGAAAGACCATTCTGGTCAACGATGTGACCAAAGACGACCGTTACGTCCCCTCCCCATTGCCTCCCAAAGATACGCGTTCTGAATTATGCGTGCCGCTGATCTTCAACGATAAAGTGGTGGGCCTGTTGGATATTCAATCTGACAGGCTGAACGCCTTCACCGAAGACGACCAGCTCATGTTCGAAGCTGTGGCAGATACCATGGCTGCGGCCATCCGTAATGCAGACCTGTACCGTTCCGAGCAATGGAGACGGCAGATATCAGACAGCCTGCGTGATGTGGCCGGCCTGATCTCCACCAACGTGGGTGTGGATGAGGTATTGGAAACGATCCTCTCTGAGTTGGATCGCAACCTTCCGATCGATGTCTCTGCCATCTGGTTGTTGGAAGATGGTGAATTGGGTCCTTCTGCGGTTCATGGTTGTGACCCTGAAGAACTTGAAAGCGTTTGTATGACAGATCCCAGTGCGGCGTATGCAATGGCCGAGGCGCTGATGGCGAATGAGCCCATTATTCGCCGTGCAGACGACCCGATGTGGCCCGGCGGTTTGGCCGCAGGCTATGAAGAGAATTATTCGTCGATTGCCGCACCATTGCGCGTGAGAGACCGTCCGCTGGGGGTGCTGACCCTTGAACATCATACATCCGGGCGATATGGCCATGAAGCACAGACGGTCGCAACTACTTTTGCGAGTTATGCGGCGGTGGCGATCGAAAACGCGCGTTTGTTTGACGCCGCGCAGGAACAGGCCTATGCCTCGGCGGCTTTATTGCAGGTGGCACAGGCCGTTGTGAGTTTGAACGATCTCGATGAGATCCTCAGCTCGATCATCCGTATCATGCCGATCCTGGTGGGTGTGCAGCGCGTGGCGCTGTATCGTTGGGACACGGAACATGAGGCTTTCTCGGCTTCACAGGAATATGGTTTTTCTGAAGAAGAGGAAACTGTGCTGACCGAAAGGGAATTCAAAGCGGGTTCATTCCCATTGCTGGACTTTGCGCGGCAGGAAAATCGTGTTGTGACTTGCGCGGTCAAGCCGGATGCCGCGCCAGGCTCATGGTTGGAGATCAGGCCTGAGGTCCAGAATGAAGCGGATATGGTGAATGCCGAGCGTCTGTTAATGGCCGTGCCATTATCCATCAAGAACGACATGTTTGGCGTGATGCTCGTCGAAGAGGCAGAGCGCGGCCGCCGCTTTCGTGCGCGTCGTATTGAGATCATCAACGGCATTGCTCAGCAGGCCGCGCTTGCCATTCAAAACGACCTTTTGCAACAGGAGATGGTGGTGCGTGAACGCCTCGAAACTGAGGTGCAGCTGGCCCGCCAAATTCAGCAGACGTTCATTCCGCAGACACTGCCCTCGTACGATGGATGGCAGCTTGCGGCGCGTTGGCGAACTGCCCGGCAAGTGGGTGGGGATTTTTATGATGTGATCGAACTATCGAACGGGAAACTGGGTCTTTTCATCGCAGATGTTGCGGACAAGGGCATGCCCGCCGCCTTGTTCATGGCGCTCACGCGTACACTGATACGTGCCGCGGTGGTCGAGACGCATTCTCCCGCCGAGGCTTTGCGCCGCGTGAACGACCAGCTTTTACCGGATACACAACAGGGCATGTTCGTCACTGCGGTCTACGGTGTGTTGGATGTGGAGCGCGGCGATTTCACATTTGTGAACGCCGGACACAACCCGCCGTTCTGGTTAAAGAAAAATGGTGACCCTTCGACAGGCCCCGGGCAAAGAATCGAAAAACTAACGCGCACGGCCGTTGCGCTTGGTGTGATGGAACAACCGAGCATGAAAGAACGTACGATCTCGCTCGCGCAGGGGGATACGTTACTGCTTTATACGGATGGACTGACAGAAGCCTTTTCTCCCGATGGAGATCTGTTCGGCGATTCGCGTTTGATGGATGCGCTGCAAGCCATGAAAACCGATACTGCCGATGAAGTTCTTGTGCTGGTGGAGCATAGGCTAAATGAGTTCATTGAGCATATCCCACTTGGAGATGACTTGACCATGCTGGCGGTCAGGAGGGTGTAGTGCAGAGTTTACAATTTTTTTACATCCCCGCCATATCTCTGTAACCCCAGGAGCCTAAAATCATCAAAGTAACCTAAAAGGAGGTTTACGATGATGAACATACTCTTCAGGAAAACAATTCTGGCGGCATGGATCGTTGTACTTGTATTTGCGGCTTTGCCTGCAACCAGCGTTTTTGCTCAAGGTGAAACCCCGCCGAAAGGCGAAGTTTCCAATGAAAAGCTGGAGCAGGCCTGGGCGCGTCAGTTAAAACTCTATGAACGCCTCGGCAAGGGATTTGAGAATACCGACGCACAAGGCGCAAAATTTCAGGAAATGATCGACAAAGCTGCCGCGAACGGTAAGGATGTGTCTGCTTTGCAGGCGGCGCTGAGTGCATTTCAGGCCGCGTTAAATAGCGCAAGACCGGCTTATGAGAGCGCGCAAACCATTGTTAACTCGCATAATGGATTTGACGGGAACGGCAAAGTGACCGATGCAGAACAAGCTAGGTCCACTGTGCAGGAAATGCGCGCGAAGCTGGCAGAGGTCAAGTCGCTGATGAATGGGACCGGCCGGGCCCTGCGTGAGGCCGTCAAAGCTTTTCGTGAAGCAAACAGGCCTGCAGGAGGATCTCCGGACGAGCGCGACACCTAGAAATATCCGATCTTTTTTTACATACAAAGGCGCGGTTCGATTCGTGCCTTTGTATGTTTTGTTTTCTTATCATAAGGCTTCCGAAGTCGTTCCAAAAGCTGTATACTGGCAGGCAATTCATTACAACAAGAGAGGTCGTTATGACAAAGAAAGTTGTTCACTCAGATAAAGCTCCCAAAGCCATTGGGCCGTATTCGCAGGCCATTCGTACAGATTTTGCGATTTTCACTGCCGGGCAGGTGGGTTTTGATCCCGCCAGCGGTGAATTGGTTTCAAACCTGGTGGAGGAGCAAACACGGCAGGCGCTGACCAATTTGCAGAATGTACTTGAAGCAGGCGGCTCCAGCCTTGCGCAGGTGGTGAAGACCACTGTATTTTTGAAAAATATGAGCGAGTTCTCCAAAATGAACGCAATCTATGCGGAATTCTTTGGCGAAATGCCTCCCGCACGCAGCACGGTGGAGGTCGCGGCTTTACCCAAAGGGGCGCTGGTGGAAATCGAAGCGGTTGCATTGACCTCGTAAATTTGTTTATGCCGTGGCCCGCGGTGTGGATGGAAAATGTCTTCTGAATTGATCCTGCTCGTAGACGACGAGCCTTCCATTATTCAGCTTGCGCGCTTGTACTTTGAGCGGGATGGTTTTAACGTGCAGGAAGCGGGCGATGGCGAAGCCGCGCTTGAAATGATCGCCAAACAACGTCCCGCCTTGATCGTGCTGGATGTAATGTTACCGAAGCTGGATGGGTTTGAGGTCTGCCGTAAACTGCGCGCGAGTGGAGATCAAACTCCCATCATCATGCTGACGGCGCGCGATGAAGATATCGATAAGATCATTGGCCTGGAACTCGGTGCAGATGATTACCTTACGAAACCTTTCAACCCGCGTGAACTCATTGCGCGCGTTAAAGCAATTTTAAGAAGAAGCGATAACACCAGGCACAGGGAAGGAAAGCCTGTTCATCGCGGCGATCTGATGATCGACCCTGTCTCACGTGAAGTCCGCATCGCAGAACGGACCCTCGACCTGCGTACCCAGGAATTTGACCTTTTACTCACCCTGGCAGAACAACCCGGCCGTGTATTCACCCGTGAGCAATTGCTTCAACTCGCCTGGGGATTCGATTTCTACGGCCAGACCCGCACAGTGGATGTGCATATCGCACATCTTCGCAAGAAAATAGGCAAGGGCTCTGTGAAGATAGAGACGGTGACGGGTGTGGGATATAAATTGGTCTCTTGATGTTCTCCTCCCTGCGTTCCCGGCTTTGGTTAAGTTATGCTTTGCTCATCGTCACGGCATTGGGTGTCGTGACGATGGTTTTGTTCATATATCTCATCCGCAATCCCCTTTCCTATCGTCAAACATTGGCGCGCTTGAGCACAGTCCAAACTGTTTTAATGGAACGTGATGGACAACCTCTTTCTGTTGTGGCAGAACGCGTTTCGCGAACTTTTGATGTCCGCATATTATTATTTTCCCGGAACAAGCAGTTGCTTTTGGATACCGATGCCGGGCAGGAACCTGCGCTTCCATTCCCTAAAAAGAAATTATTAGCCCGTAATAATCCTGTTATACGCGACGGGAATAAAACTGCATGGCTTTATTCCCTCGAGCAACTTTCCGATAATACCTATATCATGGTTGCGGCGCCGCGCCCGCGTGTTTCACTGGCCAATATATTTGCTGATGACTTTCTGCCGCTCATTCTCCAAAGCGGGCTGGTTGCCTTGCTTCTCTCGCTCGTAGTGGCGTTCATCTTTGCGCGCTGGATCGCTGACCCGTTGCAAAGAGTTGTGCTCGCCGCTCGTGGAATGCCGTCAGCCGAAGTAAAGCCGGTGGATATGCGCGGCCCGCAGGAGGTCCAGGAGTTGACGCGGGCGTTGGCCGAAGGCATCAACGACGTTTCCAC
>CAZJYB010000117.1:0-13529 GCA_964549865.1 uncultured Anaerolineaceae bacterium
GAAGAGACTTTCGATCGCGAATGCCCTGTTAGAGACAGAAAATATTTTGAAGTAGGAGACCTAATGGCCACGATTATTTTCAACGGCAAGACTTATAACAGCATCGATGAAATGCCGCCCGAAGCGCGGCAGGCCTATGAACAGGTCGCGCATATGCTGGTGGATAAGAACGGCAACGGCATCCCCGATTTTCTCGAAGGCGACATGGTGAAAAATATCGTGTCCGCATTTACCGGCTCGGTGAATTTCAACGGGCATACCTTTAATCACATGAACGACTTGCCGCCTGAGGTGCAGGCACAAGTACAGGGTGCGTTCGCCAAACTTTCTGAACTGGGGATCGTTGCAGACAAAAACAATGCGCCAATGATGCAGGTGAATAGCGCGCAAATGGGCTCAGACCCAATGCCAGTCTCGAAACCATTCGTATCACGGGAATACAACCCGGCCATTCAAGAAGACAAAGGACCCAGCTTCATGGTCTGGGTCGCGGTTGGCCTGGGCCTCCTCGTTTGCCTGGGGATCGCGGCGGTAGGCATCTTCCTTGCAATGCAATAGAACATGAAGTTAATTCTTATTTACACACTGATCGGCGGCGTACTTGCCGCGCTGACCGCACCAATACCGGGCACGTCTCTGCTGCTGACCGCGCTCGAAGTATTCATGATCGTGCATCTTGCAAAAGTCCATGAGTTCAAGCTGGGCATGAAGGAGATCGGGTATTCCGCCGCAGCGATCTGGGCGATTTCCACCGTGCTAAAAGATACGGCGCTTGAGATTCTTACCTTCTTTCCCGGCATCGGCTGGGTGGCCGAGGTGATCATCGCTGTATTATTCGTCTTCTTTTTGGGGAGCCTGGTCAATATGTATTTTAAAAAATGACCGGCGTTTACGTTTAAGAGTTGTTAACAAGTCCTTCAAAAGCGGTTAAGTCGGGTTCCTTATAATTGCTCTCACCCAACATGAGAGCCGCATCCATCCCCCACTATTTCAATGTATTCCCCACCGGTCATATCCCCGTGCCTGTCTGCATCGGGGACCTGCCATTATCGGATTACATCGTTTCACAAGATACGCTTTCAGACGAAGTCGCATCTCACCTGCAGGTGAATACAGGCGCTCCGGGGGTGATCATTCTGAAAAACGGGCGGTTGAGCGGCATCATCCCACGACATAAAATGTTCGAGAGACTTGGCAAACCATATGGCGTGGAGCTTTTCTACGAAAACCGATCGGCGAGATGGAAAAGGAACTCGCCTCAGACGCCTTCACCTTGAAGAGTCATTTGCATATTAACACGGCGGTCAAACTTGCATTGAGCCGTTCCCAAAGTAATATATACGATCCCATCATCGTGGAACGCGAAGATGGAAGCCTTGGCCTTCTCGATATGTATGTCTTACTGCTATCCCAATCTCAATTACTTGCCAACCTGAATGGGGTGATCAGTTCGCTGAATAACATTGAGACCGTTCTTGGAAATGACACGCCGGGCGTCAGCGTGCTGAAATTGATCTTGTCGAGCATGGAACTGGTTGTCCCTTATCACGATGCACGTGTCCTGATCGAGAGAAGACAGGAGTTCGACGCGCTTTCCGATCATGAAATGGTGGTGCTCTCGGACGAAAGGCTCGATGGGAACCCGGTGTACCGTTCCGTTTTTTCAAATGCCCAGCCGCTCAGCCTCGAAGATGTAAGGATCGTGCCCGCCTGGAAAGGTATTCATTCCTCACGAGACACGCGTTCGTGGATGGGAATTCCGCTCTCGAATCAATTCGGGACCGTTGGCCTGCTGGCGCTTTCCCGTTTTACACTCTCTCCTTTCAGCAACAACGAAAGGGAACTTGCCCAGGTCTTTTCACGCTACATCAACAACCTGCTGACCAGCCTGTTACACCGCATGGAAAAGAACCGAATTTATCAGAAGATAATTTAGATCAACAAATGAGGCGGGAGATTCATATCATGATCCATGATATAAAATAACTGATACACTAGGAGGGCTTGCATAAAAAGGAACCAACATGCCTTCTTTCAAACAGACATTCTGGAAAATCTGGTATCAATATCTCAGCGGGCGCATCGGCGATGACCCGGTCACCTTCCTCAACTATGGCTACTGGCCACTTGAGGGAGAAACATTGCCTCTCAAATCTGAAGACGAACCGAACAGGCCTGCGATTCAGCTCTATCATCATGTATCAAGTGGTTGGGACCTGGCCGGCAAGGACGTGCTCGAAGTCAGTTGTGGGCATGGCGGCGGCGCCTCCTTTGTAACGCGTTATCACAAACCGTCATCTTATACAGGCATCGATCAAAATCCCGGCGCGATCAACTACTGCCGCAAGACTCATGCTGGATTAGGCATCGACTTTCGCACCGGCGACGCGCAGGCACTTGATTTTCCTGAAGGTCATTTCGATGCCGTTCTAAATGTGGAGGCCTCGCATTGTTACCCACGTCAGGATTTATTTTTCCGATCTGTGCAGCGCGTGCTGCGGCCCAGTGGACGCCTCTTGTACGCGGATTTTCGTCCGCGCGAAGAGATCGCCCAGCTTGAGCGGGATATCTCCAATGCCGGACTGCGCGTCGAGTCCAGGACTGAGATCAATGAACATGTGGTGCGCGCCCTGCAGCGCACGAGTGAACGCTATCGTAAACTTGTTCATCGATTTGCACCCAGAATTCTCCATGGTGTGATGGAGGCCTTTGCGGGCGTGAAGGGATCGAGCATATACGAAAGTTTCGTGAACGGAGAACGGGCTTATCTCTCCTATAGACTGGTGAACGCTAAATAACGCTTCCTTCTCCTCTCTCAGCCTGCTTCCCATACCCAAACATTCGCCAAGCCTTGACATCCCCTCGTTTTCGCAGATAATTACGACAATCAAATAAAGGCCGTGACAGAGGAAAGTAAACTGGCAGAAGCCGCCAGAGAGATGCAACGAAGGTGCTGAAAGTTGCATTCGAAAGAACCCAGTTGAAGTTCCCTCTTGAGCCGTGCAGGTGAACGTAGGGGCGCAGTATATTGCGCCCGTGCCATTAGCCTGCAACGCGATCCCAGCGTTATAAGGGAAGCCGATGACAGTCGGCACAAGGAGGATCACGAGCCTTAAACGGCGAATGTGATCGATCTGGGTGGTACCACGGGAGCTTTCTCCCGTCCCATAGTGGACGGGAGATTTTTGTTTGTATTTATGTCATTGCGAGGAGCGCTCTTGCTCTTAACGACGAAGCAATCTCCGAGCATATTGAGAGAGAGATTGCTTCGAGCAGAAAAGCACTGCCCTCGCAATGACGGAAAAATTTGGAGGCACCATGTTAGATAAGTTAAACGACATCGAAAAATCTGCGCTGGATTCACTGGCATCCATCACCGATCAGGCCGCGTTGGATACTTGGCGTATCGCGAACGTTGGCCGCAGCTCCCCACTTATGATGGTTTTTGCCGAACTGGGAAAACTCTCCAAGGAGGAAAAACCAGTTGTCGGCGCGGCCGCGAACCGTGTCAAAGTGGCGCTGGAATCCGCTTTGGAGGGACGTGCGGGGGCGATCAAGAACGCGTCGCTGGCAAAATCCCTCGAGGAGGAAAAGCTGGATGTGACACTGCCCGGGCGAAAAGTTAATATAGGGCGTTTGCATCCATCCACACAGCAATTGCGCCGCGTGCTGGCGATCCTGGCCGAGATGGGCTTTCAGGTATACACCTCGCGCGAAGTAGAGACAGACGAGATGAATTTCCAGCTGCTCAACTTCCCGCTGCATCATCCTGCGCGCGATATGCAGGATTCATTTTATGTGGGAGCGGGCGACCGCGGCGACAATCCCATTTTGATGAGGACCCATACCTCGCCGGGGCAGATCCGCGCGATGCGCGAATACGCGGCCATGAACCCGAAGGACCCGCCACCCATTCGTATCGCGTTGCCCGGCATGTGCTTCCGTTATGAACAGATCACGGCGCGTTCAGAGATCCAGTTCAACCAGGTCGAAGGGCTGGCTGTTGGCAAGAACATCACTTTTGCCGATCTGAAAGGCACGATCGCCGATTTTGTGCGCCGCATGTTCGGCCAGGGAGCGCGCCTGCGCTTCCGTGCGTCGTACTTCCCATTCACAGAACCGTCCGCCGAAGTGGACGTGGAATGTTTCGTATGCGGCGGCGTGGGATGCCAGGTCTGCAAGATTTCCGGCTGGCTCGAGATCCTGGGATGCGGTATGGTGCATCCGAACGTTTTACAAAATGGTGGCTACGATCCGAAGATCTATTCGGGCTTTGCCTGGGGCATGGGTCCCGAACGCCAGTTGATGCTGCGAAACAAAATTAATGACATTCGTTACTTCTGGGGCAACGATGTGAGATTTTTGGAGCAGTTTTAGTGGAAGGCCGATATTCGAAGAGCGATATTAGATATTCGGAGTGATTGCCATGAGTATCAGCGGATTGGAAAAACTGGATGTTTGGTGCAAGGCGCAGGCTTTGGCCGTGCACATCCATAAGGAATTGCTTCCCTTATTTCCTCCTGAAGAAAAATGGTCGCTTAGCCAGCAACTCCGCCGTTCGTCTCAAAGCATTCCTGCAAATATCGCCGAGGGACACGGTCGGTTTTACTTTCAAGAAAATGTGAGATTTTGCTACATCGCACGCGGCTCGCTTGAAGAAACATTAAGCCATATTGATTATGCAAATAAAGTTGGCTACATCTCCAAAGCACTATATGAGAGTCTTGCAGTTGATGGAGAAAATCTAAATCGCCTGATCAATGGCTACATTAGCTTCCTAAAGAAAAGCAAACATGGAGCCAACGAACCTGGCGCAAACAATGCCATCCGCGAATTGCCATCAGATTACATAATTGAAGCAGACACGAATATCGAATAACAAATATCGTACTCCGAAGGAGTTATTATGAAAATACCTATATCCTGGCTGAAAGATTTTATTGACTTGAAAGGCATGTCGATTGAAGACATCGCTCGCAAATTGACACTCGCCGGCATGGAAGTAGACGAGATCCTGTACGCCGGTCTTGAAATGCCCGCATACAAAGACGGTGAAAAGCACGAGTTCAAGACCAACGGCATCTCATGGGACCGCGCGAAGATCGTGATCGCGGAGATCCGCGAAGTAAACCCCCACCCCAATGCAGATCGTTTGACGCTGCTTGACCTTTATGATGGTGAACAAAGTCAGGTCGTCCTCACCGGCGCACCAAATATCTTTCATCTGAGAGGCACCGGCAAACTGGCCAAGCCTTTGAAAGTGGCCTATGCAAAGGAAGGTGCCACGATCTACGACGGCCATGCCGATGGATTGGTGCTCACAACGCTCAAACGCGCGAAGATCCGCGGCGTGGATTCGTATTCCATGGTGTGCTCCGAGAAGGAACTTGGCATCGCCGAAGATCATGAAGGCATCATCCTGCTCGATGACGACGCGCTCGTGGGAACGCCTCTCGCCGATTACATGGGAGACGCGGTGCTCGATATCAGTATTTTGCCAAACATGGCGCGCAATGCGAACGTCATAGGAATCGCGCGTGAACTCGCCGCGCTCACCGGCCGCGAACTGAAGAAGCCCACGATCAAATTCAAGACATCCGGCGACTCGGTCGAGGATCTGGTTACTGTCGAAATTACAAATTCTGAACTTAATCCACGCTTCATGGCCGGATTAATTCGCAACGTCGAGATCAGGCCCAGCCCCTACCAGATTCAACGCAGGCTCAAACTCGCCGGGATGCGCCCCATCAATAACGTCGTGGATGCGACCAACTATGCCATGCTTGAATTGGGCCAGCCCTTGCATGCGTTCGATTATGACGTTCTCGTAAGTCGGGTTGCCAACCCGACCCACAAAATAAAGATCATCACCCGCGCAGCGAAAGACGGAGAAAAACTTGTCACGCTGGACGGTGTTGAACGCAAACTTTCCGCGATGAACGTCCTGGTCTGTGATGAAAAAGGTCCGCTTGCACTCGCAGGCGTGATGGGCGGCGGTGAAAGTGAAGTTCATGATGCATCAGAGGAAGTATTGGATGCAAAAGGCGTTGAAGCAAAGACCGATCAATTGCAAACAGGCAAGATCAGCATGCGCGGTAAAAGTACAGCCAATATCCTGCTCGAAGGCGCGGCGTGGAACTTCATCAACATTCGCCGTACAGCGAAAGAGCACAACCTTCCATCTGAAGCCTCGTTCAGGTTCTCACGCGGCGTACACCCGGCAGTCGCGGAGCAGGGAGTGAAACGCGGGCTTCAGTACATGGCCGAATGGGCCGGTGGTGCAGTCGCGCCCGGGCTTGTGGATGAGTATCCGCTCAAGCCGAAAGACCCGACCATTACCGTTACACCAAACGATGTGAAACGCCTGCTTGGTATTGACCTGACTGCAAAACAGATCGCAGAGTTACTTACACGGCTTGAATTCAAATGCACGGTCGAAAAGGACAAGGTCAAGGCAAAAACACCTCCCCATCGCATGGACATCGGCGAAGGCATCGTTGGCCTCGCAGATGTGCTCGAGGAAGTGGCACGCGGCTACGGCTTTGACCGCATCCCCACCACCGCCATGGCTGATTCACTTCCCCCGCAGATCGGTAACCCCGTGCATGAATGGGAGGAACATCTACGCGATCTGCTCGTGGCGCTTGGGCTGCAGGAAGTGGTCACCTATCGAATGACTTCCCCTGAGCGCGAGGCTCGTCTACGTTCAAATGAAAATTACGTCCGCATCGCAAACCCGATCGCCCCGGAACGAAGTGTATTGCGAAAAAGCCTGCTCACCTCCGTACTTGAAGTTGCAGAGAAAAACGCGCGCGCAGAATCGATTGCGATGTTCGAAGTGGGGCAGGTCTTCGAGCCGAACGGGAACGACCTGCCTCATGAACCGCGTAAACTTGCGCTGGTGATGACCGGTACCCGCATCGCCCCTGCCTGGGATGTAAAAGACCCACCCGCATTCGACTTCTTCGATATGAAGGGACGCATCGAACTCCTTTTGGCAGGCCTCCGTTACACAGACGTGGACTACGCTGAAGCAGACGCGCCTCACCTGCACCCCGGCAAATCCGCCCAGGTACAGGTGAATGCAAAAGTCATGGGCGTATTCGGTGAACTGCATCCGCTCGCGAAGGAGAAATTTGAATTCGGAGATGCCCCTGTGATCGTCGGTGAATTCGACCTCGACCTGATGCGCGGGCTGGGGCCCACCTATGGCATCATGCCCGTCCCTGAGACGCCGGCCATCTTCGAGGATATCGCCATCATCGTGGATGAGTCAGTCGCCGCGGCCGTCATCGAAGCATTGATCAGGCAAACGGGCGGAAAGACCGTCACGGATGTTCGCCTGTTCGATGTCTATCGCGATGAAAAGATCGGAGCCGGGAAAAAATCCCTGGCGTACAGTCTTACCTATCAATCCGACAAAACCATGACCGATGCCGAAGCCGCCGCGATCCGCAACAAGATCGTGAAACGTCTTGAGCACGAGGTCGGCGCGAAGTTGAGAAGTTAATAAAAACGGGATCCAAAAAAGGCTTGCGTCCCGTTTTTATTGAATGTATACTGATATCAAATTAAATTTCAAAGGAGATGTGAAATATGGATGACAAAACGAAAGGCATTATTGCAACCATTGCATCCGTGATATTGTGCGGATGCCCGGGCTTGTTCATGTGCATCTTTGGCGCTTTTTCAGCCACCGGCAGTATGCCATTCAGCACTGAGGTAAATGGAGTTAGCAATTCGGGCACTGTTTCGCCGACCATTGGCTTTGTTCTTCTTTGTCTTTCAGTGATCTTTATTTTAATCCCCGTTGGAGTTGGTTTCTTCATGCTGCGCACGAAAGCGCCCGCCGCTGACGAACCGCTTCCACCCTCTTCATAAGAATTAACAAAAAAATCCCCGGGTTTCGACCCGGGGATTTTTTTGTTAAGGTACTTTGATCGTGATGCCCATTCGGCAAAACTCTGTCTGGCCGGTTCTGATCACCCAGGTCGTAGAGTAGGTCCCAGCGGCTTGCGGTGATTTCATGGCCACCTTGATCTCGGTCTGCCCGCCAGTGGGAACGGAAGACTCAAGGTCATAGGCTGCGACTTTATGCAGCTTATCACCACTTCTAAACCGATAGTCCGCGTCATTGGAGTCCCATACCTCCGTTCCCATGTTCATCACTGTCCAAACCATAGTAAAGTTACTATTTGAGGCCAAGTGAGAATCATCCGGCGGGTTTTTCGAAACGACCTGGCAATCAAACTTCAAGCCGGAACTGCCCGGCGCCGGCGTATTTGACGGAACTGTAGGTGTAGCCAGAATAAAAATAAACGTGGCTGTTGGAGAGGGCATCGCCAATGACGTTAAGGTGGGCGTCGGCGTATTTGTGGAAAGAGGCGTGGACGATACGACGAGCGCCGTTTGTGTGGCGGCCGCATTCGCCGTTTGCACAATCGACGTACTCACCGAGTTGGGATCAAATGTAGGAACGGAACCGGATGCCGGCACAAGCGCACAGGCCTGTACCAGCGCTGTGACCATTAGGAAGACAAACGTCCGCCGTATCATATGATCCCTCGGCCCTTCTCCCTATTTCACAATGATCGCGACGTAGGGATAACAAAGCTGTGCCGAACCATCTCCCGATACGGTCCAGGTCATCACCTGGAAACCCTTTTCTATGGGGGCAGTGGCATCCATGACAATATTGTATTGCGCATTCGGCTTCATTTCCACCGGGATCTCGACGAGATTAACATTAGCCATGTGTGGACCGCTGAAATATTTAACATCGTAACCCGGGTTCCATGTCTTGGTGCCCGTATTGATGATCGTCCACTTAATATCAAAATCCTGACCAAAACCGATCTCTTCATTATCCCGGGGACGCCGGCCGGCGATATCGCAGGAGTAATCGGCTTTTGATACACTTCCACCGCCACCGCCACCGCCGCTGGAGGGCGGATTGGTTGCAAATGGTGTAATGGTAGCCGGGGGAGTCAGGGTGGGGAAGCTAAGCGGCGTATTCGTCGCGAGAGGAGTTGGGGTGGCCAATGCATTTTGTGCTGCCACGGTCTCTTCGACGGATTCTTCGATTTGTTTTTCCGCGACCACTGTTTCAGCCACGCTCGTTTCGACCTGTGCCTGTATTTCTTCAGGGCTTTGGCCGGGCAAACAGGCCGCTGCAAGAAAAGCGAGCAAGATCAAAACAATCCAGGTTTTACGCATATTGTTCTCCTTGAATTAATCGGTGGATTCGCCAGAGCCTATCCCGAGCGGCTTCCATTTGCTTTCGTCTTTCAAACGATGTTGAATGCCATCCCGGTCGTGAAGCTCATCGAAACCTTCGGGCTTGATGAACAGTGCCTCGCCATCGAGCAGGCCGGTCAGACCGGTTTGACCGGGTTCCGGTCGTTTGCTCTGACAGAATTTACACGTTTTTGGGTCGTGCGATTTATATTCAGTCGGCTCTTCATAAGTTGAGATATATCCTTCATAGTTACGCACGATTACCTTGTGGTCGGACATGCTTAGCATGTAATTTGGCGCCACAGGAATCTTACCACCGCCGCCGGGCGCGTCCACGATGAATTGTGGAATGGCGTAACCGGAAGTATGACCGCGCAAACCCTCGATGATCTCAATGCCCTTTGCAACCGGGGTGCGGAAATGCCCGGAACCCTCCACAAGGTCACATTGATACAAATAGTAGGGGCGCACGCGAATACGGGTCAGCTTTTGTACCAGCTCACGCTGCATATGCACACAGTCATTCACGCCTGCCAGCAGGACGGACTGGTTGCCCAGGGGAATACCCACACGCGACATGCGATCACAAGCATCAGCGAGTTCCTGCGTGATCTCGTTCGGGTGATTGACGTGAATGTTCAACCACAGCGGATGGAACTTCGCGAGCATGTCGCACAGCTCCTGCGTAATGCGCATCGGCATGAAGACGGGCACACGCGAACCGATGCGGATGATCTCAATATGCGGGATTTCACGCAGACGGCCAAGCAACTCTTCCAGAATTTTTGGCGCCAGCACAAGCGGGTCGCCACCGGAGAGCAGGACATCGCGCACCTGAGGTGTACGCTTCAGGTAATCGATCTGCATCTCAAAATCCTTGCGGTTAAAGGTCTGGCCCGGGTCACCCACAATGCGTGAGCGTGTGCAATAACGACAGTACGAGGCACATTGAGTCGTTACCAGCATGAGCACCCTGTCCGGGTAACGGTGGACCAGCCCGGGCACGGGCGAGTGGCGGTCTTCTGCGAGCGAGTCTTCCATCATGGAAGTGAATGCGTTCAATTCCTCGGCCACCGGAATGATCTGCTTGCGGACGGGATCATTCGGGTCTTCAGGGTCGATCAACGAGATAAAGTAAGGGGTGATATCCACGCGGAACAGGCCTTCGGTTTGCAGGGCCTTACGCTCAGAATCGGTTATCGCAATTACTTTTTCCATATCTTCTGCTGTGTTCAAGCGATTGCTTAATTGCCAGCGCCAGTCGTTCCATTTTTCATCTGGAACATCGGCGTAAATGGCAGCGCGCTTGGAAATGATCGGACTAGGCATGGGATTTTCCTCCGGGTTTTCAGCGATTATTAAAGTTAAATAACACGGGAAAACGATTCCAATGGAGGATCATGATCTGGCCGGAAAAAGCCGGCATTGTGGACACACGCGTTCATCATATTTTGAATTGTAAGAGCAAATAAATCTCGGGTCAATGTTCCTTCTGTATGGGTATCAGGTATATCACAATTCGGGAAAATCTGCCCCCAGACACGTGAATTGAGAGTAGCTAATCTTATTAGGCTAACCACACCGTTCGTCCGCAGGATCGCTTCGCTGATGCCGCGAAGCCCGGCGTCAGCCGGTGCGAGACGGCAAAGTCTCGAAGTCACAAAGCCACTAAGAAACTTTGAGACTTTGTGCCTTCGTGGTAAAAAACCCAGTTTATTAGCCACTCCCCATGAATTTTGGGCGCTTTGGGCAAAATTCCTCAACTATTATGCTTAACGTGGAACCTGGGTATATTTAACGGTGTATAACATATGAAAGTACGACCTCTCCGGAGAGGCCTGATTATTGGATGAATCCACCTTAATTCTCGCTGCCGCAAACGGCGATGCGGCCGCCTGGGAACCGTTGATCCTTGCAAACCAGGAGGCGGTTTTCCGGCTGGCCTACCTGCTCCTGGGCGATCCTGACGATGCGGAAGACGTTGCCCAGGAAACCTTCCTGCGCGCCTGGAATCACCTCAAGCGCTTTGATGCAACGCGCCCTCTGCGCCCGTGGTTATTAAGCATTGCCGCGAATCTCGCCCGCAACCGCCGTCGTTCTGCGGGAAGATATTTCGCCGCACTAACGCGCGCCTTCCGTAACGAGCCTGATATTCAGCCCAGTGTTGAAGAAAAAAACGTGCAGCACTCGCAAGCCAGTGATCTCTGGAAGGCAGTGCAAAAGCTGGGCCTGCCTGATCAACAGATCGTCTATCTGCGTTATTTCCTCGAGCTTTCAGTGATCGAAACGGCAAATATATTGCAGATCGCGGAAGGCACGGTCAAATCCCGCCTGAACCGCGCATTGGAAAAGCTGCGCGTCGTTATCGACCAGGATTTTCCTGTTCTTTCTGAAGGACGTGAGACATGAACGAGTCGGAACGCGAACTCTTCGAAAAGCGGCTGCTTTCCCTCTCAAAGGGATTCGATTATCCACGCACTCCGGATATCGCGAGGGCCGTGATGACGCGCCTTCGGCCCGCGCAGCGGTACCGCTTCATTTCCAGACGCCTGGCCTGGTCGCTGACCCTCGTCCTGATCGTATTCTCGAGCCTTATGCTCATCCCTCCTGCACGCGCCGCGATCATCGAATTCATCCAGATCGGTATTGTCCGAATATTCCCGCGGCCTGTGGAAGTAACTCCCACAACAGAATCTCTCGTGCCGGTGACTGCTACTTCGCAATCTTTGATTCCCCTCCTAAATCAGCTCGCCGGTAAAACGACATTGATCGCGGCACAACAAAAAGTATCATTCCCGATCCTGTTACCGGCTCATCCCACCACCCTGGGTGACCCAGATCATGTTTTCGTGCAGGAAGCGGAAGGCGCAATGGTCATCCTCGTGTGGATGGATCCCCAGCAGCCAGAGCAGGTGTTATTAAGCCTGCACTTCATCCCATCTGGAAGTTGGGCCGTTCATAAGGTCGAACCCGTGGTGATCGAGCAGACCAGCGTCAATGGACAGTTTGCAATTTGGACAACCGGACCCTATGCCTTAAAAGCTTATGACGGGAATATTCAATTCATGAGACTGATAGATGGCCACGTCTTGATCTGGGCTGTGGACGATCTTACCTACCGACTTGAAACGGATCTATCCCTCGAAGAAGCACTCAAGATCGCGGAATCACTCCAACCCATTTCTCCATAACGGGAACCGATGGAATTTGAGCGGTGTAATCCTATAAACCGTTCGAAAATCCGTTCATTGGAGGCAGATATGTTCTCCCGATTCCGTATTGCGTTGAGCCTTGCCCTTCTGTTCGCCGTCGGGGTTGTCATCCCAGTCCTTGCCGGCGGATGGGCAGTGATCACTCTCGATGAATTGCCCACGGATGTAGTGGCCGGGGAGCCTCTGACAGTTGGCTTCACCGTTCTTCAGCATGGTAAAACCCCAATGACCGACCTTGACCCTACGGTCACTGCAAGATCTGGTGATGAAAAGATTGCTGTCTTCGCCGAAGCCGAAGGCAAACCCGGCCATTATGTCGCAACGCTCACATTTCCTGAAGAGGGAAACTGGGAGTGGTCTATTCAGGCGTTCAGCATGGATCAGGCCATGCCCGCCCTCGCTGTTTCTGCAGCAAGAGCCGCATCCACTACAGAAAATAAAACAGAAGCCAAGGCGTCCATCCCGTCATTGCCCATTGTGCGTGCCGTCGCATTGGGGATCGGATTGGTCGGCCTGGTGATGGCCTTTCGTCGCAAGAGTCGTTTTGTCATGGCACTGACAGCACTATGCCTTTTGGTTGGGTTGGCTTTGGTCATGGCAGGAACAGGAACCAGTGCCGCGCTCAGCCGTGGCGAAGGGTCCGCAGTGGACGCAAAAAGCGAATCATCTTTAGGAGTTTCACAGGTAGAGCTGGGACGTCAATTATTCCTGGCCAAAGGCTGCATCACCTGCCATTACAACAGTAAAGCCGCGAGCAGTTCAGAGTATTGGACGATCGAGATGGGCGCCACCAACCTTTCCAAGTTCTCGGCCAGCCCGGAAGCGTTGCGTTTGAGATTGAAAGACCCCGCCTCGGTAAAATCCGATACGCAAATGCCAAACCTTGATTTGTCTGAAGCGGAGATCGAAGCGCTGATCGCCTTCATCAATTCAAAATAAGCCCTGCTTCTCACGATCAATGGACAGCGCTGGAGCACTCAAAGTTTGTAGCGGCATTAGATTTCGGCGGGCTACCCTTACAGGGGGTTCACCTGCGAGCCTCAAACGGCGAGCCTCAAACGGCGAGCCTCAAACGGCGAG
>CAZJYB010000118.1:0-13522 GCA_964549865.1 uncultured Anaerolineaceae bacterium
ATTACGAATACTTTGACGGATAAGGATACCAAACCCCAGGTCAACGCATATATCAGCCATGTAAATGACGCCAACGTGGACAGCAAAACCCTGGAGCTCTCACCCCTGGAAAGCCAGTCTCTTCAATGGACTGCGGACAAATCCGACGTTGTTTTTGGCAGGTTGATCCTCGTTAATATCCTGCAAAGGCCATATCGTGATCTGGCTTCCCGTCAGGGCGCTTGCAGTATCCTTGTGGCCAGTCTGTTCGGATTAAGTGGGAATCAAACACTCGCTTTGCTTGCGGCTGCCGGCGTTTTGTGTAGTGTGCTTGGCGCCGGGCTTTTGATTTATTTGTACCATCCCTTTACAGATTTTACAAAAAAGGTTGCGCAAATGAATGCCGTTTTTTTGTGTTTAGTACTGGCGGGTTTGCTCAGTGCCTTGCCGCGCCTTTGGGGACTGACTTTATTCTTTGATGTCGCTGCCCTCCTGACTTTCACTGTTGCAGTTACCGAGACTTTTTTCTCTCCTAAAAAATAACTTATCCCTGGATCAAGAACTCGCTTCTTTCGCGGACGTAATCCTGATACGCTTTCGACAGACTTTTTGTCCACGCCCCCACCCTGCCATCCCCCACTGGCTTACCATCGATCGAAACGATCGGAACCACGCCACGTGAACTCGATGTTAGAAACGCTTCGCTGAGCGTCTCATTCACACCCGGCGCTCCATACTTTATTGGCATCCCCTGCCCTCTTGCGAGCCTGAGCAACGCTTTGCGTGTTACGCCCGGTAAAATCCCTCGTTGGGCAGTGATGATCGTTTTTTGCTTGATTCCATAGAAATTCGAAGTCATGCCCTCCAAAATTCTGCCATTTTTGGTCAATAACACCTCAAAAATGTCAGCCCCGATCTTCTCACGCTGAAAGTTGCTGGAGGTGATAAATCCGCTATCTTTCACACGCGGGGACTTGCGCGCCAATTCTATTGTAATTACATGTACACCCCTGGAATAAATTATTTTGGGCAGAGGTTCAAAGTATTGGATTCCGACATGCATCGCGCCGGAGTCTTTGCTCAATATGATGCGCACACGGAATTCTTTTGGCAGGTTTTGTTTTACAAGAGAAGCGATTCGTTCGCGTAATGTGGCTTCGTCCACCGCGGGGTTCAGCCCCATTTCCTGGGCTGGGGTATATAACCTGTCTAAATGCGATTGCAGGCCAAATACTTTCGTGCCTTGCGCGAGTGTGGTGAAGGTTGTGTAGAACCCATCGGGCAATGCGCGCGTCATTTCATCCATGGTGGACGCGTTTGACCGGAAAGGCAGACTCTCCTTTTGAGTGATCTGGAATACTTTTATGACCATAAGATGATTATAAACTCGCTACTGCTATAATGGGCTTCGTCTCTGGAGGGTTTGTGCTGAAGAAAATCATTGACTTATATAGCGACCGCGAATATTTTAGTAATATGGCCAGGATCGCATGGCCCATCATTGCGCAGCAACTGGCATTTGCCGGCTTGAATATGCTTGGTGTCATTTTTGTGGGCCAAAAAGGTGACGCTTCTGTCGCTGCCGTGGGGCTTGCGGGCCAGCTTGCGTTCCTGTTGAACCTGGTTCACTTTGGCATCATCAGCGGCGCAGCGATGTTCACCGCGCAATTCTGGGGCAAACAGGATATCCCCAATTTACGACGCGTGCTCGGGCTGTGCCTGTTGATCGCCACAACCACGAGTTTGATATTCCTCGCGCTCTCGCAATTGTTTCCAGAAAAGATCCTGCGGATCTACACCGAAGATGCAGCTGTCATCGCGCTTGGTACTGAGTATATCCGCACCTTCTCATGGACCTTTTTGTTCTTCGGCGTCACCTTCAGTTTTGCCATGGTGATGCGTTCCACTGGTGATGTGAAGATGCCGACCTTTGTTGGCATAAGCGCCCTGTTACTGAGCACATTTTTTTCGTATTCCTTGATCTTTGGGAAATTCGGACTGCCGGAGCTTGGGATCCGCGGCGCGGCTGTTGCGGCAGTGATCGCGCGCGCATATGAGTGCGTCACATTGCTGACGGTGATCTACGTACGCAAGTCACCTGTTGCGGCTTCTTTGCGTGAGCTCTTCGACTTTGACCTCGCTTTTGTCAGCAGGGTCATTCCTCCAATGCTGCCGGTCATCGTGAATGAATTGTTCTGGTCGCTGGGTATTACCACTTACAATATCATCTAAGGACACATGGGCACTGCGTCCATCGCCACGATCAATATCGTTAATTCGATAGAACAGCTGGCCTTTGTCGTCTTCATCGGGATCGCCAATGCCACCTCAGTGCTGGTCGGGAATCGTATTGGCGCCGGGAAAGAGGAGGAGGCACAGTTGTATGCCGGCCGCTCGATTGGGTTGGGCATCGCGGGCGGGATTTTGATGGGCGTGGTCTTGCAATTGCTGAAAGGGCAGATCCTGTCCTCGTCCTTGTTTAAAGTGTCTCCTGAGGTCATACAGAATGCAACTTACGCATTGAACGTATTCAGCATCTTTCTGTGGATCCGCGTGAACAATATGACCATCGTGGTTGGCGTTCTGCGCGCCGGTGGGGATACGAAGTTCTCCATGTTCCTCGATGGATTCATCATCTGGCTTGTCGGCGTTCCACTCGCCGCATTGGGTGCGTTCCATTTCTACCTCCCCGTTTACCTGGTATATCTGTGCGCGATGAGCGAGGAAGTCGTCAAGTGGCTGCTTGGAATTTATCGCTGGCGCTCCCGCAAGTGGATCAATAATCTGGCTCAAACGGCCTGAAATCCTTGACACTTATTCTCATGCTGGTGTAAACTCGTGTCACTGTAAGAAAATCCCAAAGAAAGGAGCGCACTCGAATGGTTTTCACAAAGATCTTCATCACACCAGATCCCCTTGGCGAATTTTTGCCTTCTCGCAGTGCGCCTGTAGACCGTCCCTAGGTCTTTTACCTGTCCCCTCGTTCGTTCGGGCTGTGGTGCACTCACCACAGCCTTTTTGTTTAATTTTTGATTATCGTCATTGCGAGGGCGATGCACTTTCGCCCCGACACTTGCGCCGCACTGCGTTCGTTGCAGTGCAGGTGAGCAATCCCTCTCACAATACCGGAGATTGCTTCGCCGCAAAGAACGCTGCTCGCAATGACGGCAAGGGAGCATTTATGACCACGCCGCAACAGACTTTTGAACCGTCGATTACGTTTGATTTTCGTGACTCTCTGGATGCCAATCGCCTCAGGGGCCTTTGGAAGATGATGCAGGATTATCGTCTTTCCTATATTGCCGCGACCATCGCGCTTGCCCTCTCTGCACTGGCCAAGACATTTCCTTATCTCCTGCTCCGTTATTTTGCAGATGATGTGCTCGCTCAGGGAGAATACATTCAAAACTCATTCATAACGACCATAATTTGGATCGCCCTTGGGTTTATCGGACTCGCCGCCCTGGAGGGAACCTTCACGTTTCTCTCCGGACGTTTGGCTGCTTTCACAGCCGAAGGGATCACGCGGCGCTTGAGGGATTTCCTCTTCGACCACATCCAGCGGCTCAGCTTCTCGTATCACGCCACCACTCCAACCGGGGATTTGATCGAACGCGTCACCTCCGATGTGGATGCCCTTCGCCGCTTCTTTAGCGAGCAGGCCATCGGCGTGGGACGTATCGTCCTGCTTTTCGTCATTAACTTTGTGGCGATCTTGATCTTGAATATGGAGCTTGCGCTGGTATCTGTGGTGATGATTCCCATCATCTTGATCGTATCCATTTGGTTTTTCAAAAAAGTAACCAAAGCCTACGAAGACTATCAGGCACAGGAAGCAATTCTCTCCACCACCCTGCAGGAGAATTTGACAGGCGTACGTGTGGTGAAAGCATTTGCCCGGCAGGATTATGAAAAGGGTAAATTTGAGAAGGACAACTGGAGCAAGTACCTGAAAGGCAAAATTTTGCTTTTGATGCACTCCCTGTTCTGGCCGCTCTCTGATATTGTGCTTGGCTTTCAGATGTTGTTCGGCTTTGTCTATGGTGCGATCATGACGATCAATGGTGAGATTTCCCTGGGCACTTACATCGCTTATATCGGGCTTGTGGTCTGGCTGATCTGGCCCATCCGCAATCTGGGGCGCATTATTGTTCAAACTTCAACGGGAATGGTTTCATACGCCCGTTTGATGGAAGTGGTCAAGCAACAGCGTGAACCCCTGCTCGATGGACAACATCAGGTTAAGGATGCGGTGCGAGGCGATCTCCTCTTTGAGGACGTTTCATTCATGTATTCAGACGGTAAATCGGATGTCTTGAAGAATGTCTCGTTCCACGTCCAGCCCGGGCAGGCTATCGCGCTGCTTGGGTCCACTGGTTCGGGCAAAACATCGCTGGTGAATCTTCTGCCGCGCTTTCATGAATATACAGGTGGAAGGATCCTGCTCGATGATGTGGAATTGAAGGATTATTCGCGTGCAGATCTACGCAAGCAGATCGGAATTGTGGAGCAGGAACCGTTTTTGTTCAGCCGCACGATCCGTGAAAACATCATGTACGGAGTTGGGCGTGACGTGCCTCAGGAAGAAGTGGAGCGTGCCGCCAAAGCAGCCGCGGTGCATGACGTCATCCTGTCTTTCCCGGATGGATACAACACGCTTGTCGGTGAAAAAGGCGTGACCCTTTCCGGCGGACAAAAGCAACGCGTTGCGATTGCGCGCACCTTGTTGAAAAACCCGCGCATTTTGATCCTCGATGATTCGACTTCATCCGTGGATACTGAGACTGAAGCCGAGATCCGTGAAGCGCTGAACGGGTTGATGAAAGACAGAACCACCTTCATCATCGCACATCGTATTCAATCGGTGATGATAGCAGACCTGATCCTTGTATTGGATAAAGGCGAAGTCGTTCAAAGCGGTGCCCATACAGAGCTGCTAAAGGATGCCACGGGCATGTATCGACGTATTTACGATATTCAGACCAGGATCGATGAAGAATTGGAACGCGAGATTGCAAAGGTTAACTAGCCACTGAGACACACCGTTCGTGCCGCGTAGCACGGCGGCACGAACGGTGCGAGACGGCAGAGTCGCGGAGAGTGAAAAATTTATTACAAAGGGCGCCTAGCGCACGAAGATTTGTTGAAGTTTTTTTTCTTGGCAACCCTTGCGTACCCCGCGGCAAAACAGGAATCTCTGAGTCTCTGTGACTCTGTGGCAAACAAGGAAACTAAACCATGTCAGATGAAATGATCGACCTCGAAGAGGAAGAATATACATCGCAATTGACCGCGCCGACCTTGAGGCGTATTGGCGGCCTGCTAAAACCACACTGGAAATGGGTGTTGGGATTCCTGATCACCATTGCAATTACTTCCGCACTGGACGCGTATTTCACATACCTGAACAAGCAATTCATCGATCAGGGAATTATGCTGAAGGATACAGCACGACTGATGCAGATTGCGACGATCTATGGCGGCTTGATCCTGGTACAGTCGGTGACAGTGTTCACCTTTATTTATCTTGCCGGTGTGTTGGGCGAGCGCATTCAATATGACTTGCGCAAGATGCTCTTTAATCACCTGCAGGACCTGTCGCTTTCGTATTACGCGCAGAATGCGGTCGGACGGATGATCGCGCGTGTGACCTCTGATACAGGGCGCGTATCAGAACTGCTGACCTGGGGCCTGGTGGACAGCACCTGGTCGATCATGAACATTGCCTCATCCACAATTTTCATGTTGATCATCAACTGGCGCCTGGCCTTGATCGTGCTGACCATTATCCCTGTGATGATCTTCATCGCCATCGAATTCCGTAAAAAGATCCTGGCGGAGTTCCGTGTATCGCGCCGCGCAAACAGCAAGATCACCGGAGCTTATAACGAAAACTTCCAGGGAACGCGTGTGGTGAAGGCGCTTGGGCGTGAGGATGAAAACACACGCGAGTTTCAAGGCCTTACTACACGTATGTATCATGCTTCCTATCGTGCCGCGTGGCTCTCGGCGCTGTTCCTGCCCATCGTGCAGATGATCGCCGCGCTTGCACTCGGTTTCATTGTTGGCTATGGCGGTTTGCAAATTCAAGTAGGCACAATGACCATCGGCGGTATTCAAGCATTTGTCGCGTATCTAACATTCATGTTGTGGCCGATACAAGAGCTGGCGCGCGTCTATGCGGAAACGCAGCACTCCATCGCGTCCGCAGAACGAATCTTCAAGCTTGTGGATACCCCGGCCGATGTGCATGACAGGGCCGATGCCATCCAGGCAAAGACACTGCTTGGTGAGATCGAGTTCGATCATGTGGATTTCTATTACGAGGATCGCAAACCTGTACTGACCGATTTCACATTGAAGGTGAAGCCCGGCGAGATGATCGCTCTCGTCGGGCCCACAGGTGGAGGCAAATCCACGATCGTGAACCTGCTTTGCCGCTTTTACGAACCGCGCGCAGGCGTGATCCGCATCAACGGGCATGATTATATGGATTACACATTGGAGTCGATCCATTCAAAGATCGGGATCGTGCTGCAAACACCTCACCTGTTCTCCGGCACTGTACGTGAGAATATCCGTTATGGACGCCTGGACGCAGACGATGCGCAAGTGGAGGAAGCCGCGAAAGTTGCCGGTGCACATGATTTCATTGTGACTCTTGAAAAGGGGTACGATCATAATGTTGGCGAGAGCGGGAATTTGCTGTCTGTCGGACAGAAGCAGTTGATCAGTCTCGCGCGAGCCGTGCTTGCCCGGCCGGAACTGTTCATCATGGACGAAGCCACTTCCAGTGTGGATACGCTCACCGAGTCACTCATCCAGAAGGGCATGGAGGCGTTGATGGAAGGGCGCACATCCTTCGTCATCGCCCATCGTTTATCCACCATTCGACGTGCAAACCGCATCCTGGTGATCGAGAACGGAAAGATCGCGGAACAGGGCACACATGCTGAACTCCTGCGCCAACACGGACATTACTACCGTCTATATACCCAGCAATTCCGTCACCAATTGGAAGTGCAATATGGTGTTGCAGAAGAACTAGCCGGCGACGATCGTTCGAAAGTTTCTGCTGATTCCATCATGATGAGGCGTGAGAAGCCATTGGGCGAGCCAGTAGTCGAAGTAGAGGCCAAGGAAGAAGAGACCAAATCACTGGCAGCAGATTAAAAAATCAGGGAGTGGCAAATTACCTGCCACTCCCTGATCAATGTAGATCATCTTTACTGACCAGGCAATTAATTGTTCCATCCTACGGAACCTGAGATCAGGATGTTTACAGCCATGTCTAAAACTGCCAGAAGATATAAAATGATCGAAATGTAAAAAATGGCTTTTCTCAGCCGTGTTTCATCTATGACAAATAAAAGTCCCGAGACACCAATTGAAACAATTAATATGGAGCTGTCCAGCATCGACCATACAGTGAAGTTAAAGCCGCCTGTAATCAGGGAAACCACCAAAAAGAATATTTGAATTCCTACAAATATCCCATATTTTTGGTTTTCATTCCGGTATACCCCTTGAGCAGCATGTGTCATATCGCTTTCAGTCATATGTATCTCCTTCCTTCAGATGAGGGAGGATTATAGCACGGCAGAATTGAAGAAAATGAACCCATGGATCGATGATTTCCAATAGCTGTTGAACGGCTAACCCAGCTACAAAGACGGGCCAAGGGCGATAATCAGTGTATCCATTTTGACTCCTTTTTGGGTTATGAATATTATTCTTGCTTCAGTCTGGATTGTTTCTTTCCAGACTTATTCCACTTCGCCAGGGCAGCAGGACTTACTCCGATGGCGATGTATCCAGGAGCTTTGATATCATCGTCATATACTTCCTTCGTTGATCCCGTTGCTTCTTCTGGTGGAATCTTGCGAATAAAAGCCACGACTGCCTACTGCCCATGGTTTGAAATGATATTTAATTTGTGATTATACGCCTTCTCCAATTCGATTATAATAAATTCATGATGTCCATTGCCGCCCCAAGAAGGACCTACTTTGGTTTTTCCTCATTGATCATCGCGATCATATCCATGCTATTTTTGGCTGGCTCCTTCGCGATCACCATGATCCACATTTCCCCGGCCACGTTTTTCCGCCTTAACAACCTGACATACCTTGTTTATTGCATTACTACACCCCTGGCCTTCACTTTGGGTGCTTTGAGTTTTACAAAGAAGAATGATTCCATTATGCTCTCCGTGATCGCAATGGGGATCGTTACCCTGCCTTTTCTCTTTTTTTTTACGCAACTCGTTTCATCCTTTTTACTATAGCCTACGGCTCCAGTAGGACTTTCAATACTCCCGGCTGCGCGGCATGTTCAAAGGCTTTTACAGAGTCTTTCAATTTGTATTCGGCGGTGATCAATACAGTGGGGTCAACTTCATGAGTCTCGAGTAATCGCAGGGCAGGCTCAAACGGTCCGCAGCGTGAGCCCAGGATCATGATCTCATCCACCACAATGGATGAGAAATTTAAATTTACATTCCCTTTGTAGGTGGATTTCAATATGATCGTCCCTCGCGGGCGAATGGCATGCCTCGCCAGATCGAACCCATCGGGCGAACCTGTGGCCTCCACGACCACGTCCCATTTTCGAGGCTGTATTTCCTCTTCGGTGATCAAGCGAACGCCGTGCGCGTTAAGCAGCGCTTTCTGATGTGAATGGCGGGCAACCACGTGCAGATCGCATCCAATGAGGCCCAGCGTTTGCGCGATCAACTGCCCCAGCCTGCCTGCCCCGATCACAAGCACACGGTCGGCAGGCTTGAACTGCACTTGCTGTTGGATCTCCAACGCGGCGGCTAGAGGCTCGGTAAACACAGCGGCTTCATCTGAAACAGAATCCGGCACGCGGTGCAGATTTGCCAGCGGTAAGGTTGTATATTCGGCGAAGACACCGTCTCGATTGACAATTCCAAGCACGGTTCGATTCTCACAATGCGTGGGCCTGCCTGCTTTGCAGGATTCACAGGCACCACAGACCGCATTGATCTCCCCCACTACTCGTTGTCCGGTCCAGGATGGGTCGGATGCTTTTATTACTTCGCCAACAAATTCATGGCCCAGAATGCCTGTGTAGGGATAATAGCCTTTTACCAGTTCAAGGTCAGTGCTACAAATGCCCGCCTTGCGAATGCGCATCAACGCCTCGTCGGGTTTGTTTGGTTGTGGAACATCACGCAGCGAAATTTGATTATTTTCAAGCCATAACGCTTTTATGGAATTTTCTCTTTTCATCGAATCATGTTCAGCGCCTGCTCAATTGCAAACGGCGAGACCACATGTCCATATCCGGGAACGATGAAGGTTGTTATATTGTACCCGGCGCCCAGCAAAGGTCGAACATGTGCGGGGATCACGAAATCCTGCAAACCATCCAACTCACCCCAGGTGAAAACATAAGGCATATTGGTACTGGATGGAAAAACCTGATCATATTCAGGCGCGCCCGCCGTCACAACGCCATAAATTTGTTCAGGATGATATAGCGAGAAACGAAACGCAAAAGTTCCACCCTGGGATAATCCCAACAAAACTGCGCCGCGAGGTTGAACGGGGTACTTCGTCCCAATTTCTGCGAGCATCTGACTCATCGCTCCAATCGGTCCATCTCCCGGATAAGGTTCATATTTGCGAAACGTCGGCGCGACAAAGATTGCGCCTGCATTTGTAAAGTTTTCCACCATCCACATCATATCGCTCCCTTGCCCGCCAAGACCGTGCAGCGCAACAACAACAGGCCAGCCGCCATCAGGTATCGAGCCATCCGGGACGATCATATAATAATCATATCCGCCCGAATTATATTTCTGCCCTTCCAGCTGAATCAAACGCAGCCTCGCAAGCGCATTATCAAACCGCCCAAATGCCGTCCCAAAAATAATCATGCCAATCAGCACAACCATAAGTGTTGCAAGCGCATAAACTGAAATACTCGCCGGTTTGGCGGGAGAAGATTTTCGACGGTGCTCCTTGCGAGCAGACTCCATTAGAGTCTTGATTGCATCGTCATTTGCCAAAAACGCGAATGCCTCCTGCGCAGGCAAGCCGGTAAGTTCCTTCGCTAAGTTGATGGTTAATTTTTCCTGAATCAGAGTTGAGTCAAGTGTAAGGGCCTGACGAATTGCCTTCAATGCGCCCGCTTTGTTCCCTTGCAAATGCAAAGAAAGCGCATGATTAAGTTCAGCGCGGGCGTTTTTTTCCTGCTCGGTTAATTTACGATCCTGGGGAGCCTGTGAAATATTCATCAACACCTTTACCTTTCAACTTCAAATGACGTATCACATATTGCTTCTTTGTCTAACTGCCTCATACGTTATCAATGCGGTTGCAATCGAAACGTTTAACGAATTGACTTTGCCCATCATCGGGATCTTTACTTTGATATCTGCATTTTGCATCCAAAAATCTGTCAGGCCCTCGTCTTCTGTGCCGACGGCAATGGCGATCGGATCGCGCAGGTCGACGGTTGTGTACAGCGCATCAGCAGATGGGGTTGCCGCCAATATGCGCATCTCCCTGGACCTCAACCATGCAAGCGCGTTCGAGTTCTCTGCCTCGACAGTGGGTACAGTGAAGATCGCGCCACGACTCGCACGCACCACGTTTGGATTCCAAATATCCACGCGTGGGTCACAGACAATGACCACGTCCACGTGAGCTGCATCAGCTGTGCGCAGGATGGCGCCGAGGTTGCCCGGCTTTTCAATGGACTCGGCCACGATCACAAGCGCAGGATCAGATAACTTTATTTCTTCGAGAGAAGTTTTGGGGATCGGAAATATGCCAAGCCAGCCATCCGGATTGTCGCGGTAAGACATCTTCTCGAAGACATCGCGGGTGACGGTGAGGCTTTCAGCCTCGGGAATGTCAATTGTCCGTGTGGCAAGCTCGGGCGCGGTAAGAAGTGTTTGCGGTTTGAGCCCCGCGCTAACCGCGAGGGTCAATTCGTCGTAGCCTTCCACCAACATCAGCCCGTCGCGCTGGCGCTGGCGTTTGTCTTCGCGAAGCTTGACGATCTGTTTAACTTTGGGGTTTTGAAGGCTGGTGATATCCACTTACTTTACCGATTGAAAATTTTACTGTAAATTCGCATTTCGGGAAAGTACGGAATGTTGGTAAAATCCCAAAACCTTTGTGTTTACAAAAAGTGCTCCCCTATCGTATCGTGTATTGTGGATGTAAAGAATGTCAGAATAGCCCGGTTTTATAAATTATGAATGATGTCCATGGGTGTAGGGAAAGATATTTGGTATCCTCCTTTTCTTTGGTTTAGAGGAAATTTTATATGTCTAAAGGTTTTGATGGTAAATTGGCTACACGAATTTTTAACTATGATGACCTTTCCTGGGATGTAGTTGCGGATTTACCGCGCAACACGCCTCTCATTCTTCCTCTCGGCTCGGGCTACGACGTCAACCTGCTGACTGGCCAATTAAGCGATCCACCCCGAATCGGACTGCTGCCAGCCTTCCCGTTTGGCTGGCGCGGCAGCGGACTCGAAGTACCGGACAAGATATTTACTCAATATATTTCGAATTTGCTGGATAGTCTGCGAGACGATGGCTTCTCGCGTGTCTACTGTCTTGCTCCGCAGGGATTCGATCCCCAGTCATTTTTCATTGAGCAACTTTCCGCCTCGTGCCTGCGGCTTCCATCTCCCACATATAACGCTTCCATGAATTTTCTTCCGCCGGATAGCGAGCGCGGCAAAGTGATCTTGATCCCCATTGGGCACACCGAGCAACATGGGTTTCATCTCCCCCTCTCTGTTGATACAATCATTATAGATGCCGTAGCAAAAGGCACTGTAACTAAATTGCCTACGCGCAGTTGGGCCATGCCAGTAATGCCTTACGGAGTGAGCACACATCGTTCGTCATTTGCGGCTACGATGAACGCGGGCGGACGGGCCTTTGAGGATTTCTGGGGCGCTGTGGTGGACGTGCTCGTTTCGCGCGGCTTTGATCGCATGTATCTGATGAGCGGTCATGGTGGCAACACTTCTTTCCTTGTAAATATCGTGAAATATGCCGGGGAACGTCATCGCAGGATCTTTTGTGCGACAACCTGGTTGCATACGTCTGGGAGAATCGGAGCAGCCGCGTTGGAAAAATATCGCACATCCCCCATCGGTGGAATGGGCCATGCCTGCGAATTGGAGACGGCCTTCCTGCTTCATCTTCGCCCGGACTTATGCAAGATGGAGCGGGTTGTGGATGAGACAGATTTTGTTTCCACGCCGGATTATTACATGGACTGGATCGAAGGCGGTTCGCTCGTTGCAAACCCACCCTGGGATGATGACACAAAAACGGGTGCTTACGGTGCAGGAAGTCTTGGAACTGCAGAAAAAGGTCGCTTATGGCTGGAGGCTGCGATCGATGAAAAAGCTGATCATGTGGAACAGATCCATGATCAGCATGAGCGGCGGGAAAAACGGCGAAACGCAGGATATGGGTTATGGGGAAAAGCTATTTAGCCTCAACCTCAAATGTATTTTTCATATGACAAAATTTTGTGTTGCCAACTTTAAGAGTCCAGAATACGTTATACGTACCTGAAAATTTTGAGGCGGTGATCAGCACTTTAACTGTGATGGTTCCACCCGGCGCAACGGTGGAACGCAAATCCTGGATGGGTCTCTCGTTATTTCGAAAACCTCCCGTGTTCACGAAATCAACGGTATTACTGGTCCAGGTCTTTGTGCCGTTATTTTTAATTGTCCAGGAGATATTAAGACTCTCTTTGGGCTTAATCTTAATGATCGTACCGCTTGGCGGGCTTTTTCCAGTAACCACGCAATGCCATTCCTTTGGGGCTTTTGGGAAACGGGTGGCGGTCGCATCGCCATCATCCGCTTTATTATCTGTATTGCCTTGTGATGAAAAGGCGCCCGCTTGCTGCGTAGAGGTAGGGATTGTCTCCGTCGGCGTGAGTCGTGTATACGTTGGAAAGGGATAATCATAAGTTGGCGTAAAAGTAGGGGTCAATGGCGTTCTGGTTGGAGCGGGTGTATCAGTTGGCAAAGAAGTTTGCGTTGAGGAAGGCAAAGAAGTAACAGTTTGTGTTCGAGCGGCGGCGGCAGTCTCCGCGACGATGGTGTTTAACATCCCGGGCGCCTGAGTCCTTGAGGTTTCAGTGGCCAAAGACGGCGTGACACACGCAAGCAAAAACAAGGCTGCGATCAACCAGATGTTTATTCGACGACTACGCTGCCTTCTCATTTTGATGAGCCTTCTTCATCCATTTGAAATTTAGATAAGTATAACATGCGCTAAACATTATAAGTTTTGATGAATTCTTCGCCTTTTCGCGATAAATTCATCATCGCAGGCGCGGGTGGGGTTGTTTACTGGCATCATCTCCTGAAACCGTTTTACAGGAAAAAATCATCCCCCATATCCAGACTTCGGAAGTCTTCAATAAGACTCGCCGATCAACGGGCATTATGACAGACTTCCGAAGTCTCGTTCATATTTATCTCTGCTTTTCCCAAACCTGACGGTCCTGGGGTTTTTCTGCAT
>CAZJYB010000119.1:0-13330 GCA_964549865.1 uncultured Anaerolineaceae bacterium
ATCCTGCACTTCGCGCGGCGGGACGATCTCACGGATTTCCACATTCGTCACCTTCACACCCCAGCGTTCGGTAACTTCATCAAGACGGGTGCGGAGCATATTATTGATATGCTCACGCTCTGAAAGCACATCATCCAGTGGAATACCGCCGATCACAGCGCGTAATGTAGTAGCTGCAATACCAGCCGCTGCTGATTCAAAGTTGCCTACCTGCAATATGGACTCCGTGGGGTCAAGAACTTTGTAGTACCACAGGAAGTCGATCGAGATGGGCGCGTTATCCTTGGTGATCGAGGTCTGATGAGGGATCTCACGAACCTGTTCGCGCAGATCCACTTTGACGGCACGGTCAATGACGGGAATAAGCAGGACGATCCCAGGTCCTTTTGTCCCTACTGAACGACCAAGCCGAAATACCACCAGGCGCTGATATTCCGGGATGATCCGTATCGCATTCGCCAAAAACACAAAACCAATGATCAGGATCGCGCCGATGATACAAGGGATAGAGCCAAGCAACCATTCCATATGAATTTCTCCTTATTTAGAAATTTTGTCTGAGTTTTCTTTTTCCACAACGAGGACAAAGCCCTCGCGACGTACGACACGAACGGGACTGCCGGCCGGGATGGCGTTGTCACTTTTCGCAGACCACATCTCTCCAGAGACAAATACGCTGCCGTCATCCCGCACCTTTGTGCGGGCTTCTCCAGTTTGACCGACCAGCGCTTCGAGATCATGAGCGGGGCGTTTATACGCGGCCTCAACGGATTTGCGGACAGCCACCCACAGGAAACCCGCGACCAGGATCGTGGCGATCACTGCCACGCCCGGGTTGACCGCAGGTTGCCCGCTGGCGCGCGGGAAAATGAAGATCGATCCAGCAACGATCATCAGAATGGACAAACCAAGGAATAATTCCCTTTTGGGTCTCTGAAGGGCATAAACAAAGGGAACCACGCTCAAGGCCACCACTACTATGGCCCACCAATTAAATGAGAGGTTATAGATCGCATACCCGGCAAGGGCCATGCAAAAGAACGCCCCCACCTCGAACAACCCTGTGCCCGGCGTAGCCACCGACAACAGAGCCAGTAAGACGGCTCCCAGCAGAATTAAGTATGCAATATTTGGGTCAAGCAGAAAATCCATGATGCCTCCATTTGATTATACAACAAGAAAATCTCATTTAAGTAATGTACGGCAGGCAGGCCATTAAAGTTGTATAAAGAAAAGCACCTCCAGGTTGTATAATATTATTCGCTAAATCACAATAGTACTGGAGTTCAAGTGAAATTCAACAAAATTTGCGTTATCGGCCTCGGGTACATCGGCCTGCCTACCGCTTCCACATTCGCCACCCACGGGGTGCAGGTTCTTGGGGTCGATATTAACCTGCAGGTTATAGAAACCCTGAACAAAGGCGAAATCCACATCCACGAACCGGGTTTACGAGAATCCGTAGCTACGGCAATAGGATCGAAAAAATTCACGGCGGCGGCAAAACCCGAAGGCGCAGATGCTTTCATTATTGCCGTACCTACCCCCTTTCAGGAGGACAAATTCGGCGAATATCAGGGAGTGAAATTCAAACTCGCGGATATGCACGCCGTGGCCTCAGCAGCGGAATCCATCGTTCCACACTTGAAAAAAGGGAATCTGGTTGTGCTGGAGTCCACTTCTCCACCTCGCACAACCGTCGATCTGATCGTGCCCATTTTAGAGGGATCGGGCCTCAGGGCAGGTTCTGACTTCTTTCTTTGTTATTCCCCGGAACGCGTTCTGCCCGGTCAGATCATGCGTGAACTTGTTGAGAACGCGCGCGTCATTGGCGGCGTAACCCCGGAATCTGCACAGGCTGGATATGACCTGTACAAAACTTTCGTCACCGGTGAGATCATCCAGACCGATGCAACTACCGCAGAGATGGTCAAGTTAATGGAAAATACCACCCGCGACATTAACATTGCCATTGCCAATGAATTTTCGCGTCTCGCTGAAAAATTCGGAGTGGATGTATGGGAGGCCATCAAGCTCGCAAATCTTCATCCCCGCATCAACATCCTCAACCCGGGACCGGGCGTGGGCGGCCACTGCATCAGCGTGGATCCATGGTTCTTTGTGGAGGCCGCGCCGGAGATTACACCTTTGATCTATCATGCGCGCCAGGTCAATGATGCGCAACCGAAATTCGTTGTAAGCAAACTAAAACAGGCGCTGGGTCAATTGAAAGGAAAAAAAATTGCCGCGCTCGGGTTGGCCTACAAACCGGACGCTGATGACCTGCGTCAAAGCCCTGCCAATGAGGTGGTCCATTTACTTCAAAATGAAGGTGCGGAAGTAAAAGCATGGGAACCATTCAAGCCCGATGCAAATTTAAAAGGCATAAACATGGCACCTTCCCTCGCAGCCGCGCTCAAAGATGCGGATGCGCTCCTATTGCTGGTCAAGCATACTCAATTTTGTGACCTCAATCCACAAGAGATCGCTAAACAGACAAGTGCACGTATCGTTTTAGATACCGTCAATGGCTGGGACAGTAAAGCCTGGAAAGCCAATGGCTTTAAGTTTTTCCGTCTCGGCGACAATAAATCGAAATCTTAAGCTTGTGTTGACGGTCCGCCTTTCGCTCACCATGTCGAAAAAATGAAAATTCTCTCCGTCTTTGGCACCAGACCTGAGGCCGTAAAAATGGCCCCGATTGTGAAACTGCTCGCGCAAACAGCAGGTATAGAATCGCGCGTCTGCGTAACCGCACAACACAGGCAAATGCTTGACCAGGTCTTGCACCTGTTCGAGATCAAGCCACATTACGACCTGGATCTGATGCGCGCAGACCAGTCCCTTGCTCAGTTAAGCGCGGACATCTTTACACGTCTCGACCCGGTTCTGGAAGATTTCAAACCGGATTGGGTGCTCGCGCAAGGCGACACCACCACGGTCGCGATCACTGCACTGCTCTCCTATTTTCGACGCGTGAAATTTGGGCATGTGGAAGCCGGCCTGAGAACTCACGACAAGTGGAAACCCTTCCCGGAAGAGATAAACCGCCGCGTGGCCGGGGTTATCGCAGACCTGCACTTCGCACCCACAGAATGGGCAAGGAATAATTTATTGCGCGAGGGGATCGATGAAAAGACCATCAAGGTCACAGGCAATACGGTGATCGATGCCTTGCAATTTGTGAGAGAACAACCTGAACCAAAAGAAATCAACGAATTGCTTGAAAAGTTGCGGGTGGGTGAAAAAAGATTGATCCTGGTGACTGCCCATCGACGCGAGAATTTCGGGGAGCCCATTGAAAATATCTGCCTTGCATTAAAAGAGCTGGCCAAACGTGGAGATGTGGAGATCGTTTATCCTGTACATTTAAACCCGAATGTGCAGGAACCGGTCAATCGCCTGCTCAAAGATGTGGAACATATCACCCTGCTCCCGCCCATGGATTATCTGCCCCTTGTCCATCTCATGAAGCATGCTGCGCTGATCCTCACGGATTCCGGAGGAATTCAAGAGGAGGCTCCTGCATTCGGAATACCGACCCTTGTGCTACGAGACGTCACTGAACGGCCCGAGGGCGTGAAAGCGGGGACGTTAAAGCTCGTCGGAACAAAAACCAGCCATATCGTCGACGCGGCGCAGCGGCTATTGGAGGATGCATCTGAATATGCAAAAATGGCAAAAGCGACGAATCCATATGGGGACGGCCATGCAGCAGAACGGATCATCGAGCACCTTGGCAGTTTGTAATGTCCGCAGGAAAAAATTGTGGGTATAATTGAGTCAATTAAATGAGGGTACGTCGTTTTACCACCGTAATCCTTACATTATGTCTGCTGGCAGCCAGTTGGGTTTCTGCGCAGGCACAGGCATCCGACTCTCGATATTTCAGTGAGACCGGCCATAACGTAAATGGGGAATTTCTAAAGTTTTACGAAAGCAATCCAAACGCGATATTTTTATATGGCTATCCCATCACCGAGCAATTCACAAGCAAAGATGGCGAAACCGTACAATATTTTCAGCGCGCCCGCTTTGAATATCATGCTGAACTCCCTGTGGGCCAACGCGTGTTGCTGACAACAGTGGGCCGCGAGACCTTTGTTTCAACAGGACCGCTAAATGTTTCCGGTACATTCGCCTGCCGCGATTACGCAGAAACCGGGCATGCGGTTTGTTTTGCATTTCTCGAGTTTTTTGATGCGTACGGTGGCACCTCGCAATTCGGTTATCCGATCTCCTCCTTTGAATATCACGAAGACAAGATCGTGCAATATTTTGAAAAAGCACGGTTGGAATGGCAGCCCTGGCGGCTGGAAGGTCAGCGCGTGGTGGTTGCTGATCTGGGACGGGTGTATTTCGATCAGTTGGGTGAGGATCCTGCGCTTCTGCCACCCGTCAAGCCATCGAACAATACGACCAGTTCGATCCTCAAATTACGAGTACGCGCTTTTACCTTGAAGGCGATCACCCAAACCAGTGACTCACAAAGGATCTTTGTGATCGTGCAGGATCAAAACCTGCAACCGGTGAACAGCGCAAACTGTGTTGCAAACCTGCGCTGGCCGGACGGCCATGAAGAAAGCAGTGTACTCACTACCAATGGCGCCGGTGTTGGCATCCTTTCGCTCTCGTTCAACGACCAGCCTCACGGTAGGTTGATATACGCAAACGTCAGCTGTACGTATGACAATTTGAATTCATCCACGATAACTTCATTCCGGATTTGGTACTAAAAAAGCCGCTGGTTGCCAGCGGCTTTTTTATTTAATAATATCCTTGAGGATGAATACCGGCCCATCCTTACAGGTCATCTTCCAATTGTGATGGATGGTTACTGCACACACACCACATTCCGCGAGACCTCCACATGGCATGGGGGTGCGGATGAGGACCTGCGCTTCGCGCGCCGCCGCGACCTGCTCCAGCCCAATGAACATTTCCTTTAACTGATTCAAATTCTCACGTGAGATATCAAGCGAAATGAAATCCGCCCATTTGCAAACATCCCTAAAAGTTCGAACAGGTTGAACTTCCACGGCTTCTGGCAGGTTTGCAGCATGCGCATCACAGACCACCACCACTTCCGAATCCTGTGCCAGCCCCAAGGACATGAGGCTGTGCAAACGCGCGGGAAAATCGTCAAAGGCTATCAACGCGACCTTCCGCGCAGACGAAGGGAAGATAAAGCCGCGCCCGAGTGGACCACGTAAATTAACTCGCGTACCCAGGGTCCAGGAAGGATGTAACGGAGGGGCGAAGCGAAACCCATTCAGCGCCGATTCGTATAAGAAAACAGGAACGGGCAAAGGTGAGTCTGAGGCGGAGGCATGGGCCAGAAGGTACTGCCCCGGGCTGGGCACAAGTTCGGGCGGGCAATCGATCCGGGCAGAGCCATCCAGATAAATTTCCGTGATCTGTCCTGTGCCGGTATGCATGATGCGATATTAACATGCTTTACGGGTGGGAACAAGCAGTATAATTATTTGAAATAGATCGCGGGTATTGCGTATATCTCGTTTGAAAACTAATTACTGGAGGAACCATGAATATTGTTGATGTTATACAGTCATTGGCAGGCATTGCCTGGCTTGGGGCAATTGGTTTGGTGGTGTTCGCTGCGGTTCGTGCAAGCCGCAATCAAAATGCAAAAGGGATAAGCTCTGCTGCCATAGCAGTGGTGGTTGTGGCGGCCTTACTAACCATTCTGGGCTCGGGACTGGTTTACGTCGAATCCAGTGAAAGAGGCGTGGTCCGCACCATCAGAGCTGGCGGCGTTCGCTCCGTTCCTCTTGAGCCTGGCCTGCATTGGATCGTTCCCGTCGTTGAGCAAGTGGTGACCTATTCCATCTCAAACCAGACCTATACCATGTCCGCTTCGGCAGGCGAAGGTCAGGTGCAGGCCGACGATTCCATCCGGGCCCGCACCAAAGACGGCCAGGAAGTGATCATTGACGCTTCGGTTATTTATCAAATCGACCCAAACAAAGTGGTACAGCTGCACATTGTATGGCAAAACCGTTATGAGGATGGGTTCGTACGTCCTGAAGCGCGCGGAATCATCCGTGATGCCGTTTCTCAATATGGAATAGAAGAAGTCGTTTCCACCAAGCGCGCTGAAATCGTCCAGATCATTTCAGATGAATTGGGTCGCAGCCTGGCTGAGAACAATTTGCTTTTGCTTGATTTCGTTCTGCGCGACATCCATTTCAGCGAAGGATATGCCCAGGCCGTTGAACAAAAGCAGATCGCAGAACAACAGGCGCAACAAGCCGCGTTGACCGTTGAGCAAAAGAAGCAGGAAGCCGAGCAGGCCCGTCAGGTGGCGCAAGGCCAGGCAGACGCGGCCGTAATCGCTGCAAAAGGTGACGCGGAAGCCCGCCTGATCCAGGCACAAGCTGAAGCCCAGGCCAATCAGCTGATCTCGCAATCAATCACGCCTGCACTCATACAATATCAATATGTTTTGAAACTGGCTCCCGGCGTGGATACGATCTTCGTGCCGAGTGGCAATCAATTCATTCTGCCGTTGCCTACAACGCCTTAACATATAAAATTGGTACAATAATAACCAGCGACCAGATCGGTTGCTGGTTATTTTATTTCAGGAGGATCATGCCGATCCCAAAAAGTGGACGCGAGGTTCGTCTCACCACGCTTTCGACATGCGCGGGTTGAGCCTCGAAACTAAGCGCTGAGGCGCTGGCGCAGGTCCTGCGCCCCGTAAAAGATATCTTCGACCCCGCCTCGTATCCGGACCTTTTGGTTGGTCTTGCAGAACCGGATGACGCGGCCGTTTGGCGTTTAAGCGAGGACCGCGGCATTGTGGTGACGACGGACTTCTTTACCCCGGTGGTGGATACACCCTATGAATATGGTGCGATCGCGGCAGCAAACAGCCTCTCGGATGTGTACGCAATGGGCGGGCAGCCTTTTCTAGCATTGAACATTGCGGCTTTGCCGGATGATCTCCCGCCTGAAATATCGAGTGAGATCCTGCGCGGTGGAGCAGAGAAGGCGCGCGAGGCGGGCGTTGTGATCGCGGGCGGGCACACGGTAAAGGATAGGGAACCAAAATACGGTCTGGTCGTCATCGGGTTCATCGATCCGCGAAAAATGGTCAGCAAGGGTGGGTTCAAAGTTGGCGACGCGCTTGTGCTCACCAAGCCGCTTGGCACCGGGGTGATCGCTACCGCGCTTAAGCAGGAGAAGGTTGAAAACGCGCATATACAGGGAGCGATTGAGTCGATGTCCCGCCTGAACAAGGCTGCCGGCCAGCTCGCCACGGAGTTCGACTTGCGCGGTGGTACGGACATCACCGGGTTCAGTTTGCTCGGGCATGGTACAGAAGTGACAAACGCTTCAGGCGTTTCACTTCACATCGAATATTCAAAAATTCCGTTCCTCAACGGTGCTCGTGTTTATGCAGAAAAGGGCATCTTCCCAGGCGGAGCCTTCGATAATAAAAAGTATTTTGATAAGAATGTACATTTTGATGAAAAACTGGGCGAACCCGCTCAAATGCTACTCTTCGATCCACAAACCAGCGGCGGACTTTTACTTGGAGTCCCGCTTGAAAAGCTGAAAAACTTTCAAAGCCGTGCAAAAGAATTAGATCAGTCGGTTTGGGTCATCGGGGAAGTAAAGGCTGGGAAAGGTATTGAGGTAGAGTAAGACGTTCCTCATCGGCATCCTGGAAGCGTCTGTGACCTGTGCACTGCTTGCGCTGGCGATGCTCATCCCCTGGTCGTCACACGCAGCCATGCACGCCTGAATGAACGATTGAAGTGTATCGAGAATAAGTTTGAGAAAAAGAAGTAACTATCAGGTACAATAAGGGCCGAAAAGAATTACGCACAAATATCATGCCTGAAATTCCCACAGAACCTGATTTAAGTCCCATTAACAGAGAAAACAATTCAACCCCGGTCAAGGCGCGTATAAACGCGCTTGCAGCAGTTAAATGTAAGTATGGTAGGTAAAGGAAAACATGAGTATTGGCAATGAAATACTGACAATCCTTGTGCTGATCCTGGTCAATGGCGTTTTGGCCATGTCAGAAGCGGCATTGGTCGCGTCACGAAAAGCGCGCCTGCAACAAAAGGCCGGAGATGGAGATAAACCATCGGCTCTGGCTTTAAAATTACTCCAGGATCCAAATATTTTTCTGTCCACCACGCAAATTGGCATTACTTTGATCGGCGTCCTGGCCGGCGCGGTCGGCGGCGCAACCATATCTGAGGCACTGGCGACATGGCTTCAACAGATCCCTTATCTGGCCGAATACAGCGAATCAATTGCGCTGGGAATTGTGGTTCTATCCATTACCGTCTTATCCATCTGGATCGGCGAACTGGTGCCAAAAAGACTCGGCATTCACAGCCCTGAAAACATTGCCAGAATTGTGGCCGGGCCAATGCTTTTAATCTCAATCGTTTTTTATCCATTCATCAGGTTGATGAGTATCGCAACCAACTTTGTTTTGCGATTGATCGGGATCAAAGCTTCCACAGAACCCCCCATCACAGAAGAAGAACTCCAAATGCTGATGAGTCAGGGTACAGAAGCTGGGGTCTTCGAAGAAGCGGAACAGGACATGGTCGAGGGTGTATTCAGCTTGAGAGATCAGCGGGTCTATTCATTGATGACCCCGCGGACCGAGGTCGTCTGGCTTGATGTTGACGACAATATCGATGAGGTCCGCACAAAGATCGCGGAGAGCGAATATTCACGTTTTCCTGTAAGACAGCATTCGCTTGAAACGATCCTGGGCATTGTCAAATCGCGTGACCTGCTCGTCCAAAGCCTGTCTGGCGTGGAAATAAAGTTGAAAGATCTGCTCAAGCCCGCCTACTTTATTCCCGAAACAATGTTCGCTTCACGGGCGCTGGAGATCTTCAAGGAAAAAGGAACTGAACTGCTCCTGGTGATCGACGAGTTCGGCGGCCTGCAAGGCATCATTACCATCCATGACATTCTTGAGGAGATCGTCGGCGAAATCGAGTTCGATGAGCCTCAGGCAACGCAAAGGCAGGATGGCTCCTGGCTGCTGGATGGCATGATCGCAAACGATGAATTCAAGGAGATCTTCAAACTGGATGCCCTCCCGCACGAGGATGAGTACGAAACCTTGAGCGGATTCGTAATGGTCTCGCTCGGGCGCGTGCCTCAAACTGCTGATTATTTCGAATGGCATGACCTGCGCTTTGAGGTGATCGACATGGACGGCCGCCGCGTGGACAAAGTATTAGTAACCACATTACCAATAAGAAGTGTTCCGGAAAAATAAATCCACTACAACCCGCAAAAAGCGATGAGACCTGAGAGCTCATTGCTTTTTTTATTGGGAATGATGAGCTGTTGGTATAATTAAGTTTTGCCTGCATAATGGTATGTCTCCTGCAAATCATCTACGGGCCGACAATTCAATAAATGAAACAAATGTGCTATAATCGCTTCGATTTTCAAAACCCAATCAAGGTTAACCTATGTCAGCCAATGTCATTCGTGTGGTGGGCGCACGCGTCCATAATCTAAAAAATATCACCGTTGAGATCCCGCGTGATAAATTCGTTGTTATCACCGGCTTATCGGGGTCGGGCAAGTCCTCCCTTGCCTTTGACACGATCTTTGCGGAGGGCCAGCGCCGTTACGTGGAGTCATTGTCTGCTTATGCGCGCCAATTCATCGGGCAAATGGACAAACCCGATGTAGACTACATCGATGGCCTCTCGCCAGCAGTTTCGATCGACCAAAAATCCACATCGCACAATCCCCGTTCGACGGTTGGCACTGTCACTGAAATTTACGATTTCATGCGCCTGCTGTTTGCGCGCGCAGGGATTCCGCACTGCCCCGTATGTGGACGCGAAGTGGTCAAACAATCTGCACAGGAGATCGTGGATAAGATCGAGAAACTCCCGAATGGCACGCGCGTGCTCATTCTTTCTCCATTGGTACGCGCCCGCAAGGGAACCTACCAGGCTGTCTTTGAGGAAATTCGGAAATCAGGTTTTACGCGCACACGCGTGGATGGCGCTGTTCATTCACTCGACGACGAAATTGAACTCGATCGCTACAAACAGCATACCATCGAGGCAGTTGTAGACCGCCTCGTCATTTCACATGATGGCGATAAAGATGAAAAGAGGGCCGCGCGCACCCGATTGACCGAATCGGTTGAAACCGCGCTTAAATTTGGCGAAGGCTATGTCTCCGTTAACCTTGCCGATAAAAAAGAGGATGTCCATTTTTCGGAACACCTGGCCTGCCCGGAGCATGGCATCAGCATTTCGGAAGTTGAACCGCGCACTTTCTCTTTCAACACGCCTCAAGGCGCCTGCCCGGATTGCCAGGGGCTTGGCTCCAAATTGGAGATCGACCCGGAACGCATCATTCCAGATTTTGACAGGTCCCTGAATGAGGGTGCGATCGCCAGCATGGAGTGGAGTGGGCCGAAGGAAGAAGGCGGCTACTACTGGCAGGGCCTGCAAGCCGCAGCGAAAGCATACAAGATCGACCTGGACGCGCCCATACGCGATCTCACAAAAGCACAGCTAAACATCGTTCTATACGGAACCGGCGAGAAGCAGATCCAGATGTCTTACAAAAACTCGAATGGAAACGAGTTCAAGTTTACGCGTGCGTTTGAAGGCGTGATCACCAACCTTGAACGAAGATATAAAGAGACAAATTCAGAATATATACGCGAAAAGATCTCAGAGTTCATGTCAGACCGTCCCTGCCCCACTTGTGGAGGCAAGAGACTCAACCCTGCCGCGCTGGCTGTCACCGTCGACAATGTCAATATCATCGAAGCCACATCCTGGCCGGTGTTGAAAACCCTTGATTGGGCCAAGAAGATCTCCGGCAAAAATTCGCCGCTCACTTCAAAACAAAGGACGATCGCGGAACGCGTCATCAAAGAGATCAGCGAACGGTTGTCTTTTTTGGTAAATGTAGGTTTGGATTATTTAACACTTAATCGTTCGGCTGTGACCTTATCCGGCGGCGAGGCGCAACGCATCCGCCTCGCCACTCAGGTCGGCTCGCGCCTGGTCGGCGTACTCTATGTTCTGGATGAACCTTCCATCGGGCTGCATCCGCGCGACAATGCAAGATTGCTGGAAACATTAAAAGGCCTGCGGGATCTGGGGAATACCGTTCTTGTCGTGGAACATGACGACGAAACGATCCGTGAAGCAGATTGGATCGTGGACCTCGGCCCTGCCGCGGGCGAACACGGAGGACAGGTGATCGCAGAGGGCACTCCGAAGCAGATCCTGGCGCACCCAAAGTCGTTAACAGGACAATATCTTTCGGGGCGCAAACGGATCGAGGTCCCGAAGAAGAGGCGGGAAGGAAACGGCAAATCGCTGAAGATCGTGAATGCATCCGCGAACAATTTGAAGGGTGTAAATATCTCGATCCCACTTGGAAAATTGGTTTGCATCACGGGTGTTTCCGGCTCCGGTAAATCCACGTTGATGAGCGATATTGTGTATAACGCCCTGGCTGCCAAGTTAATGGGCGCGCGCACCAGCCCGGGCGAACATGAAAAAATTGAAGGCATCCAACACCTCGACAAGATCATCAATATTGACCAATCTCCGATCGGGCGCACGCCGCGTTCGAATCCGGGCACGTATACGGGCCTGTTCGATGAGATCAGAAAGTTGTACGCGGAACTGCCCGAGAGCAAAGTGCGCGGTTATAAACCGGGGAGATTCTCTTTCAACGTTCATGGTGGTCGTTGTGAGGCATGTCAGGGACAGGGTGAGCTGCGCATCGAAATGCAGTTTCTGCCCGATGTCTACGTCCCCTGCGATGTATGCCACGGCAAGCGCTTCAACCACGAGACGCTGCAGGTCCTGTTCAGGGACAAATACTCGATCTCCGATGTGCTGGATATGACCGTGGAACATGCATTGGAAGAGTTCAAGAATTATCCGCCGATGTTCAGTAAATTAAGTTTGTTACAGGAAGTCGGCCTGGGCTATGTGCGGGTAGGCCAACCTGCAACGACCCTCTCCGGCGGTGAAGCGCAGCGCGTAAAGCTCTCCAAGGAGTTGTCGCGCCGCGCAACGGGACGCACGCTGTATGTTCTCGATGAGCCATCTGTGGGCTTGCATGCCGCGGATGTGCACAAGTTGATCGAAGTTCTGCAAAGACTTGTAGATACAGGCAACTCTGTTTTGATCATCGAACATAACCTCGACATCATCAAGGTTGCAGACTGGCTGATCGACCTCGGGCCTGAAGGCGGAGATCGCGGAGGCGAGTTACTTGCCGAAGGTACACCGGAACAGGTGATGAAGGTCAAAGAGTCTTATACGGGGAAATACTTAAAGGCACACATGAAATAAGAGAAAAGATGGTACCTAAACCATCTTTTCTCTTTATTAATTCATAAAACAATCCCGTGACTACGCGAAGATATTTGAGCGCACTTATTTTGTTTTCATCTCTTTCATCAGTCTCTCACATCCCCTCCCACACAACAACTGATTTTCAGGTAGAATTATTTTCACATTGCGAAGAATAGAAGCGCCTCATTACAGGGCGCCCATAAAGGAAACTTTAATGAATAACAGACCGCCCATTTCTCCGTCGTCTTCAGACGTGATCAATTCGTACCGCAAACGAAGACAGCGACGAAACCCGAATATTATCTCCATCGCTGCGGGCATCTTTGTGCTTGGCGGCGTGATTATGCTCATCGTCTGGCTTTCAGGACCGGATAAACCGATTGGCGCGCTGTTTGCCACTGAAACCCCCACACCCACGGTGACATTTACCCAAACGAACACGTCTGTACCCACTGAAACCCCCACGATCACATTGACACCCACGCTCACGCCAACACCAACTTTTTCAACACCGTTTACATACACCGTTCAGGAAGGCGATTATCTCGCGCTGATCGTTGAAAAATATAATCTTGGGGAAGATGGGATCGCCTGGATATTGTTGCTAAATCCATACGACGAAGAGAAGGGTACAGGGATCGATCCATCTACAGGGATCGTTTCTCCCGGACAAGTCATAACGCTCCCTGCCCCAGGAGCACCGCTGCCAACCGCCACACCCATCCCGCCAGACCTACCGCGCGGCACAAAGATCAATTACACCGTACAGCCTGGCGACACTTTGGCCGGTATCGCCTCAAAATTCAATAGCACGGAAGAAGAGATCATCAAGGAGAACAGTATCACCGATCCAAACGCCATTCAAGTGGGCCAGTTATTGGTGATCCCGGTCAACCTTGTCACACCCACCCCCACCCGCCCGCCCACCAGCACAAGCAGCCCGCTGGACCCGACGGCTACAT